>JBBRQO010000002.1:0-241405 GCA_038226325.1 Steroidobacterales bacterium | reverse complement strand
CGGCTGCGATCCGAAGGAGCTCGCGGCGGCGGCGCGCATAGGCGCGGCCGCGGGCTTTGCCGAGATCAATCTCAACGTCGGCTGTCCCAGCGACCGGGTGAAAAATGGGTCGTTCGGCGCCTGTCTCATGCTACGGCCCGCATTGGTGGCGGAATGCGTGCGTGCCTTACGCGATGCCACATCATTGCCGGTGACGGTCAAATGCCGCATCGGCATCGACGATCGGGACGATTATGAGTTCTTCACCGCTTTCGTTGCCGCAGTCGTTCCCGCCGGAATCGATGCGCTCATTGTGCACGCCCGTGCCGCGATTTTAGGCGGCCTGTCGCCCAAGGAGAATCGCGAAATTCCGCCGCTCAAGTACGACTATGTGCATCGCCTCAAGCAGGAGCGCCCGGAGCTTAGGCTGGTGCTGAACGGCGGCTTGAGCGACGTGACGCAAATTCGCGGGCATGTGGTGGCGGGCCTGGATGGGGTGATGTTGGGGCGCGCGGTCTACCACCGGCCGGCGCTGCTTGCGGAATTGGAACAAGCCCTGATCGATCCGCAATGGCGGGTGCCGGAGCCGAATGCGATCATCGAGCGGGTCGTTGCCTACGCCAAAGTATGCGCACGGCGGGGCATAAGGCTGCATTCCATCACGCGGCACATGCACGGCCTGATGGCCGGACGCGAAGGCGCGCGCGCCTGGCGTCGCTTCCTTTCCGAGGTCGCGGCGCGCCCGGACGCCATCCCCGAAACCCTGTATTCGGCGCTTCCCATCGTGAATCAGGGAATTGCCGCCTAGGCGGCCCCGCGTAAACGCCTTGGGGCGTCCGTCCCAGATTAAGTATAATGGCCGCTGAATGGGCAAAGAAATAGAAGTCGCCATCGTATTCGCGGATGTTGTCGGCAGCACCAAGCTGTACGAGCTGTTGGGCGACCTGCGCGCACGCGACATGGTCTCCATCTGCATCGATGTCATGCGGGCGGCCACCGATCAAAACCACGGCACCGTGATCAAGACCATGGGGGATGAGGTCATGGCCACCTTCCCGACGGCGGACGATGCGTTAAATGCCGCTGCGCAGATGCAGAAACAAATCACCCTGCATCCCCAACTCAAGGTTGATGAGCAGATCGTGGCTATCCGTATCGGCTGCAATTTTGGCGCGGTGGTGCTGGAGAACCGGGATATTTTCGGCTCGGCCGTGCATACCGCGAACCGCATGACCAGCCAGGCCAAGGCCGGTCAGATCATCACCACGGCGACCATGGTGGAACGCCTGTCGAGTGACTGGCGCGCATCGGTTCGGCAAATCGACATAGCCACATTGAAGGGACGCAGCAGCGAAGTGGCCCTGTTCGAGGTGTTGTGGCAGACCGAGGACATCACCAGCATGGTCCCGGCAATAGCCATCACTTCACGCGAGCGCGAGCGCGCGAACAAGACGCAGCGGCTGCGGCTACGCTATCAGGGGCAGGAGGTCCTGGTGGACGACGGCCGCGCCAACATCACCATCGGCCGCGCCGAGGAAAACGATCTGGTGGTGAAGGGGAACTTGATTTCGCGCCTACATGCGCGAGTGGAGATCAATCGCAACAAATTCATGCTGATCGATCAGAGCACCAACGGCACATTCGTGCTCGGCAAGGACGGCGAAGAGGCGTTCGTGCGCCGCGATTCGATGCAACTTCGCGGCGAAGGGTTGATCGGCTTGGGCAAGGCCCCGGACAGCAATTCCTCACAGGTAATCCGCTACACCTGCGAGGAGTGATTTAAGGAGAGTGCAGCCGCTGCAGCGAGTCCTTAAGTTCCGCCGTGAGCGCCGGCGGCACTCGCTCGCCGAATTCGCCCAGGTACTTCTCGATGCCCGCAAATTCTTCCTGCCAGAGCTTTGGACTCACGGTGAGCAGTTCATCGAGCGCTCCGGGCGCAATTCCCAAGCCCTGCAGATCCAAGTCCGCTGCATTCGGCAGATGGCCGATGGCTGTGTCGCGGGCTTTCCCGGTGCCCTTGCAGCGCTCGATGATCCAACGCAGCACCCGCAGGTTCTCGCCGTAGCCGGGCCACAGAAACTTGCCGGCGTCGTCCTGGCGGAACCAGTTGACGTGGAAAATGTGCGGCGGGAATTTAAGCTTGGCGCCGACCTTGATCCAATGCGCCCAATAGTCGCCAAAGTTGTAGCCGGCGAAAGGTTTCATGGCCATGGGGTCGCGGCGAACCACACCGACGGCATCGGTGGCCGCGGCAGTAGTCTCGGAGGCCACCCCGGCCCCAACCAATACGCCGTGCAGCCAATTGCGGGCTTGATACACCAGCGGCGCGAGCGTGCGGCGCCGGCCGCCGAACACGATGGCAGAAATGGGCACGCCGCCGGGGGCATCGGCCAACTTCGAGTAGCCGGGGTTTTGAGTGGCCGCGACGGTGAATCGGGAATTCGGGTGGGCCGCGGCTCCGTTCGCGGCATCGTAGGGACGCCCCTGCCAGTCAAAAGCCGGCTTGCCCTCGGTGAGTCCTTCCCACCAGGGTTGATTGTCGGCGGTGAGCGCGACATTCGTGAAAATTGTGTCGTGGCGAATCATGTCGTACGCATTGCGATTGGTTTTCGCATTGGTGCCGGGCACGACGCCGAAGTAGCCTGACTCGGGATTGATGGCATAAAGCCGGCCGTCCTTGCCGGGATGCAACCAGGCGATGTCATCGCCCACGGTCCAGATTTTCCACCCTGTGTAGCTTGCAGGGGGTATCAGCATGGCCAGATTGGTCTTGCCGCAGGCGGAGGGAAAGGCGCAGGCCAGATAGTGGATCTCGCCTTGCGGGTTCTCGATGCCGACAATGAGCATATGCTCGGCCAGCCAGCCTTCGGTGCGCGCCTGCCAACTCGCGATGCGCAGCGCATGACACTTCTTGCCGAGCAGGGCGTTGCCGCCATAGCCGGATCCAAAGCTCTTGATCGACAGCTCTTCCGGAAAGTGCATGATGAAGCGGCGCTTGGGATTGAGGTCCCCGGTGGAATGCAGTCCTCTGACGAACTTGCCGTCGCGGGCTATGCGTTCGAGCGCGGCGCGGCCCATGCGCGTCATGAGTTTCATGTTCAGCACCACGTACGCGCTGTCGGTGATTTCGACGCCACATCGAGAAAACGGTGAGTCAATGGGCCCCATGCAATACGGAACCACGTATAAAGTGCGTCCCCGCATGCAACCGGCGAACAAGGCGTCCATCTGAGCGTGCGCTTGTGCAGGTGCTATCCAATGATTGTTCGGGCCGGCGTCATCCCTGTTCTTGGTGCAAACGAAAGTCAGGTGTTCCACCCGCGCCACATCCGAAGGGTCGGAGCGGGATAGCACGCAGCCCGGAAAACTCTGTGGATTGAGCGGCAGCAGTTCCTTGGCGGCGATCAGCTGCCGCTGCAACACCTGGTACTCGGCGTCGCTGCCGTCGCACCAGAACACATGATCGGGTTGAGTCAGCCTTGCGACCTCATCCACCCAGGCCGACACATCGCGATCCATCGAAGCGAGTGAAGTGACGTGCTGGGGAGCTGTGGCCATTGGAAATCCTTCGGGGCAGGCGTTAATAGGCGAAGAAGGATGACAGATGGCTGGGCACCCCGCCAAGTGCCTGCAGCTGCGATTCTAGCGCGGTAAACTGCGACAGCGCTGTCGCGTCGGGCGGAGGCGCCGCGCTATGTTCAATTTTTCATGTAAGTTATTGATTATGGATAATTTACAATAGCTCAGTACCATGCCATCTCATACTGTAATAGCTGCCCTTTGCTGCGCGCTCTCAGCCTGTTTTCTGAGTGATGTCGTCCGCGCACAAGAACCCGTGTATCCCCTCACCCTGCGATCCGTTGCCGAGGTCGAATCGAGGTCCGACCCAGCCGGCCACGACGTGGTGAAGCTGATAGGAGCGGACCGGGTGGTGCCTGGCGATCGGGTGATATATACGCTCGAAGTGCGCAATGTGGGTGCGACCGCGGTGGACGCACCCAGTGTCACCTATGCTGTTCCCGATCACATGAAATATGTCGCCGAATCCGCCGTAGGGCCTGGCGCCGACGTCAGCTACTCGGTGGATGGCGGCCACCACTTCGAGCGTGCCGACAATCTGCAGGTACCCGGGCTCGACGGCCGTCCACGTGCGGCGGCGGCAGGGGATTACACGCATATCCGCTGGCGGCTAAAGAACAAATTGAAAGCCAATTCGGTGGCGTTTGTGCGATTTCGCGCACTGGTTAAATAGTTGGCCGCAAAACATCGTAGGCTGGTGGGCCTGCACAGGCTTCCAGTAAATGAACAGCGAGTATAAAGAAGTCTTCGGCCTGGAAGGTCCGCTGGCGCGCGCCTTGCCGGGCTATGCCTATCGCCCGGAGCAGGCCGCGATGGCGAAGGCCGTGGGTCTCGCGCTGGCCCGGCTTGAACCCCTGATCGTCGAAGCCGGCACCGGCACGGGCAAGACCTTCGCCTACTTGGTGCCGGCGCTGCTATCGGGTCGCAGCGTCATCATTTCCACCGGCACGCGCACCTTGCAAGATCAACTGTTCCGCCGCGACGTCCCCTTGCTTGCCAGGGCGTTGGGACTACCCGCGAAGATCGCCCTGCTGAAGGGCCGTACCAATTACCTGTGCCGGCATCGCTTGGAACTGGCCACTCAGCAAGGCTCATTGCTGGGCGGCGAGCGCGGCATGGTGCGCGTGTTGGGGCGGGTGTCGCGCTGGGCGGCGGCGACCAAGACCGGCGATCTATCGGAGCTCACCGATTTACCGGAACAGTCGGCGCTATGGCCGAGCATTACCTCGACTCGCGAGAATTGCCTAGGGCAGGAGTGTCCGCAGTTCGCGCGCTGCCATGTGTTCGAGGCGCGGCGCAACGCGCAGGCGGCGGACATTGTGGTGGTGAATCATCACTTGCTGCTTGCCGATCTGGCACTCAAGGACGAGGGCGTCGGCGATCTGCTGCCCGGGGCAGAAGCGGTCATCCTGGATGAGGCGCACCAGGTGCCGGATATCGCCGCACAGTTCTTCGGTGAAACTTGGTCGGTACGCCAGCTGCAACTGCTGATGCGCGACATCGGCGCGGAACTGCTTGCGGCCGGCGTGCGTGCGCCTTCTATCCACGCGGCCTTAGCCGCACTCGAGACTCTGCTCGAGGAGCTGCGCGGCAGCTTGCAGCGCGGTGCAGGGCGCCACGAATGGACCCAACTGCCCGATGCCTTTCTGGATGTGTTGCCGGAGCTGGAGACGGCCATCAGCGACATCGCCACGCAGCTCGAAGGCTTGGGTGCCGGCGCCGGCGTGTCGAACTGTGCGCGGCGCGCGGCGGGACTGGCGAATTCGCTCGCAGCGCTGCGCGAGCTGTCGGATGACACCGGACTGCGCTGGGTGGATGCCAACCCCAACGGTTTGCTGTTGCAATACACGCCCTTCGAAGTGGCAGAGCGCTTGCGCGAATACGTCGAGTCGAGGCCCTGCGCCTGGGTGTTCACTTCGGCCACGTTGGCCATCGGCGAGGACTTCTCACACTTCGCAGCACGCGTCGGCCTGCCCGAAGCGCGCACTCTGCAGATCGATAGCCCCTTCGACTATCCGACGCAAGCGCGCATTTTTTTGCCGCCGCAAATGCCCGAGCCGCAAAGCCCGGCGTTCGCCGCCAGATTCATCGAGGTGTGTGCGCCCTTACTCGAGGCCAGCGGCGGCCGCGCCTTCCTGCTCTACACTAGCTATCGCGCGCTGGCGGAGGGAGTGCGGGCCTTGCAGGCGCGCTTTCCAAACCCGGTGTTTCCGGTGCTGGTGCAGGGTGAGGCACCGCGTGAAGCGCTGCTGAACCGGTTTCGCGAGCTGGGCAATGCCGTGCTCCTGGCGACGGGGAGCTTCTGGGAAGGAGTGGATGTGAAGGGCGAGGCGCTGTCCATCGTCGCCATCGACAAGCTGCCCTTTGCCTCGCCCGACGACCCGCTGCTGAAAGCGCGCTTGGAAGGAATTCGCCGCCGCGGCGGCAACCCGTTCTTCGAATACCAATTGCCGCAGGCCGTGTTGGCATTGAAACAGGGAGTGGGGCGTTTGATTCGCGACTTCGATGATTTCGGCGTCATTGTCATTGGCGACCCGCGCCTCAGAACCAAGGCCTACGGGCGTGTGTTCTTGGACGCGCTGCCGGCGAGCCCGGTCACCAGTGATGGCGCTGCGGCTGCGCAGTTTCTGTCGGAGCGTCTGGCCAAGCTGCGCCCGGCTCTCGCTCGCGCCTCGCAGGTGACCTAGGGCCATGCGAGTACTGGCCCTGGATACGGCGACCGAGGCCTGTTCGGTCGCATTGCAGAGCGGCGAAGAAGTCATCGCGCGATTTGCGGAGGTCGGCCGCTCGCATGCGCAACAGATTCTCAGCATGGTGGACGCCGTGTTGGCGGAAGCGCAGTTGTCCCTGTCCATGCTGGATGGCCTCGCCGCCGGCGTCGGACCCGGCTCCTTTACCGGCGTGCGAATCAGTGTGGCAGTGGCACAGGGGCTGGCATTCGGCGCGGACCTTCAAGTGGTGCCTATCAGCACTCTCGAGGCGTTGGTCCTGCAAGTTCTGCAGCGCGGCGCGCAACAGGCGATCGCCTGCCTCGATGCGCGCATGGGCGAGGTGTACTGGGGATGCTTCGCCCCCGACCCGGGGCGCGGCTTGGTGGCGCTCGGCCCTGGGCAGGTCGGGCCGCCGGATAGTGTGCGTCTGCCCACCAGCGGTGAGTATCAGGGAATCGGGCGCGGCTTTTCCGCCTATCCTCAGCTGCTCTCTCTGCCAGGGCTGAATGTGCTGCCCGAGGATGGGCGCGCGCTGCCGCATGCCCGCGAAATTGCCTGGCTTGGCAGCCGGCGGCTGTCAATAGGCGAGGGAATCGATGCAGCGGCGCTGCAGCCGCTATATCTGCGCGATAAGGTCGCGCTGACCGAGGCCGAACGGGCCGCCAAGTAGCGATGTCATGGAACTGTCACACCCGATCGATGTAATAGCGGGCTAAGAGAATCAAGGGACTAGGAAAGAAAATACATGACCGCCAAGCGCATCCTCATTGTCGAAGACGAAAAGGCGATCCGCGATATGGTCGCTTTCGGCTTGCGCCGTGCGGGTTACGAAGTCAGGGAAGCAGAGGACTGCCGCGAGGCGCGCGCCCGCATCGTCGATGTGCGGCCGGACTTGATGCTGGTCGATTGGATGCTGCCGGACATGAGCGGGCTGGAATTGACCCGCTCCTTGAAGCGCGCCAAGGACACCGAGGAAATCCCGGTTATCATGCTCACCGCCCGCGCCGAGGAGCAGGACAAGGTCGGCGGCCTCGAGGGGGGAGCTGACGATTACATCACCAAGCCCTTCTCGCCGCGCGAGTTGCTGGCGCGCATTCAGGCGGTGCTGCGCCGCGCCGCACCTGCGGGCGCGGCCGATGTGGTGGAGGCCGACGGCCTGAAACTCGACGACTCAAGCCACCGGGTGAGCGCCGGCGATCGGGAAATAGCCTTAGGTCCCACGGAGTACCGTCTGCTGCACTTTTTCATGACCCATCCTGAGCGGGTGTTCTCGCGCGGTCAGTTGCTGGATCGAGTCTGGGGCGGTAATACTTACGTGGAGGAGCGTACGGTGGACGTGCACATCCGCCGGCTGCGCAAGGCACTCGAGCCGTATCAATTGGAACGCCTGGTGCAAACTGTGCGCGGCGCCGGCTACCGCTTCTCCACGCGAGACGCCTAGGCGACACATAGGGAGGGCTGGCGAGGCTAGTCAATGGCAGCGATGTGGACTTTCGCGCTCGCGCGGCTCGCGGGCATCTTGCTGCTGGGTCTGTGTGTAGGCTTGGCTGTAGGACCCATTTGGCTATGGGTTTTGGTGGCCGCCTGCCTGTACCTGGGTTGGCAGCTGGTGACTCTTTACCGTCTCGACCGCTGGCTGCGGCTGCGCTCGCAGATCGATCCGCCCAATCTCGGCGGCATTTGGGGTGATATCGTCGCCCAAGTGGTCCGCCTGCATCGGCGCAAACAGTTTCATAAGCAACGACTGATACAGCTGTTCCGTGAGTTGCGCCGCTCCACGGCTGCGTTGCCCGACGGCGTCATCATCTTGAGCCCGCAGCGCGAAATCGTCTGGTTCAATCGCCAGGCGGCGCGTTTGCTCGGGCTTCGCCGGCCGGTGGACGTGGGCCTGCGGATCGATAATCTGATCCGCTCACCGGAGTTCGTGCTCTACCTGCACGGCGATGATTTTGCGATGCCGCTGGTCATTCGCCCGCCGGTGCCGCTGGATCTATATCTGGCGCTGCAACTCGTGCCCTATGGCGGCGGGCAATCTCTGTTGCTGGTGCGCGATGTGACCCGCCAAATGCGCCTGGAAGCGATGCGCAAGGACTTCGTCGCCAACGCCTCGCACGAACTGCGTACTCCTTTGACAGTGATTTCCGGCTACCTCGACACGCTCGCCGATGATTCGTCCATTGATCCCGCGTGGTCCGGACCAATCCGCGATATGCGTGCGCAGGCGCAGCGTATGAACGCCATCATTGCCGATCTTCTCGAGCTCTCGCGCTTGGAATCCACGGACGGCGAGGCGGCTCGCGATGCCGTCGATGTACCGAGCATGCTGGAGCGCCTGCACCGCGACGCGCTCGCCAGCAGCGACCGGCCGCGCCAGGTGATTTTGGATCTGCAGTCCGCGGCTGGACTGTTTGGATCGGCACATGAACTTGAGTCCGCTTTCACCAATCTACTGGTGAACGGTATGAAGTACACACCGGCCGAGGGCGCGGTGCGCATGCGCTGGTGGGCCGATGAGGAAGGGGCCTATTTTTCGGTGATGGACAGCGGGATCGGCATTCCGGCGGAACATATCCCGCGCCTCACCGAGCGTTTCTACCGGGTGGATGCGGGAAGGTCCCGCGGACAGGGGGGTTCGGGCTTAGGCTTGGCCATCGTCAAACATGCCCTGCAGCGCCACGGCGGATGTCTCGACGTGCAAAGCACCGAGGGCAAGGGCAGCACCTTTACCTGCCAGTTCCCCCCGGCACGCATTTGGAAACAGGACGTGCGCACGGCCGAGAGCGCCTGAGGGGGCGCAAAATTCGGGCGCATTGTTGTATTCTTAAGGGTTGTTAAGACTTGAGCATTTAAGGTAATTTTATGGAAACGGCCGATCTCACCCATCATATTTCCCGGCGCTTCAACGAGGACCTGGAGAAGGTTCGCAACCAGGTGTTGCAGATGGGCGGATTCGTGGAACAGCAGCTGCACAAGGCGATTACCGCCCTGGTGGAAGGCGACAGCCGACTCGGAGAATCGGTCGCCACCGATGACTACAAGGTCAACGGCATGGAGGTGTCGATCGACGAGGAATGCAGCCGCATTTTGGCGATCCGTGCACCGGCCGCCGGCGACTTGAGGGTCATCGTCGCCATCATCAAGACCATCACCGATCTTGAGCGAATAGGCGATGAGGGCGAGAAGATAGGCTACATTGCCTCGCGTCTCGCCACCATGGAACGTCCTGCGGACAAGTACCGCGAAGTCAAGCATCTGGGCCGGCAGGTGGCACAAATGGTCCACGATGCGCTCGATGCCTTCGCCCGCATGGACTCGCTGGCGGCGCTTAAAACCGCGCGCGAGGACAAAATGGTGGACGAGGAATACGAGTCGATTCACCGCCAATGCATCACCTTCATGATGGAAGATCCGCGCACCATTCGGCGCGCGCTCGAAATCATGTGGATCGTCCGCGCGCTGGAGCGGATCGGCGACCATGCGAAAAATATCTGCGAGTATGTGATCTACATGGTTCATGGCAAAGACATCCGCCACACCTCGCTCGAGGACGTTGCCAAGCAAATCGACGCCGCGCACGCCGCCAGTTCGCGCAGCTGATGACTGCGCGGCTAGGGAATCTACTGGGATTCGCGGTCTGCGCAGCGTTGCTGGCCTATGCTTACTATGCGCAGTTCGTGCTGCATTTAGAACCCTGTCCGCTGTGCATTTTCCAGCGGGTGGGAGTGTTTGTGATGGGCTTGGCGTTTCTGATCGCCGCGATGCATGACCCGGTGACCTGGGGTCGGCGCGTGTACGCGTCGCTGCTGGCCGTGGCGGCGCTGGCCACCATCGGCGTGGCGCTACGGCATCTGTACGTGCAGCACCTGCCGGAGGGCAGCGTTCCGGCCTGCGGCGCCTCTTTGGATTTCATGCTCAAGGTGTTTTCTTTGAGCGAGGTGCTCGTCAAAGTGCTGACCGGCTCTGGAGAATGCGCCAAGGTGACATGGCAATTCCTAGGGTTGGCGATGCCGGCCTGGCTGCTCATTGCAGCCGTCGGCCTCGGCGGCTACGGCGTGTGGAACAATTTGCGGCGCCAGGTTCCGGTACTGCGTTTCTGATGGCCAGTCCGTTGCCGAAGCCGGACACGCTGCAGTTGACGCAGGAGCTGATTGCGCGTGCATCCGTGAGCCCCACCGACGGCGGCTGCCAGGCGTTGATGATCGCAAGGCTGCAGGCGATTGGCTTCGAGGCTGAGAACCTGCGCTTCGGTCCGGTGGATAATTTCTGGGCCAAGCGCGGCGCGGGGAGGCCGGTCTTTTGCTTCGCCGGACATACCGATGTGGTGCCGTCGGGACCCTTGGACGAATGGCAAAGCGACCCCTTTCAGCCGCTCATCAAGGATGGCGTTCTCTACGGGCGCGGTGCGGCTGACATGAAAAGCGGTCTCGCGGCCATGGTCACGGCCTGCGAGGAATTCGTCAGCCGCTACCCGGTGCATCGCGGCACTATCGCATTCTTGATTACCAGCGATGAGGAAGGTCCCTCGGTGGACGGTACTCGCCGGGTGGTCGAAGTGCTGCGCGAACGCCAGGAGCACATTGATTGGTGCCTGGTCGGCGAACCCTCGAGCGAGAACATTCTTGGCGATACCATCAAGATAGGCCGGCGCGGCAGCCTCAGCGGACGGCTTACGGTGCATGGTATTCAGGGCCATATCGCCTATCCACAGTTTGCCGACAATCCTGTGCATGCGCTGGCGCCGGCGCTGGCCGAACTCGCCGTGCGCACCTGGGATCATGGCAACGCGCACTTTCAGCCCACCACCTTCCAGGTGTCTAATATTTCCGCGGGAACCGGCGCACCGAATGTCATTCCCGGTGAATTGAAGGCGCGTTTCAATCTGCGCTTCTCCACCGAGCAGACCGTCGACTCCCTCAAGGCCGTGGTCGAGTCGCTATTGCAGCGGCATGCAGTGAAGTACTCGCTGGAGTGGTTTGTGTCCGGCTACCCGTTTCTGACCGTTCCCGGCGAACTGTCGGCCGCCGCATCCCGCGCGGTGCAGGAGCAATTGCAGATCACGCCGAAGCTGTCGACCGGCGGCGGGACTTCGGATGGACGGTTCATTGCGCCCATGGGCGCGCAGGTGATCGAACTCGGCGTGGTCAACGAAACCATTCACAAGGTGAACGAGTGTGTGCGCGTTGCGGATATAGAAAGATTGCACGCGCTGTATCTGCGCATTCTGGAGCTGTTGCTCGCAGTGTAGGGTACCCCCAAAACGCAAACGGCGCCGCCGGAAATCCGACGGCGCCGCCGCGCTACTCTTGAGTGTAGGGACTTAGAAAACCCACTGCACGTAGACGGCGACCTCTGAGAACTTGCCGTCATTGTTGCCGTTGCTGCCGCCGATGACGTAGGAACCGTTGGCGTCGGCGCCGCTGATGCTGGCCGTGCCGTGCTGGATTTTCTCGTTCTTATAGACTAGGCCCAGATCGACACTCTTGATGGGCTTGTACGCCACGCCGACATTGAAGTACTTGTCCTTTAGTTCAGGAGCAATATCCTTGCTGAGTTTGACGTCGTCGGCCCGCGCGAACACCGAATACTGATCGGTAAAGGCATAGGACGCCCAGACGGACGCGCCTGCGGCTTGGTCGCTGTGCACCAGTCCGATGGCGCTCGATGCCACTACGGATGACGTGCCGAACACGCTGGCGGCGAGGTTGTTCACAGTCTTGTAGTTCTTGGCGTTAAAGTATTCGCCGCCTACCCGGAAGCCGGCTATGGAATAGCCGATGGCTGCATCCCAGCGCGACGCGGTGTTCTGCTCGAAGTTCTCGTTGGTCACAGTGACCTGGCCCAATTTGCCGCGGTAGCCACCCACTGCAATGCTGAGGCCCGCAATGGGCACGTATGACACGCGTGCTTCGACGTCGATGGTCTTGGTGCGCGTCGGATTCTTGAACCCCCCGCCATTGACCGCGGACACGGCGTAGCTGACCCCGGAGTTCCCGAGTTTTCCGCCGGCGTTCACGCCCCAATCGGCGGTATTGGCAAGGCCCAGGCGATCCGTGACCGTCTTTTCGACCCAACGATAGCCGTACAGGGATTCGACGAATGGCGCCCAGGGCATGTTGTAGGAACCGGCACGCACAATGAAGGCATCATCGAACTTCGCCTGCAGATATAGTTTCTTGATGAATACTTCGCTGACGCTGCCGCTGTTGCTGGTGCTGGTGGTCGACGTGACGGCACCAGTGATTGGGTTGACCGTCGAGGTGAGGGTCGCCGGTGCGGCCACATACTGCGCATCGGTGGTGATGTTGGCAGACCACACATCGTTGAAGCGGTGATCCACGCTCAGGTAGAAGCGCTTGATGTCGAAGCCGTTGCCCGTGGGGGCGATATTGGTTTCGTTCGGCAGATTCGAATTCTGCTTATTCGAAATGTTGCCGAAGTCGAAGAATACCTGGCTGCCGATCACTGTGTTGGGCGCCACTTCCACGTCGGCGTGCGCGGCGAGGGAAAGCCCGCAAGCAGCGAGGGCGAGGGCGGAAAGAATCGGCTTGGACATGAATCAAACTCCTTAGTAACGTCTTTTTATCGCAACGCTCGCCAGAGCAAGTACTGCGGTAGGTCGCGGAAATTACACTCGGTATATGACAGATGTATGACAAATCCTCGATTTCAGCTTAATTGTGCCTCACGCGTCCTCCGATACGGTGTATCGATTGGGCATAAGCTGTTGTTGAATATACGCTTACAATAGTCGGTATATCCAATTAAATATAGCGACTGTATGGATTATGCAACAGAGAATTATTGATGAATCGGGACAGTCGCCAGGCGCGTTTCTAGCGGTAAATTTCATCGGCTGTCACAGAACTGTCACATCTGCTACCGAGAATGGCGGCCAGCCAGGGAGTCCTGATTGGACCTCGCAATAACCAGTTTTAATACGGAGCGATCATGAAATTGATGAAACCCATTGGCCTAGTGCTGACGGCCGCCGCGTTCTGCTTGGGCGCCGCCGCAACTGCCGCCGACATTTCCGGCGCGGGCGCCACCTTCCCCTATCCGATTTATGCTAAATGGGCGGATGCCTACAAGACGCTGACGGGTGTGGGCCTCAACTATCAATCCATTGGCTCCGGCGGCGGCATCAAGCAGATCAAGGCCAAGACCGTGACCTTCGGCGCCTCGGACATGCCCTTAAAGCCCGATGACCTCAAAGCGGCCGGCCTGGTGCAATTTCCCATGATCATCGGTGGGGTCGTGCCGGTGGTGAATATCAAGGGCATTGCGGCGGGTCAGTTGCGTCTGGACGGCGCCACGGTAGCCAGTATTTATCTGGGCGATATTACTCAGTGGAATGATCCGAAGATCAAGAGTTTGAATCCGAAGCTGGCCTTGCCGAACACGGCCATCGCGCCGGTGTATCGCTCGGACGGTTCGGGCACGAATTTTCTGTTTTCCGACTATTTGTCCAAAGAGAACCCGAAGTTTCTATCCACCATCGGTGCCAACAGCTCGGTGCAGTGGCCGACGGGCATTGGCGCCAAGGGCAATGAGGGGGTCGCCAACATGACCACACAGACTGACGGCGCCATCGGCTATGTCGAGTATGCCTACGCCAAGCAAAACAAGATGGCCTTCACCCTGCTCACCAACAAGTCGGGCGCGGCGGTGGGGCCCAGTGCGGAATCCTTCCAAGCTGCGGCAGCCAATGCCGACTGGAGCAAGGCGGATGGTTACTATTTGATTTTGACGGACCAGGCCGGAGCAAAGAGCTGGCCGATTACCGGCGCCAGCTTTATTCTGCTGTACAAGCAGCCGCAAGACGCGGCGTCTGTGAATGAGGCACTGAAGTTCTTTGCTTGGGCGTATAAGGATGGCGCTACTATGGCGGCGGAACTTGACTACGTGCCGTTGCCCGCGCCGTTGATTGCGCAGGTAAAAAAGACTTGGACTTCGGAAATCACGTCGGGCGGTCATCCGGTGTGGAGCGGAAAATAGCGGGAGCGAAACTCACACCGTGGCGATCATCAATCCGAGGCACGCCGCAAAGCAGTTAATTTACGAGAGGATCTTCCGTTCGGCGACGCTGAGCGCTGCGATTCTCGTATTGTTGATACTCGGGGGGGTGGCCATATCACTGATGCGCGGGGCTTGGCCCGCGCTTCAGACTTTTGGGTTCTCCTTCGTGACGCGCGAAATCTGGAACCCGGTCACCGACCAGTTCGGGGCACTGGCGCCGATCTACGGGACTGTGGTTACCTCCGCCATCGCCATGCTGCTGGCAGTGCCGGCGGGATTCGGCATTGCGCTGTTTCTGACGGAGCTGTGTCCGCCCTTGCTGAAGCGGCCGATTGGCGTCGCGGTGGAACTGCTGGCCGCCGTGCCTAGCATCATTTTCGGCATCTGGGGGCTGTTCGTGCTGGCCCCGGTGCTGCAGCGGCATGTGCAGCCCTGGCTGATCGCTCATTTGGGCGTAATCCCCGGCATCGGACATTTGTTCAAAGGTCCGCCCTTCGGCATCGGTGTGCTCACCGCCGGCGTTGTCCTCGCCATCATGGTACTGCCGTTCATCGCAGCGACCATGCGCGATGTGTTCGACACTGTGCCGCCCATGCTCAAGGAATCCGGCTATGGATTGGGTGCGACCACCTGGGAAGTGATGTGGAATGTGGTCGTGCCGCACTCGCGGGTGGGCATCGTCGGCGGCGTGATGTTGGGATTGGGACGTGCGCTCGGCGAAACCATGGCGGTGACTTTCGTGATCGGCAATGCGCACCGCATCAGTTCCTCGCTGCTGGCTCCCGGGACGACGATTTCTTCTGCCATCGCCAACGAATTCACCGAGGCGGTGGGGGATCTCTATACGTCCTCGCTCATCGCCCTGGGATTGCTGCTGTTCCTCATCACCTTTACGGTGATCGCAGCGGCGCAGGCCATGCTGCGCAGGCTGGAGCGGCGGGGCGGGGCTGTCACATGAATCGTCGGGCGCTGCGCAAGGCGAAAAACGGTGCTTTTCTGGTGCTGTCGCTGGTCGCGACGATGACCGGACTCGCCTGCCTTGCCGCAATTCTCTGGACGCTGCTATCGCATGGGCTCGCCGGCATGTCTTGGCACCTATTCACCGCGATGACGCCGCCGCCCGGTGGCAAGGGCGGATTGCTCAATGCCTTGTACGGCAGTGCTGTGATGACTCTTCTAGGCATCCTGATAGGCTCGCCGATCGGCGTGCTGGCCGGCACCTATCTGGCCGAATATGGCCGCAACTCGCGGCTCAGTACTGTAATTCGCTTCATCAACGACGTGCTGCTGTCCGCTCCGTCCATCATCATCGGTCTGTTCGTTTATGAGATCGTGGTGGTGCGCATGGGTCACTTTTCGGCCATCGCCGGGGCCTTGGCGCTGGCGGTACTTGCGATTCCCGTGACTTTGCGCACCACCGAGGACATGCTCAATCTCGTGCCCATCGGCATGAAGGATTCTTCGGCGGCACTGGGTGCGTATCCGTGGCGCACCACCATCAGCGTATTGTATCCGGCGGCGCGCAGCGGCATCGTAACCGGGCTGCTGCTCGCCATTGCGCGCATCAGCGGCGAAACCGCGCCGCTGCTGTTTACCGCGCTCAACAATCAATTTTGGAGCACCAATTTGAATGCGCCGATGGCGAATCTTCCCGTCGTCATATTTCAATTCGCCTTAAGTCCCTACAAGGATTGGCAGGACCTGGCGTGGGCGGGTGCCTTGATCATTACCGTATCGATATTGGTGCTGAGCATTTCAGCGCGCGTGCTGCTGGCGCTGCTGCAGTCAGGACGGGGCTCGGGACGATGATACCGTCTATAAAACCGCCCAAGCATCTGAAAATGCGTGTGCCGCAGGCGCTGGCCTCGCAGATGTCCGCGGAGACGGGTCCGCCTAAGATCGAGATCCGCGGCCTGAATTTCTACTATGGCGATATGCAGTCTCTGCACGACATCAACTTGAGCCTGGCGGATCGTTCGATCACGGCGTTCATCGGACCTTCGGGCTGCGGAAAATCGACACTGCTGCGCGTGCTCAACCGCATGTATGCCCTGTATCCCAAGCAGCGGGCCGAAGGCGAAGTGCTCATCGGCGGGCGTGACATTCTCGGTCCGACGGTGGATGTGGCAGAGCTTCGCTACCGGGTGGGGATGGTATTTCAGAAGCCGACGCCGTTTCCCATGTCGGTATACGACAATGTGGCCTTTGGCCTGCGGCTGGCAGGCGGCATCCGCGGCGCCGAGCTCAAGGCGCGTGTGGAATCCGCATTGCGCGACGCGGCGATCTGGGACGAGGTAAAAGACAAGTTGCACGCAGACGGCCGCAGCCTCTCCGGCGGGCAACAGCAACGGCTGTGCGTGGCGCGCGCCATCGCCGTACAACCGGACGTTTTATTGCTGGATGAGCCGACTGCCGCGCTCGATCCCATTTCTACTTTGCGGGTTGAGGAAACCTTGCAGGCGCTGCGCGAGAAATACTGCATCGTGGTGGTGACGCACAATTTGCAGCAGGCGGCGCGTGTATCGAATGTCACGGGGTTCATGTTCATGGGTGAGCTGGTGGAAATAGGTCCTTCCAACCAGATCTTCACCTCGCCGAAGGACCGCAGAACCGACGACTACATCACCGGACGCTTCGGCTGAGATATGCAATGAAGAACCCTCAGGGCACCGATCGTGCGGCTGTCGCCGCTGCGCCCCCCGCGGGCGGCGCAGCGGTTCGCGACGCCTCGGTTGACGCCGTTATGACGGCGCGTGGCGTGAACGTCTATTACGGCGACAAGCATGCCGTAAAAAATGTCGGCCTGGATATCGGCCGCAATCAGGTGCTCGCCATGATCGGGCCGTCGGGTTGCGGTAAGTCCACTTTTCTGCGCTGTCTCAATCGCATGAACGACACCATTGCCGGTGCGCGTGTGGAAGGTGTCATCACCCTCGATGGGAACAATATCTACGACCGCAAGCAAGACGTTGCACAGCTTCGGGCGCGGGTCGGCATCGTGTTCCAGAAGCCCACGCCGTTCCCGCATTCTATTTATGCCAATGTCGCCTACGGACCGCGAATCCACGGCTTGTGCAGCAATCGCGGCGACATGGACGAGCTGGTCCAGGTCAGTCTGGCGCGGGCGGGGTTGTGGGAAGAGGTCAAGGATCGCTTGTCCAGCTCCGGCACCAGCCTGTCCGGCGGACAGCAGCAGCGGCTGTGCATTGCGCGCACCATCGCGGTCAATCCGGAAGTGATCTTGATGGACGAGCCGACCTCCGCGCTCGATCCCATCGCGAGCGCAAGGATCGAGGATTTGATCGATGAACTGCGCGCGAATTACGCCATCGCCATCGTGACCCACAACATGCAGCAGGCGGCACGGGTGTCGCAGCGCACAGCCTATTTTCACATGGGCGATCTGGTTGAAATCGGTCCGACTGATTTGATCTTCACCAACCCGCAGCAGAAACTGACGGAAGACTATATAACCGGCCGATTCGGCTAGCGGCGGCTCGGCGGCCGGGGCTGAGGTCGACGCCGTCGCGGGACGATTCCGCTGGGGGACGATGCCGTGAAAGTCACGCTGGACGAACTGAACCGCCTCGTCGCCAAGTCGGCTTTTATCAAACCGTTTGGTTTCGTCGTGCAATCCTGCGCGCTCGGCGAATGCACCGTTCGAGTTCCCTATAACGCGTCGATGGAGAGGCCGGGCGGCGTCGTGAATGGCATCGTCATCATGGGGGTCGCCGATGTGGCGATGTGGCTGGCCATCATGACCGAACGAGGACCTGCGGAGCAGTGGGTGACCTCGGACATGAAAACCGCTTTTCTGCGGGGCGCCCGCGAGACCGACGTCATCTGCCTGGCGCGCGTTATCAAGCTGGGAAAGCGCACGGCCTACGGTACGGCCGAATGCCGCGCCGCCAACGGGGAGTTGCTGGCGCACCATGTGCTCACCTATGCCCTGGTGCCGGCCAGGTCATGACGCGGCGCCGTTTCCTGCAAGGAGTCGGAGCTACAGCTCAGTCCGTATTTCGCAGCAACTCATTCAATGAAGTCTTGGCGCGAGTTTGCGCGTCCACGCGCTTGACGATCACCGCGCACGCCAAGCCGTACTTGCCGTTCTTCGACGGCAGGGTACCCGGCACCACCACCGCACCCGCGGGGACTCGGCCGTAGAGGACCTCATCGCGCTCGCGATCGTAAATGCGCGTGCTCTGTCCGATGAACACTCCCATGGAGACCACGGCTCCCGCTTCGACGATGACGCCCTCGACGATTTCCGAGCGCGCGCCGATGAAGCAATCATCCTCGATAATGGTGGGCGCGCCCTGCAGCGGCTCGAGCACGCCGCCGATGCCCACACCGCCGGACAAGTGAACGTTCTTTCCGATCTGTGCGCAGGAACCCACCGTCGCCCAGGTGTCGACCATGGTGCCCGAGTCCACGTAAGCGCCGATGTTGACATAGCTCGGCATCAATACCACGTTGGCGGCGACGTAGGCGCCGCGCCTCACCGTGGCCGGTGGAACCACCCGCACCCCGGCGGCTTGGAATCGGGCCGCGTCCCAGCCGTCGAATTTGAGCGGCACCTTGTCATAGAAATTCAATGCCCCGGCCTTGAGCGCGGCATTGTCAGCAATGCGAAATGACAGCAGCACCGCTTTCTTCAGCCACTGATTGACCCGCCAGCTACCGTCTATCTTTTCTGCAACGCGCAATGTTCCGGCGTCGAGAAGGGCGAGGGCGCAGTCGACGGCCGCGCGCATTTCGTCCGTGGCATTTTGCGGGGTGATTTTCGCCCGCGATTCGAAGGTGGCCTCGATGGTCGCTTGTAGTCGGTCGTGGGTCATCAGATTCAACTCCGGGTCACATCGCGCCGATCGAGGGCCAGAACCAACGAATCCTGCAGACGCTGGCATGCGTCGTCCTGCAGCAGGCGGCCTTCGGCATCGGTGATGTAGAACACGTCTTCGGCGCGTTCACCCACCGTCATGATTTTTGCGCCGTTGATGGCGACGCGTTCAGTGCGGAACACCTTGCCGACCTCGGAGAGCAATCCCGGACGGTCGGCGGCGATCAATTCAAGAATGGTACGCCCGTTGCGGCTGTCGACGCTGAAGTTGACTTGAGTCGGAGTGGAGAACATCCGCACCTGGCGCGGCGCCCGCCGCGTCACCGTCGCCTGCGCATCCTCAGGCTGCTGCAAGTTGCGCCACAGGCCCTGTTCGATCTCACGAATCCGAGCGGCATCGGCGATCACGGCGCCGTTATCCTCGAGCACCACGTAAGTCTCCAGGCTGAAGCCGTTGGCGCTCGTAATCAGGCGCGCGTCAACCACATTGAGCCCCATCTGATCGAGTACGGCGGTAGTTCTCGCAAAGCTGCGCAGCAGCCGCGGCGCGTAGGTGAGCACCGCGGTGCCGCCGCGATCCGTGAGCTGCCGAATCGCAACCAGCGGCGCGTCGTCGCCCGGATGGCGAGGCGCCAACAGGGTAGTTTGCCAGGCGATTTCTTCGGGCGAGTAGCGCAGGAAGTAGGCCTCGGTCCACTGTGACCAGACACGCGAGATTTTATCCGGCGCCACCTCGGGCATTTTTTCCCTTGCCTGTTCCTGAGTCTCGCGAATCAACTCTTCCTGATCGACCGGCGTTTCCAGGCCGCGGCGCAGCGCGCGCTTGGTGCGTTCGTAAAATTCCTCGAACAGCCGCGCCTTCCATGCGTTCCAGAGCTTGGGATTGGTGCCGCGCACATCTGCGACTGTCAGCACATACAAATAATCCAGATGCGCCTGATCGCCCACGTGACACGCGAAATCATGAATGATGTCGGGATCGCTGATGTCTTTTTTCTGCGAAGTGATCGACAAAATCAAGTGATTCTTGACCAGCCATGCGACCAAACGCGCCTCGTAGCGCCCGAGTCCCTGCTCCAAACAGAACGCCTCTGCATCAACCGCTCCCAGTTCGGAATGATCCCCGCCGCGGCCCTTGGCGATGTCGTGAAACAAAGCAGCCAGATAGGCGATCTCCTGGCGCGGCAGCGATTGCATGATGCGGCTCAGGGCGGGAAATTCTTCGTTGAATTTCGGCATGGCCAGGCGTCGCAGATTGCTCACCACGAACAGGGTATGAGCGTCCACGGTATAGGCATGAAACAAGTCGTACTGCATGCGTCCGACGATGCGGCCGAAGGCGGGTATGTAGCGGCCGAGCACGCCGTAAAGGTTCATGCGGCGCAGTTCATGCGTGACCCCGACGGGTGCGCAGAGAATTTCCATGAATAGACGATGATGACGCGGGTTCTGCCGGAACTCCTCGTCGATGAGCCAGACATGCGTGCCGACCAAGCGAATGGTCTCGGCGCGCACGCCGCGCAGCTCGGGATGCTGCTGCAAGAGCACGAACATTTCCAGCAAGGCCGAGGGGTAACGGGCGAACACTTCCGGATGCGTTACTTCCAGATAATCGTTGCGGATCTGGAAGCGCGCATTGATCGGCAGCGGCGGCGCGCTCTGCGTGAGAATGGCTTCGCGGAACAGCTGCAGCAGCATTTCGTTCAGCAAGCTGACGTCCATGACGGTGCGATAGTATTTCTGCATCAGCTGCTCGACGGCCAGCGTGAAACTCGCGTCTTCGTAGCCGAACATTTTCGCGAGCTTGATCTGATAGTCGAAGAGCAGGCGATCCTCGCGCCGTGCGGTCAGCACATGCAGGCCGAAGCGCACCTTCCAGAGAAATGACTGGCCGGCCTTGAGCTTGCGCAATTCGCCGCCGGTGAGGAAGCCATGAGCCACGAGCTCGTCAAGAGTATCGGTGCCGAAATGGCGTTTCGCCACCCAGCCGATAGTCTGGATGTCGCGCAGGCCGCCGGGACTCGACTTGACGTTCGGCTCGAGATTGTAGGCCGTGTCGAAGTAGCGGTGGTGGCGCTCCACCTGTTCCTTGACCTTTGCCTCAAAGAAGTCCTGTGAGGACCACAGGCGGTCGGGCGCCAGTGCGCGGCGCATGCCCGCAAACAGTGATTCGGGGCCGGCCAGCAGGCGCGCTTCGAAAAGAGTGGAGGCGACGCTGAGGTCGGCGAGGCTTTCCCGCTGGCATTCATCGATGGAGCGCACGCTGTGCCCGACCTCCAGACCGATGTCCCACAGAAAAGTGAGAAATCGCTCGATGTCCGGTTGCCAGTCGGCCGAATCGCTCTTTGGCAACAGCACCATGATGTCGATGTCCGAACTGGGATGCAGCTCGCCGCGCCCGTAACCGCCCACGGCCACCAGCGCCAGATCGTCGGCAAATTTGCCGGCGTGGCGTACCCAGGCCGCGCGCAGCGTGATATCTACCAGGCGCGCGCGGTCGCGAACCAAATCCTCAACGGCTTCGTCGGCTTCGAAACGCTCCTTTAAGATTTCCGTGCCGTGATCCAAGACCTGACGGAACACGACGGGGGAGAATTGGCCGTCTTGCAGCGCTGCGGCTGCGGCCGCGAGATAGGACCAATCAGCTACCTGGTCGAGAAACTTACCATGGGCGTTCAAGCGGCCGGCGCCCCGGTGGTCGGCACACCGACGGCCGGCGCCCCGGTGGCGGCCAAAGCCGGGGAGGTCGCGGCCACAGGCAAGCCCACAGCGGCACTGAGGGTAAGCACTTCGAAGCCCGAATCCGTCACTAGAATGGTGTGTTCCCACTGCGCCGACAGTGATTGATCCTTGGTGACCACCGTCCAACCGTCAGGAAGCAGCCGCACGTCGCGCCGCCCAGCATTGATCATGGGTTCTATGGTAAAGGTCATCCCGGCGGTCAATTCGAGGCCGGTGCCCGGTTTGCCGTAGTGCAGCACTTGGGGGTCTTCGTGATAGATGCGCCCAATGCCATGGCCGCAGTATTCGCGCACCACGGAGAAGTTGTTGGCCTCCGCATAGGTTTGAATGGCATGCCCGATATCGCCTAGGCGAATACCCGGCTTGACGGTGCGGATGCCGCGCCACATGGCTTCATGGCAGGCGGCAGTCAGACGGCGGGCGAGAATGGGTGAGGCGCCGACGAAGTACATGCGGCTGGTGTCGCCGTGAAATCCGTCGCGAATCACAGTTACGTCGATGTTGATGATGTCCCCGGCCTTGAGCCGCTTGTCACCGGGGATACCATGGCAAACCACATGGTTCACGGAGGTGCAGATGGTCTTCGGAAAACCGCGGTAATTGAGGTTGGCCGGAATCGACTTAAGCTCATCCACAATGAAGTCATGGCAGCGCTTGTCGAGCTCCTCGGTGGTCGCTCCGGGCAGAACGTAGGGCTCAATCATATCCAGCACGCTGGCGGCAAGGCGGCCGGCGGCGCGCATTTTGTCCTGTTCGGCGGGTGTTTTGATGGTAACGGTCATAGGCGGCAGGCTTTGTTTCTAACAGATGTTCATGGTATAAAGCGCGGCTATTTTTAACAACCCCGCACGCGTGTCGTCACAATCGGCCGGGTGCCCGGCGGGAACTTAAGAACTGAAGGCATTTGGCTTCGTTTTCAAGGGTTCGACGGGTTGCCGATTGGGATACGCGGAGGCTCAACCCGACCAGGAGTGTTTTATGACCAGCGTGTCTATGCGACAGATGCTGGAAGCGGGCGTCCATTTTGGACATCAAACCCGCTTCTGGAACCCCAAGATGGCTCCGTACATCTTCGGTGAACGTAACAAAATCCATATCATCAATCTGGAAAAGACCCAGCCCCTGTATGCGCAGGCGGCGGCATTCATCAAAAGTGTGGCCGCGGACGGCGGCAAAGTGCTGTTCGTCGGCACCAAACGCTCGGCTCGCGATGCCGTGCAAAAGGAAGCCAGTCGCGCCAGCATGCCCTATGTGAATCAGCGCTGGCTGGGCGGCATGTTGACCAATTTCAAGACCATTCGGCAGTCCATCAAGCGGCTTAACGAATTGGACGAGATGGCCCAAAGCGGCGCGTTGGATCGACGCGGCAAGAAAGAGGCGCAGATGCTGCGCCGTGAAATGGACAAATTGCTGCGCAGTTTGGGCGGGATCCGCGACATGACGGCATTGCCAGACGCGTTGTTCGTCATTGACGTGGGGCATGAACAAATCGCGATTCACGAGGCTCGAAAACTCGGGATTCCCGTGGTCGCGGTGGTCGACACCAACTGCTCGCCTGACGGCATCGACTATGTGATACCCGGCAACGACGATGCAATGCGCGCCATCCTGCTGTACGCCGGCGGTGTGGCCGACTCGGTGCTGGAAGGCAGGGCTTCCCTGCCGGAAGTTCCGGTCGGGGAAGACGAATTCGTGGAGCTGGACGAAGAAGGCAATCCGAAGAAGCGTGCAGCCGGTGGTACTCGGCGCCCACCCGCCCCGGCGCGTGGCGGTCAGAAGAAGCCACCGCCGCGGCGCAAGGTTCCGGTCACTGTGGTGCCTGGTGCGCCAGTCGTGGCCGCCGCGCTCGACGAGGTTGAAGTCGACGACGTCGATACGACGGATACACCGCCCGCGGAGACGCGACCGGCCAGCGCCCCGAGGCGGCGGCCCGTCGGCCGCAGCACTGCGCCGAGGCGCGGGGCATAAGTAGGCGTGCAGCGGCCGGTTTTCCGGGCGCTGCGCCCTCGTTACTGGTCAATTTTTGAGGAACACCGTCGTCCGCGGCGGTTCATATACGAATGAACATTACGGCAGATTCAGTCAAGCAGCTCCGCGAGCGCACCGGCGCGGGGATGATGGAGTGCAAGAAGGCTCTGGTCGAGACACAAGGCGATTTGGACGCGGCTGCGGAACTCATGCGCAAGAGCGGACTCGCCAAGGCTGACAAGAAAGCGGCGCGGATTGCGGCCGAAGGCACGGTGGTCACGGAGCGCGTCGGCAACAGCGCCGTCCTCGTGGAGGTCAATTGCGAGACCGACTTCGTGGCCCGCAGCGATGAATTCTTGAGCTTTGCGCGTGATGTCGCGCGCAAAGCGCTCGAGACGGCGGCCACCGACGTGACTGCATTGCTCGCGACCGCCGGCGGCGCCTCCACCCTGGAGGATCAACGCCGCGCCTTGATCGCGAAAATCGGCGAAAATATCTCTGTGCGGCGCTTCGTGCGCATCAATTCCCCCGGGCCTCTCGGCGCCTACGTGCATGGCGGCCGCATTGCCAGCTTGGTGGCGCTCAAAGGCGGTGATGAAGCGCTGGCAAAGGACTTGGCCATGCACGTGGCCGCCGCCAACCCGCCGTACATCGATGTGAACGGGGTGCCGGCCGCGGTACTCGAGAAGGAACGCGAGATTCTTAGCGAACAGACCAAGGGCGAGAAGAAGCCGCCTGAGATCATCGCCAAGATGGTCGAGGGCCGGCTGCGCAAATATCTGGCGGAAATTACCCTGCTGGGACAGCCCTTCGTCAAGGACGAGGACACCACTGTGGAGAAGCTGCTGAAGAAGGCCGACGCCACGGTCGTGCAATTCGTGCGTTACGCCGTGGGCGAGGGGATCGAGAAGAAACAGGACGATTTCGTGGGCGAGGTGATGGCGCAAGTGAAAGCGCAGGAGAAGGCCAAGGGAGACGACGGTGCCAGTAAGCACTAGCTCTTAACTGCTTGTAATCAAAGACCCCGCGCCGGCGGGGTCTTTTATAGTAGGGTACGGATCCAAGATCATGACCAATACAAATGCTACGGCGCGCTATCGCAGAATCTTGGTCAAATTGTCCGGCGAAGCGCTGCTTGGCGGCGAAGATTACGGCATTGATCCGCTGATCCTCAAGCGTATCGCCGGGGAGATCCGCGACTTGACCCAATTGGGGGTTCAGGTGGCGGTGGTCTTAGGGGGCGGCAATATCTTTCGCGGCGCGGGTCTGGCGCGAGCCGGCATGGATCGGGTCACGGCCGATCACATGGGCATGCTCGCCACCGTAATCAATGCGCTGGCGATGCAGGACGCTTTGGAGAGCCTCGGCACGTACGCCCGGGTGATGTCGGCGCTGCGCATCAACGAAGTATGCGAGGACTACATCCGGCGGCGCGCGGTGCGCCACCTCGAGAAGGGCCGGGTGGTGATCTTCGGCGCCGGCACCGGCAATCCGTTCTTCACCACCGATACGGCGGCGAGTTTGCGCGCCATCGAAATCAATGCCGAGATCCTGCTGAAGGCGACCAAGGTCAACGGCATATACGACTCCGATCCCGTCAAGAATCCGGACGCGAAGCGCTATGCCCGCCTGACCTTCGATAAGGTGCTGAACGACCGGCTCAATGTGATGGATGCCACGGCCATCGTCATGTGCCGGGAGAACAATTTACCGCTGCAGGTCTTCAACCTGTTCAACGCCGGAGACTTGATGCGTATCGTACTGGGCGAGGACGTCGGCACTGTCGTCACCGCTTAAGGATCATAGGGGGAGCCATGCTCGATGACTTGAAGAAGGACGGCGCGCTGCGCATGCAGAAATGCGTTTCGGCATTCAGAGATCAGCTCAAGAAGCTGCGGACGGGGCGCGCCCACACCAGCTTGATCGAGCACATCAAAGTCGACTACTACGGCACGGAAATGCCGTTGAACCAGGTGGCCAATATCGCCACCGAGGACGCGCGCACCTTGACGGTGAGTCCCTGGGAGAAGGCCATGGTCCCCATCATCGAGAAGGCGATATACAAGTCCGATCTGGGATTGACGCCGAACAGCGCCGGACAACTCATCCGCATCAACATGCCGGCCCTGACCGAAGAGCGGCGCCGCGACATCATCAAGGTCGTGAAATCCGAGGCTGAAAATGCCCGCGTCGCGGTGCGCGGCGTGCGCCGCGAAGTCATGACCGAATTAAAGGAAATGCTCAAGGAAAAACTCATTGCACAAGACGATGACCGGCGTGCGCAAGAGGACGTGCAGAAGCTCACCGACAAGCACGTCGCGGAGATCGATCACGCCATGGCAGAGAAGGAAAAGGAGCTGATGCAGGTCTGATCCGGCAAGACCCGCACGCTCGTATAATCAATGGCCGACTCGCCGCAGCATGTCGCGATTATCATGGACGGCAATGGCCGATGGGCCCGTTCGCGCGGCCTGCCGCGCCCTGCCGGGCACCGCGCCAGCATCAAAGTGGTGCGCCGCGTGGTGGAAGAGTGTGCCAAGCGCAAAGTGCGCTATCTGACGCTGTTCGCCTTCAGCAGCGAGAATTGGAGCCGGCCCCCCGACGAAGTCGGCATGCTCATGAACTTGTTCCTCGATGCGTTGGAGCGTGAAGTCGCGGACTTGCATCGCAATCAGGTGCGCTTGAGCTTCATCGGCGATCGCGGGCTGCTGGGCACGGAGCTCGCACGGCGCATGCAGAACGCCGAACGGCTGACCGACGCCAATCTCGGGCTGCGCCTGATCGTCGCCATGGCCTACGGCGGGCGCTGGGACATTGCGCAGGCCTGCCGTTCGCTCGCCGCCGACGCGGCCGCCGGCACGCTGTCCGTGGACGACATCGATGAGGCGCTGGTCGCCGAGCGGTTGGGGTTGGGGTTGGCAGGGATTGCGGATCCGGACCTATTGATTCGCACCGGCGGCGAACGGCGTATCAGCAATTTCTTATTGTGGAATCTTGCCTATACTGAGCTGTATTTTTGCGACGAACTATGGCCGGAATTCTCGCCGGCGCATCTGGATGCTGCGTTCGAGTTCTTTGCCCAGCGCGAGCGCCGCTTCGGCAAGACTTCCGGGCAGATCGCGGCGCAAGCGGATGCTTGAGTCAGCCGATGCTTAGGACACGAATTCTCACCGCAATCGTGCTGTCCTGCATCCTGCTGGCGGGACTATTCCTGTTGCCTGCGCCATGGGCCGTGCTCGGCTTCGGCATGGTATTTACCATCGGTGCCTGGGAGTGGGGCGGCTTCGGTGCTCTGCGCGGCACCGCGCAGCGCGCGGCCTACGCTGCGGGCGTGGCTTTGCTGCTGCTGCTCAGCTGGCGCTGGACCGCCGACCGGGCGCACCTGTTGTTGGTGCTCTACGCGGCCTGTTTTTGGTGGCTGATCGCGCTGCTGTGGCTGTTTCTGGCGCCCACCCGGCATCGTCCGGCGCTGGCGCTGATCTGCGGGTTGCCGGTGTTGGTACCGGCATTCGTCAGCCTTGCGAGGCTTGACGTCAGCAGCGTCGGGCCGGCACGCGGCCCGCAGTTGGTGCTGTGGCTGGTGCTGCTGGTGATTGCCGCCGATATCGGCGCGTACTTTGCCGGACGCAATTGGGGCAGGCACAAGCTCGCGCCGCGCATCAGTCCGGGCAAGACCTGGGAGGGCGCACTGGGTGGTCTGCTGATGGTGATGTTGGTGGCCGGGTTCGGCGCCGCACATTTCGCGCTGCCGGCGCCGTCGACGCTGGCTTTCGCCCTTGCCGTAGGGATTTTCTCCATCGTCGGGGATTTAACCGAGAGCATGTTCAAGCGCGCCGCGGGCTTGAAGGACAGCGGTGCGCTGTTACCCGGGCATGGCGGGATGCTGGATCGAATTGACAGCGTGACCGCGGCCGCGCCGCTGTATGCGCTCGGGCTAATCGGCTCCGGTGTGATCCGATGAGTGTGCCGCGCGGCCTCGCCATCCTTGGCTCCACGGGCAGCATCGGCCGCAGCACTCTGCAAGTCGTTGCATTGCATCCGCAGCGGTTCCGCGTCGCGGTGTTGGGCGCGCACAGCAGCTGGCATGCCATCGTCGAACAGGCAAAGCAATTCAACGCCGAGACCGTGGTGCTGATGGATCCGCAAGCTGCCGCGCAGGCCCGCGCTGCGCTGCGCGATTGCGGCTCAGCCACCCGCGTGGAGTGCGGCGCCGAGGCGATGGCAGCAGCGGTTGCGGCCGCCAACGTCGACGTCGTCATGGCGGCCATCGTGGGTGCGGCAGGCTTGGCGAGCACGCTCGCGGCGGTGCGTGCCTCGAAGCGTGTTCTGCTCGCCAATAAGGAAGCGTTGGTCATGGCCGGCGCGTTGTTGATGGAAGAAGTGCGGCGTGCGCGCACCGAGATCATTCCCATCGACAGCGAGCACAATGCGATTTTTCAATGCATGCCGGCGGCTTATCTCCCCGGAGAGGTGGCGCGTGGAGTTGTGCGCGTGATTCTGACCGCCTCCGGCGGACCGTTTCGCTGCACGGCAGTCGACAAACTGCACGCGGTCACGCCTGATGAAGCCTGCGCTCATCCGAAGTGGAAGATGGGCCGCAAGATTTCGGTCGACTCTGCCACCCTCATGAACAAGGGCCTGGAAGTCATCGAGGCCACCTTGCTGTTCGGCCTGCCTGAATCGCAAGTCGACGTCATCGTCCATCCGCAGAGCGTCGTGCATTCGCTGGTGGAATATGCCGATGGCTCAATGCTGGCGCAGCTCGGCGCACCTGACATGCGCACGCCCATCGCCCAGGCGCTGGCGTGGCCGGAGCGGTTTGCTTCCGGTGTACAATCGCTCGACTTGGCGGCAATCGGGCAGCTCGGATTCGAGCCACCGGATCACGAGCGATTTCCCAGCGTGGGACTGGCCCGGGCGGCGGCGCGCGCGGGAGGCACGGCGCCGGCGCTGCTAAATGCGGCCAACGAGATCGCCGTTCAGGCGTTTCTTGACGGGCGCTTGAACTTTACGGCGATTGCCGGGGTCATTGACAAGGTGCTGCAGCGCCTCGCTTCGTCCCCCGTCAAGGCTCTGGGTGATGTTTTGGATGCCGACGCCGCGGCGCGGCGCCTGGCGACTGCCTTGATCGAGCCTCGCTCTGGAGCCTTTGCATGAAGATGTTGATCATAGTCGCAGCCTTCTTGGTCGCGATCGGAATCTTGGTGGCGGTCCACGAATTCGGCCATTACTGGGTTGCCAAGAAGCTGGGCTTCAAGGTGCTGCGCTTCAGTATCGGCTTCGGCAAGCCGCTGTTCATGCGGGTCGGCAAAGACGCTGACCGCACCGAGTACTGCATCGCCGCCATCCCCTTAGGCGGCTACGTCAAACTGCTGGACGAGCGCGAGGGCGAGGTGAGTGCGGCGGAGCTGCACCGCTCCTTCACCCGCCGCCCCACGCTGCACCGGATTGCCGTCCTGCTGGCGGGCCCCGCCATGAACCTGCTGTTCGCGGCGCTGCTGTATGCAATTTTGGCGATGGTCGGAACGGAAGTCGTCAAACCGGTGATTGGGCAGGTGCGGCTCGACAGCCCGGCGGCCGCGGCCGGACTGCAGCGCGGCGATCAGATCCTGCGCGTGGGCGAGCGCAGCGTCGCAGATACCGAGGAGCTGCAGATCGCGCTGATTCGGCAATTCACCGACGATGGCGTGCTCCATCTGCGCGTGCGCCGCGACGGCGGCGAGCGCTCACTTACATTGCGGGTCGACCAGGATCGGCGTGCCATGACCGAGCCGGGCCGGCTATTGCCGGGACTGGGCTTCGATTTGGCTACCTGGACCTCCGACACGGTGATTCATGAGGTTCCCGACGGCAGTGCGGGCGCGCGCGCCGGACTGCACGCGGCGGACCGGGTGTTGGCCGTGGACGCGCAGCCCGTCGTCAACAGCAGCGCATTCGTCGCCATGGTGAACGGCGCACCCGGGCGGGACATTTCCATCGAAGTCGAGCGCGCGGGCCAGCGATTGCGTATCGTGGCGGCGGTGCCGAGCGTGGTGGAGCAGGGCAGGACCATCGGCCGCTTGGGCATCGCCTTGCAAGAGGGGCAGCGAGCCTGGCCGCCGGGGCTGGTGCAGACGCTTCGCTTGGGTCCGATCGACGCCGGCATCAGCGGTGTGGCGAAGACCTGGGAAATGTCCTTCCTCACGGTGCAGATGCTGTGGCGAATCGTGACCGGTCAGGTGTCCGCCAAGAACATCAGCGGTCCGATCAGCATTGCGGAGTTCGCGGGTATCAGCGCCTCGCTGGGGCTGACGGCGTTCCTGGCGTTTCTGGCCATCATCAGCGTGAGCTTGGGTGTGCTCAATTTGATGCCGGTACCGCTTTTGGACGGGGGCCAAATCGTCTATCAAGTGGTGGAAGCGGTCAAAGGGACGCCGCTGTCCGAGCGTGCCCAGCTTCTTGGGCAGCAGGTCGGAATCGCGCTGTTGGTCGTGTTGATGAGCCTGGCATTTTATAACGATATATCAAGACATTTGAATTAACGGGAAATCATGATCAATCGAATTTGCAATCGGTCGTTGTCGCGTGCGGCTTGATTTGCGTTTGGCCTGCCTGGTGGCGCTTGCCATCCAGCCTTTGGCTTCGGCCGTGCACGCGCAAACGGCGACGGAAACGTTCACCGTCGGCGACATCCGCATCGAGGGACTGCAGCGCATTTCCGAAGGCACGGTATTCAATTACCTGCCGGTGAACATCGGCGATCACCTCGACGGTCAACGCATCGGCGAGGCGATGCGTGCGTTGTACGCGACCGGCTTCTTCCGCGATGTGGAACTGCGGCGCGACGGCAATACCTTGCTGGTGGTGGTGGTGGAGCGTCCGTCCATTGCCAAGTTCGAGCTCAAGGGCAACAAGGACATCAAGACTGAGGATCTGCAGAAGAGCTTGCGCAATGTGGGCCTTGCCCAAGGCAAGACCTTCGATCGCTCGGTGCTCGATGAGGTGAAGCAGTATCTCACCGATCAATATTTCAGCCGCGGCAAGTACGCCGTGCGCGTCGACACCAAGATCACCGAGCTGCCGGGCAATAAGGTCGACATCATCGTCGACATCAAGGAAGGCAAGCGCGCCAAGATCGAACAAATCAACTTGGTCGGCAATACTAAGTTCAAGGAAAAGGACGTGCTCGGCACGTTCGAATTGAAGACGCCGAATTGGCTGTCCTGGTACAAGCAGGACGACCGGTATTCGCGCGAGTCGCTGCAGGGCGACTTGGAGAAGCTGCGCTCCTACTACATGGATCGCGGCTATGCGAATTTCCAGATCGAGTCGACGCAGGTCGCCATCGCTCCCGAAAAAGACGACATGTACATCACCGTGAACGTCAACCAAGGCGATGTATTCAAGGTGTCGGAGATCAAGCTTGCCGGCACCATGGTGGTGCCCGAAGCGCAGCTGCGCAAACTGCTGCTGATTCAGCCCGGCGACACCTTTTCTCGCAAGGCTGTCACCACTTCGCAGGAACTGATGAGCTACCGCCTCGGCGCCGATGGCTACGCGTTCGCCAAGATAGATCCGGTGCCGACCCCGGACAACGAGAAGAAGACCGTCTCGCTGACGTTCTTCATCGAGCCCGGCAATCGCGTCTACGTGCGGCACATCAATTTCATCAACACCACGGCGATCAACGACGAGACCTTGCGCCGAGAGATGCGCCAGCTCGAAGGCGGCTGGCTGTCGAATTCGGCGATCGAGCGCTCCAAGGAACGCTTGCAGCGTCTGCCGTATGTGGAAAAAGTGGAGTTCGAAAACAAGCCGGTGCCGGGCAGCGCGGATCTGGTCGACGTTGACTACAACATCAAGGAAGGATTACCGGGGCAATTCGGCGGCGGCATCGGCTATTCCGAATCGCAGAAGTTCAGCTTGAACGGCAACTTCGTGCATAGCAATTTCATGGGCACGGGCGACCGCATCGCGCTGGAAATCAATGCCGGCAAGTACAGCAAGAGCTATGTGTTCTCGCATACCAATCCGTACACCACCATCGACGGCGTGGCGCGCACCGCCTCCCTGACGTATCGCGACATCACGCAGTTCGTGGCAGCATCGTCGGCGTTCTCGACCAAGCAGATCACCGGCGCAATGCAGTGGTCCTATCCCATCACCGAGTACCAGTATCTGCAGGCCGGCGTATCGGCCAACAAGAACACGTTGGTCGTCTCGCAAGGCTATAGCGCGCAACAGGCCGTGGACTGGGTCAAGCAAAACGGCAATACCTTTCAGCGCCAGCTGCAGGACACCAACGGCGACGGCGTGGTCAATTCACTGGATAGTCCGTACACCGTGTACGGCACGGACTTCTACAACTACGAGCTGACGGTTGGTTGGAATTACGACGCGCGCAACCGCGCGTTGTTTGCCGACCGCGGCCGACACGTGAGCGTTTCGGCCCGTTACGCCATACCGCCGAGCGATGTGCGCTACTACGCCACCAACTTCCAGTTCCTGCAGTACGTGCCGATCTGGAGAAAGTGGCTGTTTTCAGTCAACTCGCAAATCGACTTCGCGGCGGCGCTCGGCCGCACCACGGCATTGCCGCCCTATCTCAATTACTTCGCGGGCGGTCCGGACAGCGTGCGCGGCTATCGCGAGAGCCGCTTGGGACCGCGCGACAATATCGGAATCGGTAACCCATATGGCGGAAACTTCCGCGTCGTCAACCGGCTGGAGTTGATCTTCCCGGTGCCCGATAAATGGAAGAGTGCAGCCCGCGTAAGCTGGTTTTACGACCTCGGCAATGTGTTTCAGACCGGCAATAAGGTGCGATTCCTGGGGGTCGATGACATAACGCCGGTCAACTACCACTTCAATTATGCTAATCTGAAGAGATCGACCGGGATCGCGGTACAGTGGCTTGCACCCTTGGGTCTGTTCCGTTTTTCATACGGCATCCCTTTGAATCCGTACCCCGGAAACACGGTAAGATTCAACGACGAAACAGAACGTTTTCAATTTTCTATCGGTCAGGCCTTTTGACCGTAAACTATTTGAGGTCTTAAAGATCAACATGTCGACTTTCAATCGCAGCATTGCGTTGATGAGCTTGTGCTTCGGCGCCGCTCTGTTTTCCGGCCAGGCGAGCGCGGAAATCAAGATTGGTGTGGTCAATTTCCAAAAGCTCTTGGAAGATGCGCCGCAGACCAAAACAGCGATGCAAGCACTCGAGAATGAATTCGCGCCGCGGCGCCGCGAATTGCTGACCATGCAGAATGACTTGAAGGCGCGCGACGAGAAATTGCAAAAAGAAGGCGCTGTGATGTCCGAATCGGACCGCGCCAAGGCCGAAAAGACCTTGCGTGACCAGCAGCGCGAGTTCTCGCGCAAGGCCGGCGAATTCCAGGACGACGCGTCGACGCGCCGCAATGAGGAAATCGGCAAGGTGCAGCGCTACCTGGTGACGGAGATCCAGGCCTACGGCAGTGCGCAAGGCTTTGATCTGGTGCTAGGCGAGGGAGTGTTCTTCGCCAAGGGGCCGCTCGATGTAACGGCCAATGTGCTGGCGGTGCTTGGCACCAAGCCCACGACTTTACCGGCATCACCGCCGGCGACCAAGCCTGCCGCTGGATCGACTGCGCCGCCCAAAACGCCCGCCAAGTAAGGGTGGGCCTTAGCCGGCGCATCGCACTTAGGGGGTGCGCAGGTGCGGGAAGAATTCAGCCTAGGGGAATTGGCGGTACGGTTCGGGCTCGGCTTGCATGGTGCGCCTGACCTGCGAATTTCGCATGTTGCCACGCTGTCGAACGCGGGGCCGGGCGCCATCAGCTTTCTCGCGAATCCGCGCTATCGCAAGCAGATGGGGTCGACTCTTGCCACTGCCGTCCTGCTTGGCGCGGAACACGTGGCAGATTGTCCGGTTGCCGCGCTGATCGATCCCAACCCCTACCTTGCGTATGCACGCATTGCGACTCTGCTGCATCCTCAGCCTGAGTTCGCGGCAGGAATTCATCCCAGCGCGGTGGTGTCATCAAGCGCGCGCATTGCGCAGTCGGCCGCGGTGGCTGCACTCGCCGTGATCGAGGACGACGTCCAAATCGGCGAGCGGGCGCGGGTAGGCCCTGGATGTATCGTGCAAAGGGGAGCGCAGGTGGGAGCCGACTCGCACCTGATCTCGCGGGTAAACTTGTACGCTGGAGTGCAGATCGGGCAGCGCTGTATTTTGCATGCCGGCGCGGTAGTCGGCGCAGATGGTTTCGGTTTCGCGCCCAACGCGGGGACCTGGGTCAAAGTACCGCAGGTGGGTAGCGTGCGAATCGGTGATGACGTGGAGATCGGTGCGAACACCACGATTGATCGCGGTGCCATCGACGATACCGTGGTGGAGCATGGTGTGAAACTGGACAATCAGATACAAGTGGGCCACAACGTGACCATTGGCGCGCATACCGCCGTCGCAGGATGCGTCGGGATTTCCGGTAGCACGACCATCGGTCAGCGGTGCATGATCGGTGGAGGAGTCGGCATCGCCGGCCATTTGACCATTGCGGACGACGTGGTGATCACGGGTTGCAGCCTGGTGAGCGCCTCGATCAAGCACGCCGGCAGTTACTCAAGCGGCATGCCGGCTGTGGAAACGCCATTATGGCGGCGCATGGTGGCGCATTTGCGACGCTTGGACCAAAAGGAGCGATGATGACTGAGCCGGAGAAGTTGGATATCCAAGCGATCATGCGGCAATTGCCGCATCGGTATCCCTTCTTGCTCGTGGATCGTGTCTTTGAATGCATCCCCGGCGAGCGTATTCACGCCTTGAAGAACGTGACGTTCAACGAGCCGTTCTTTCCCGGCCATTTCCCGCATCGACCGGTGATGCCGGGCGTGATGATCATCGAGGCGCTGGCGCAGGCTTCGGGGATCCTGGCATTCAAGACAGCCAAGGTGGTGCCCGACAACGACACGCGCTTCTATTTCGTCGCCATCGACAACGCGCGCTTCCGCAAGCCCGTCGAACCCGGCGATCAACTGCATCTCAAGGTGACGCTGAAGCGGGCATTCAAGGGAATCTGGAAGTTTCATGGACTGGCCGAAGTCGACGGCACCGAGGTGGCCTCGGCGGAGATCATGGTGGCTCCGGAGACCAAGTCTGCCAAGGCAAAAGAGGTGCCGGGATGATCGACCCGCGCGCGGTGATATCGCCGCAAGCGCATATCGCCGAGGACGTGCAGATCGGCCCGTTCACGGTCATCGGGGCGGACGTCGTCATCGGCGCCGGTACCTGGATCGGCCCGCACGTCGTGATCAATGGCCCGACCCTAATCGGCGCCGGCAACAAGGTGTTCCAATTCGCCTCGCTGGGCGATGCGCCGCAGGATAAGAAATACAACGGCGAACCGACGCGCCTGGAGATCGGCGACCGCAATGTATTCCGCGAATCCGTCACCGTGAATCGCGGCACCACCCACGACAAGGGTGTGACACACATCGGCAACGATAATCTGCTGATGGCGTATTCGCACGTGGCTCACGACTGCCATCTGGGCGACCAGATCGTGATGGCGAATTGCGCCACGCTGGGTGGTCATGTGCAAGTCGGCGATTGGGTCACCATGGGCGGCTTGTCGGCCGTGCATCAATTTACCAAGGTGGGCGCGCATTGCTTCATCGCGCACAACGCCGCCGTGACCCGCGACGTGCCGCCTTATATCATGACTGTGGGCCGGCCGGCGGTGCCGCACAGCGTCAACGCCGTGGGCTTGCAACGCCGCGGTTTCACGGCTGAACAGATCCTGAATATCCGCCGCGCGTACCGCGTGCTGTATCGCTCGGGACTGAAACTCAAGGCTGCGATGGAGGTGCTGGAGAAAGCGGCCGAGACCCAAGCGGAAATCCGGCCGTTCGTCGATTTCATCAAGCGCAGCGAACGCAGCATCATCCGCTAAACATGGCCGAGCCCGCGACCGCGTCCGCGCCCCTGTCCGCGACCACGTCCGTGCCGCGCGCGTTGCGGGTGGGTTTGGTGGCGGGCGAGGCGTCGGGCGACACCTTGGGCGCTGATCTGATCCACGCGCTGCGCCGCCAGGTTCCGGATACTCAATTCTTCGGCATTGCCGGTCCGAAAATGCAGAGTGCCGGCTGCGAAAGCTGGGAACCGGCGGAATCGCTGGCCGTGATGGGTCTATTCGAGATCGTGCGCGACTTGCCGCGTTTGCTGCGGCTGCGTGCACGCATCCGCGCGCAGTTTCTCTCGGCAATGCCGGATGTGTTCATCGGCATCGATGCGCCCGAATTCAATCTGCGTTTGGCGCGTGACTTGCGCACCGCCGGCATCCCCACAGTGCAATACGTGAGTCCGCAGGTCTGGGCTTGGCGCCAGGGACGGGCGCGCAGCATCCGCGAATCCGTGGACCTGGTGTTGTGCCTGCTGCCCTTTGAGAAGCGCTTCTACGACGAGCACGGCATGCACGCTGAGTTCGTCGGCCATCCTCTCGCCGATGCGATTCCGATGACGGTCGACCGGCCGGCCGCGCGCGCGGCTCTCGGTGTGGACCTGGACGCCCAGGTCGTCGGCCTGCTGCCTGGCAGCCGGCGCGGCGAAGTGGCGCGGCTGGCGGAAGAATTCATCGCTACGGCGCGCTGGCTCGCCGCGCAGCGCCCGCGCTTGGTGTTCATTGCGCCGATGGCGAGCGCGGCGACGCGGCAGCTGTTCGCGCAGGCGCTGGCGCGGCACGCACCGGCTCTTGAGGTGCGGCTCATCGATGGCCAGGCGCAAGCCGCGCTCATCGCCGCCGACGTGGTGCTGGTGGCTTCGGGAACCGCCAGCTTGGAGGCCGCGCTGTGCAAACGGCCGATGGTGGTGGTGTACCGCCTGGGGGCGATGACGGCCTGGATACTGCGTCGGCTGAATCTGGTCAAATCGAAGTTTTTCGCGCAACCGAATCTACTTGCGGATCGGCGCGTCGTCGGCGAGTATTTTCAAGAACAAATTGTCCCGCAGTCAATCGGAGCGGAGCTCTTGATGTGGCTAGACGATGCCGAACGGCGCACACAATTGGAAGGCGAGTTCTCGCGAATTCACGCCGAGTTGCGTCGCGATGCCGGCACGCGCGCGGCGCTCGCCATTCTGACGCTGCTGGCGTCTCGCAGACCTCCCGTGGCGCAGTGCACATGATTCATACGGCATTCGCCGGGCGCCGTGTGGCCGGCATCGATGAAGCGGGGCGCGGCCCACTGGCGGGCCCCGTGGTCGCTGCAGCTGTAATCCTGCGCCCGGGACGCCCGATTCGTGGGGTCGCGGATTCCAAGCTGTTGAGTCCTGAGGAGCGCACAATCTTGAGTGCGGTGATTCGCCGCGACGCGCTGTGTTTCGGCATCGGCTGGGCGGACCGGGCTGAGATCGACGCGCTGAACATCTTGCAGGCCACTTTCCTGGCGATGCGCCGCGCGTTGCTCGCCATGACTTTGACCCCCGATCATGTGCTGGTGGATGGCAATCAATTACCGCATTTGGGTGGTTTGGGAAGACCCATCACGGCGCGCGCCATTGTCGGCGGCGATGCCACTCATCCGGCCATCAGCGCGGCCTCCATTCTGGCGAAAACAGCCAGAGATAGTTTTATGAATCATATGGATACGCTGTATCCCTCATATGCTTTCGCAAATCACAAGGGCTACTGCACCAAGGCGCATCAGCAGCTTTTGGCACTGCATGGTCCCTGTCCCTTGCACCGGCGCAGCTTCGCTCCGGTGCGCTTGGCGCTGAAGGTGAGCGCTTGAGGCAATTCGTTCACCTGCGATTGCACACCGAATATTCCTTGGTGGATGGGATTGTGCGCGTTCCGGATCTGATGGCCGCGGTGGCCGCCGCCGGGATGCCGGCGGTGGCGCTTACCGATCAAAGCAATCTGTTCGCCATGGTGAAATTCTACAAGGAGGCGTTGGCAGCCGGGGTGAAGCCATTGATCGGCGTCGATGCGTGGATTCGCGAGGCGGGCGAGCGCGCGGCGCCGTCGCGCGTGGTTTTCCTGTGCCAAAATCTGCTGGGTTATCGACACCTGACACAGCTCGTGACCCGATCCTTTCTCGAAGGGCAGCAGCGCGGGGCGCCGATGTTGGAGCGCGCCTGGCTGCAAAGCGACATGCTGCACGGGCTGATCGTTTTGTCGGGCGGTGCGGATGGTGATATCGGGCAAGCGATCGGCCGCGGCCGCGACGATGAGGCGCTGCGCTGCCTCACCCGCTGGCAAGAGCTATGCGGTGATCGCTTCTATCTGGAGGTGCAGCGAACCGGACGGGCCGGTGAAGAGATCCAGACCGAAGCGGTGTTGGAAATGGCGCAGGAGCGAGGGGTGGCAGCGCTTGCGACCAATGATGTGCGTTTTCTGACGCGCGTGGAGTTTGAGGCGCATGAGGCGCGAGTGTGTATTCACGACGGCGCTCTGCTGGCCGACACCAGCCGCGCGCGGCGCTATTCCGAAGAGCAGTATCTAAAGTCGCCTGCTGAAATGGCGGAGTTATTTAAGGATGCACCGGAACTTCTTGATAACACAGTAGAAGTCGCTAAGCGATGTTCTCTTCAAATCCGCTTAGGGTCCTCCATGCTGCCGGCCTATCCGGTACCAGTGGGCAGCGACACCGAGGGCTTTTTACGCGACGAGGCGGTACGCGGTCTTGGTATGAGGCTGGTCACGCCGGCGGCGGCGGCCACGGCCGAACTGAGCGGCGAACTGGATGCCGGTGATGCACGGCGGGTCGCCTATCGGGCACGTCTGGATTTGGAACTGGGCGTCATTTGCTCCATGGGATTCGCCGGATATTTCTTGATTGTGGCTGATTTCATCCGTTGGGCGCGCGAGAACGGCGTGCCGGTGGGACCCGGCCGCGGTTCCGGCGCGGGCTCGCTGGTGGCCTTTGTGCTCGGCATCACCGATTTGGATCCGATCGAACATGATCTGCTGTTCGAGCGCTTCTTGAATCCCGAACGCGTGTCCATGCCGGATTTCGACGTCGACTTCTGCATGGAGGGTCGCGACCGCGTCATTGAGTACGTGGCCAAGAAGTACGGCCGCGAGCGGGTGTCGCAAATCATCACCTACGGCACCTTGGCGGCTAAGGCCGTGGTGCGCGATGTGGGCCGCGTTCTTGGCCACAACTACGGCTATGTGGACAAGATTGCGAAGCTGATTCCCTTCGAGATAGGCATCACGCTGGATAAGGCGCTGGAGCAGGAGGAGGAGCTGAAGCGTCTGTACGAAGGCGACACGGAGATTCGCGAACTCATCGATCTCGCGCGCAGCCTGGAGGGCCTGGCGCGCAACGCCGGCACTCATGCGGGCGGCGTGGTCATCGCGCCGTCGGTGCTCACCGACTTTACGCCGCTGTACTGCGAAGAGGGCAGCACGACGCCGGTGACTCAGTTCGACAAGGACGATGTCGAGGCTGCCGGTCTGGTGAAATTCGATTTCTTGGGATTGCGCACGCTGACCATCATCGATTGGGCGGTGCGCGACATCAATAAAGAGCGAGCTCAGCAAAGCGAGGCGCCGCTGCTGATGAACGCTCTGCCGATGGACGATCCCGCGACTTTCACACTGCTGAAGAGCACGCGTACCACCGCCGTGTTCCAGCTCGAGTCGCGCGGCATGAAGGATCTGATCCGCCGCCTGCAGCCCGACCGCTTCGGCGACATCGTGGCCTTGGTGGCTCTGTTCCGTCCGGGCCCGCTGCAATCGGGCATGGTCGAGGACTTCATTGCCCGCAAGCATGATACCAGCGGCGCGACCATCGATTACCTGCACCCCGATTTGAAGCCGGTGCTGGCGGCAACCTACGGCGTGATTCTCTATCAAGAGCAGGTCATGCAGATTGCGCAGATATTGGCCGGATACACGCTGGGCGGTGCGGATCTTCTGCGCCGTGCCATGGGCAAGAAGAAGGCCGAGGAGATGGCCAATCAGCGCTCGGTATTCGTCAGTGGTGCGGTGGCACGCGGCGTACGCGAAGCGCAGGCCACGCATATTTTCGACTTGATGGAGAAGTTTGCCGGCTACGGTTTCAACAAATCGCACTCCGCGGCGTACGCGCTGCTGTCCTACCAGACGGCGTGGCTGAAGGCGCATTATCCGGCCGCCTTCATGGCGGCGGTGCTGTCCTCGGATATGGACAAGACCGACAAGGTGGTTATGTTCTTCGATGAGTGCGCGGGCATGGGGCTCACCGTTCTGCCGCCGGATGTGAACGAGTCGGTGTACGCCTTTAAGGTCGCGGGTGCCATGAGCGTTCGCTATGGGATGGGCGCCATCAAGGGGGTCGGCGCCTCGGCTGTAGACGCCATCATCGAGGAGCGCGCGGCCAACGGGGCGTACAAGAGCCTGCCGGATTTGTGCCGGCGCATCGATTTGCAGCGCGTCAACCGCCGGGTTTTCGATGCGTTGATTCGTTCGGGCAGTTTGGACCGCATTGGGCCGAATCGCGCCAGCCTGACCGCCGAACTCGATCGCGCGATGCAGTTGGGCGAGCAGAATTCGCGCGCCATGAGCGTGGGGCAGGTGGATCTGTTCGGCTTGAGCGCACCGAAAGACAATGTGCTGGCCGACTGGTCCGAGGCGCAGCGCCTGGCAGGCGAGCGCGAAACTTTGGGCCTGTTTTTGAGCGGGCACCCCATCACGCCCTATGAGCCGGATTTGAAGTTGCTGGGATGTGCGCGCCTTGCGGATGTGGTCAGTACTCCCAAGCCTGCCGCAGCGGCCGACGGGGCGCGCATCTGGTCGGCCGGCAAGGCCGCCACCGTCGCCGGCCTAGTGCTGGAAATCCGCCGGCGCCCGAATCGGGTGACCTTGATCCTGGACGATCGCACTGCCCGCCTCGAGGTGAGCTTGTATGAAGAGACTTTCCAGCAGCACCGCGACATTATCGTCAAGGACGCCATCTTGATCATCGACGGTACGCTGCGCTTCGATGATTTCATCGAGGCGTGGCGACTGCAGGCGAAGTCTTTGATGGATATCGACCGCGCCCGTGAGCGCTTCGCGCGCCGCCTCTGGCTGCGCTGGCCGACCGATTTTGACGGTCCGCAGGGCATGAACCGCTTCGAACAGATGCTGAAGCCCTACTTGCGCGGCCCCTGTGGCGTGAGCGTGGCGGTCAACCGGCCGGAGTATGCGGGGCGGCTCAATTTGGCGGACACTTGGTCGGTACGCCCCACCCGGGAACTGCTCGACAAGCTGTCGGCTTTGGTCGGGCGCGACGGCTGGTATTTAGTGTATGGTCCACGCAGTGATGTTCGTGGCGAGGAAACGTCTTCATGGCGATGAATTTTCTGGAATTTGAACAGCCGATCGCGGAGCTCGAGGCGAAGATCGAGGAGCTGAAATTTTTAGGCAAGGACGAGAGTGTCAATATCTCTGAGGAGATCAAGCGGCTGCAATCAAAGAGCCGGGCACTCACCAACAGCATTTTTGCCAATCTCTCGCCATGGCAAATCACCCAGCTGGCGCGTCACCCACAGCGCCCCTATACCTTGGATTACGTGTCCATGATTTTTACCGATTGGCACGAGTTGCACGGCGACCGCATGTACGGCGACGATCTAGCCATCGTCGGCGGCCTGGCGCGGCTCGACGGAACGCCTGTGATGCTGATCGGACATCAGAAAGGCCGCGACACCAAGGAGCGGGTGCGGCGCAACTACGGCATGCCCAAGCCCGAAGGCTATCGCAAGGCGCTGCGCCTGATGATGATGGCGGAGCGGTTCCGGATTCCGGTCATCACATTGATCGACACGCCGGGCGCGTATCCCGGCATTGGCTCGGAAGAGCGCGGCCAGAGCGAGGCCATCGCACGCAATTTATTCGAGATGTCGAATTTGGCGGCGCCGGTGCTCAGCGTGGTCATCGGTGAGGGCGGCTCCGGCGGGGCGCTTGCCATCGGCGTTTGCGACCGGCTGGTAATGCTGCAGTTCAGCGTGTATTCGGTGATCTCGCCGGAGAGCTGCGCCTCTATTTTGTTCAAGAGCACCGAGAAGAAGGAAATCGCGGCCGACGCCATGGGCGGTACCGCGGAACGACTGAAGAAGCTGGGCTTGGTCGACGAAGTGCTCAAGGAGCCGCACGGCGGCGCGCACCGCGACCCGCAAGCCATGGCCGAATCGGTCAAGCAAAGCATGCTCAAGCATTTGGCGGAGCTGCGAAATCAGCCGGTAACGCAATTGCTGGATGCGCGGCAGGCCCGACTGCGCGGCTTCGGTGCGTTCCGCGAGACCTAGCTTCTCCGCCGCCTCCCTGCGCGCAGTGCTGGAGGCCCATGCCCCTGCGCAGGCCACGGGACTGGTGGTGGCCTTGAGCGGCGGCGCGGATTCGGCAAATCTGTTGGCGGCGGCCGCGTCGCTGCAGGGAAGTTTTCGCGGCCTTAGCGTGCGCGCGGTGCATGTCGATCATGGCCTGCAGGCGGCTGCTGCCGCGTTTCGCACCGCCTGTGCGGCGTTGTGCGAGTCTTTCGCGGTTCCCCTGACGGTGCTGTCGATCGTGCTGCGAGCGCCGCGCGGCGACTCAATCGAAGCGGCGGCGCGCGACGCGCGCTATGCCGCGCTCGCGGCGGAACTCAAGCCCGGTGAATGTCTGTTGACCGCACATCACAGCGAGGATCAGGCGGAAACGCTGCTGCTGCAGGCCCTGCGGGGCGCGGGCTTGAAGGGGCTCTCGGCCATGCCCCTGTGCCGCGCCTTCGGATCAGGCTGGCATTTGCGGCCGATTCTGGAAATTCCGCAGCGCGAACTCTTAGGTCTAGGCGCGCACGCCGGCGGCACTTGCGCGGCCGATCCTATGAACGAAGATCTCCGCTTCGACCGCAGTTATTTGCGCCGCCAGGTCTGGCCCTTGATCGAAGCGCGCTGGCCTGGCGCGGGCGCCACTCTGGCGCGGGCCGCGCGGCATGTGGCCGAGGCGCAGACACTACTGGCTGGGACAGCCGCGGCGGATGTGAGCAGGCTGCGCGACGGTGAGGCGTTGTCCGTGCCTGGTTTAAGGGCGCTAGGGCCGCAGGCGAGAATCAATGCGCTGCGCTTCTGGCTGGGCGAGGCCGGCGTCGATGCACCTCCGGCGGCCCGCTTGACCGAGGCACTGCGACAAATGCTCGACGCGCAAATCGATCACCTGCCGGCAGTCGTGTGGGGCAACCACGCCATGCGCCGCTACCGGCAGAGGATATTCCTGACGGCGGCCAATCCGCCGCGACTGGAAGGACCGCACATGTGGCCCAGCGGCTGCGCCGCGACTGTGGATCTGGGGCCGAATTTGGGCGAACTGCGCTGGGTGGCGCAAACCGGGGGCCTCGATGCTGCGCGTTTGCCGCAGACCTTGCGGGTACGTCGGCGCGAGGGCGGCGAAACCTTAAAGCCCGCGGCCGATGCGCGCACGCAGACGGTGCAGCACCTGTGTCAAGCGCAAGGCGTATTACCGTGGATGCGCGATGCTCTGCCCCTGGTGTTTGCGGCAGACCGTTTGCTGGCGGTCGGCGACTTGTGGCTGGATGCGTGCCATCGGGTAGCCGTGGGCGCACCGGGTATTGCGATCCGCTGGGAGCGGGCGCCGATTATTGTCTAGCAGCCTCGCTCTAAACACGAGCTTCAGGATTGTCGCAGGGCTCGTCTTCTGCTAACCTGAACTCCCGTCGAATTCCCATAATTCCCTTTTGGCCTTGGTATGTAATCGCGTATGTTTTTTTGCGCGAATGCAAACCTTTAATCGGCGGTGGCAACATGACACGATTTGTTTTCGTCACCGGCGGCGTCGTATCCTCGCTAGGTAAAGGCATTGCATCCGCTTCCCTGGGGGCCATCCTCGAGGCGCGCGGCCTGAAAATCAGCATGGTGAAGTTGGATCCCTACATCAATGTGGATCCCGGCACCATGAGCCCGTTCCAGCATGGCGAGGTGTTCGTCACTGCCGACGGCACCGAGGCGGATCTCGACCTCGGTCATTACGAGCGCTTCGTGCGCACGACCACGGGGCGCCACAGCAATTTCACCACGGGGCGCATTTACGAGCGGGTCATTGCGAAGGAGCGCCGCGGCGATTATCTGGGCGCAACGGTGCAGGTGATCCCGCACATCACCGATGAAATCAAGCATCGAATCCGCATGGGCGCCGGCGAGTCAGACGTATGCATGGTTGAAATCGGCGGCACCGTTGGCGACATCGAGTCGCTGCCGTTTCTCGAGGCGATTCGCCAGATGGGGGTGGAGCTCGGGCGCAATCATGTGCTGTACATGCACTTGACCCTGGTGCCCATCGTCGGCGGTTCCGGCGAGATCAAGACCAAACCCACGCAACATTCGGTGAAGGAACTGCGCGGCATCGGCATCCAGCCGGATATTCTGCTGTGCCGCTGTGTGCAATCGCTGCCGGACGAACAGCGCCGCAAGATCGCTCTGTTCACGAATGTTGAAGAGCGCGCCGTGATCACCGGGCTCGACGCCGACGACATTTACAAGATTCCGGGGTTGCTGCACGAAGAGGGTCTGGACGACATCGTAGTCGATAAACTGCGGCTGGATGCGCCGCCCACGGACCTGTCCGAATGGCGTGCGGTGGTATCCGCCAAGCAAAACCCGGAAGCCGTGGTGGACATCGGCATGGTCGGCAAGTATGTGCAGGTGCGCGACTCGTACATCTCGCTGAATGAGGCGCTGATGCACGGCGGCATCAAGACCCGTACCCGCGTCAACATTCACTATTTCGAATCGCAGGACATCGAGCGCCTGGGTCCCGCGGCGTTGCAGAACATGGATGCCATCCTGGTGCCGGGAGGCTTCGGCGATCGCGGCATCGAGGGCAAGATTCAGGCGATCCGCTTCGCGCGCGAAAATCGCATCCCCTATCTCGGTATTTGTCTCGGGATGCAGCTCGCTATCATCGAGTACGCGCGCAATGTGCTGGCCTTGAAAGGCGCCAACAGCACCGAATTCGATCGCGCGACCAATCACCCGGTGATCGCCCTGATTACCGAATGGCAAGACTTGGAGCGCGGCCAGCAAGTACGCGATGAAAAATCCGACTTGGGCGGCAGCATGCGTCTGGGTGCTCAGGAGGCGAAGCTGGTCTCCGGTACCTTGGTGCACGCGATCTACGGCAAGGAATCGATCTTCGAGCGCCATCGCCATCGTTATGAGTTCAATAATCACTATTTGGAAGAATTGACCGCAGCGGGTCTGAGCTTTTCCGGGTTCTCGGCAGATGGTTTGGTGGAATTCATCGAATTGCGTTCGCATCCGTGGTTCGTCGCGAGCCAATTTCACCCTGAGTTCACCTCCACGCCGCGCGACGGGCATCCCTTGTTTGCCGGTTTCGTGCGCGCGGCCCGGCAGTTCCGCGCTGCTCTGCAGCCGGGGCGTGCGACGGCATGAAATTAGCCTCGTTCGAGGTCGGGCCCGATCGTCCGTTTTTCCTCATCGCGGGGCCCTGTGTCATCGAAAGCGAGGGACTGGTGCTGGATGTCGCAGGACGCTTGAAGGAGATAACCGGCCGGCTCGGCATCCCGTTCATTTTCAAGGCGTCATTCGACAAGGCAAATCGTTCCTCCCGTGCCAGCTTTCGCGGCCCCGGTATCGATGCCGGACTGAAAACGCTGTCCCGCGTGCGCGAATCGATCGGAGTTGCGGTGCTCACCGACGTGCATGAAGACACGCCCCTCAACGAGGTGGCCGCCGTCGTCGATGTGCTGCAGACTCCGGCGTTTCTTTGCCGGCAGACCAATTTCATCGTCGCAGCGTGTTCGCAGGGAAAGCCCGTGAATATCAAGAAGGGACAGTTTCTCTCGCCCTGGGAAATGCAGAACGTGGTCGACAAGGCGCGCTCCACCGGCAATACGCAGATCATGGTGTGCGAACGCGGCTTCTCCTTCGGCTACAACAATCTGGTGTCGGATATGCGCTCGCTTGCCATCATGCGCGGCAGCGGCTGTCCGGTGGTATTTGACGCGACGCACTCGGTGCAGTTGCCCGGAGGTAAGGGCGATGTGTCGGGTGGGCAGCGCGAATTCGTGCCGGTATTGGCGCGCGCCGCCGTGGCCGCCGGCGTCGCCGGCATTTTCATGGAGACACATCCCGATCCGGCGAAAGCCTTGTCGGATGGGCCCAATGCATGGCCCTTGGACCACATGGCATCGCTTCTGGCCACGCTCCAGGAGCTGGATATCGCAGTAAAGAAACAACCCTTCGAGGAATCGCTGTTATGAGTCGTATCGTCGATATTCGCGGCCGCCAAATTATCGATTCGCGCGGGAATCCAACCGTCGAAGCCGACGTGGTGCTGCATTCCGGAGTGGTCGGCCGGGCGGCGGTGCCTTCCGGCGCGTCCACCGGTTCGCGCGAGGCAGTGGAATTGCGCGATGGCGATCCGAAACGCTACGGCGGCAAGGGCGTCCTCAATGCCGTCGCCCATATCAACGGTCCGCTGCGCGATTTGCTGCTGGGCTACGACGCCCAGGATCAGGGCGGCCTCGACGCAAAAATGCTCAAGGCGGACGGCACGGACTTCAAATCTCAATTGGGCGCGAATGCCATACTGGCCGTATCGCTGGCGGCGGCGCATGCGGCCGCGCGCGACAACGGCCTGCCGCTGTATCGGCATTTGGCCGGCGCCGCTGCCGATCTCACGCTGCCCGTGCCGATGATGAACATCATCAACGGCGGTGCGCACGCCGACAACAGCGTCGACATTCAGGAATTCATGATTCTGCCCATCGGCGCGCCGTCATTTTCGGAGGCCGTGCGCTATGGTGCCGAAGTTTTCCATGCGCTGAAGAAAGTGCTGCATGCCTCGGGACTCAACACCGCAGTCGGAGATGAGGGCGGCTTCGCACCCGATCTGCCGTCGAATGAAGCCGCCCTGACGACGATATTGGAGGCCATCGACAAGGCGGGCTATCGCGCCGGCAAGGACATTTACCTCGGGCTCGACGTGGCGAGCACCGAATTCTTCAAGGACGGCGTCTACACGCTCGAATCCGAGAACCGCCGCTTCAATGCCGCCGAGTTCACCGACTACCTGGCGAATCTCGCCGCCAAATACCCCATCGTGACCATCGAGGACGGTATGAGCGAAGGCGATTGGGACGGCTGGGCAATTCTCACCCAGCGACTTGGCGCCAAAGTGCAATTGGTGGGAGACGATCTATTCGTCACCAACACCAAGATTTTTGCCGAGGGCATTGCCAAGAAGATTGCCAACGCCATTCTCATCAAGCCGAATCAAATCGGCACCTTGACCGAAACCCGCGCGGCTATCGACATGGCGTTCAAGGCCAAGTACGCGGCCGTGGTGTCGCACCGTTCGGGTGAGACCGAGGACTCGACCATCGCTGACATCGCGGCGGCGACCACAGCCACCCAGATTAAGACGGGCTCCATGTCGCGCTCGGACCGCATTGCCAAGTACAACCAATTGCTGCGGATCGAGGGCGAGTTAGGTTCGAAAGCAGCTTACGCCGGGCCGCGCGCACTATCGGTACCAATTTCTTAAGAGTTCGTGCTAAGCTCCTGTCCCCATGAGGATTTTAGCTGCCGTCCTGGGTCTGACCTTACTGCTGTTGCAATACCGGCTGTGGATCTCGGACCATGGAACACGTGAGGTCTCGCGATTACAGGCCGCCGTCGACGCGCAGGCTTCCGCCAATCGCGAGCAAACTGCGCGCGACCGCCAATTGGTCGCGGAAGTCACTGATCTTAAAGTCGGTTTGACCGCGCTCGAGGAGCGCGCCCGCAGCGAATTGGGCATGGTCGGCAACAGCGAAACCTTCTACCAAGTGGTAACGGCGGCTACTCAAGCTGCGCCTGCGCCCGCGACTGCCGTCACCGCTCGCGCGAATTGATGCCGGTCTCCAAAGAGCGGCGCGTCTGGGCAATTGTTCCTGCTGCCGGCAGCGGCGCGCGTTTCGCCGCAGCCGCCGACGCGTCGCCGCCCAAACAATACGCAGCGCTGCACGGCGCCACCGTCTTGGAGTGGTCGCTGCGTGCATTGCTGGCTGAGCCGCGCATAGCGTTGGTCGTGGTGGCGCTGGCGGCCGATGATAGCCACTGGCCGAGCGTTGCGGCGCGGCTCAACAGCCCCAAGTTGCAGACCACCATTGGCGGCGCCAATCGGCAGGACAGCGTGGCGAACGGCCTAAGATATCTTGCCGGTCACGCCGCTACCGACGACTGGGTTTTGGTGCACGACGCGGCGCGTCCCTGCTTTAGCGCCACCGAACTCACTGCTTTGCTCGACGCCATCGGTACCGCACACACCGGCGCGGCAGGTGCAGTCCTGGCGGCACCCATTGTCGACACTGTCAAACGAGAGCTGGGCGAAAGCCTCGCCACGGTGGATCGTCAGGGGTTGTGGCGAGCGCTGACGCCGCAGGTATTTGCATTTGCGCAGCTGCGCCATGCGCTGCAAGAGGCCGTGCTCGCCGCGGTGTTGGTGACCGACGAAGCGCAGGCCATCGAACGCATGGGCTTGCGACCGACGTTGGTGCAGGGCTCGCCGTTCAACATCAAGATTACGCGGGCGGCGGACTTGGCCACTGCCGCCAAAATATTGAAGATGACGGAGGACAAACCGATGCGAATCGGACAAGGTATCGACGTGCACGCCTTCGGGCAGGGTGACCATGTCATTTTGGGCGGCGTGCGCATTGCGCATTCACAGGGCGTAGTCGCGCATTCGGATGGCGATGTGGTCATTCATGCGCTCTGCGACGCCTTGCTGGGAGCGATGGGCGATGGCGACATCGGACAGCATTTTCCCGACAGCGACGCGCGTTATCGCGGTGCCGACAGCCGCGTGTTCCTGCGCGTCGTCGCGCAAAGGATGCAGGCCGCCGGCCTGAAACTAATCAACGCCGACGTGACGGTGCTGGCCGAAGCGCCGCGCGTTGCAACGCATCGCGGTGCGATGGCGGCAAATCTTGCCGCAGATCTTGGCGTGGCGGTGCAGCTCATCAACATCAAAGCCACCACCACGGAACGGCTGGGATTCATCGGACGCGGTGAAGGGCTGGCCGCGACGGCATCTGTTTTGCTCGGCTGCTAGTGCCCAGCAGGCGCGCCGATGCTTGGGGAATCGCCGCCTTGCAGCCTTGCAGAGCGCATGGCGCGGCCCTGTCGTCTGCAGATCTGAAGTCCGTTCCCGAAGACTTCCATGTCGAGGAGCAGCTGTCGTTCGAGCCTTCCGGCAGCGGACCGCACTGGCTGTTGCGAGTGGAGAAGCGCGGCGCCAATACCCGCTGGGTGGCCGCGGAACTCGCCCGCATAGCCGGCGTGCCGACCAGTGATGTGGGGTACGCCGGCCTCAAGGATAGGCAGGCAGTCGCGGTGCAGTGGTTCAGCGTGCCCGCCCTCGCCACCACCGCCGAAGTTTGGAACGCTGTCCACACCACCGAATTCAAAGTGCTGGAAACGCGGGCCAATTCACGCAAGCTGCGCCACGGCGCGCTGTCTGGCAACCGCTTTCGCATCCGCCTGCGCAATGTGCTGTGGTCGCGCGAACAATTGGAGTCGAAGCTCGAGACTCTGCGCATCCACGGCGCGCCGAATTACTTCGGGCCGCAGCGCTTCGGTCGCGACGGTTACAATCTGGATCGGGTCGCGGCATGGGTGCAGGGCGGCGCGGCACCGCGCGGTCGTGCGGAACGAAGCTTTACGCTCTCGGCCGCACGCTCCCTGGTGTTCAACGCCGTGCTGGCGAGACGGGTGGAGGCAGGTGATTGGTCGCAGCTCGCGGCCGGCGACCTGGCAATTCTCGACGGCAGCGGCAGTCACTTTTCGGTCGCGGTCGTCGATGAGGAATTGCGCCGCCGTTCGAGCGAGCTCGACATTCATCCATCGGGGCCGCTGTGGGGTCGCGGACTACCCGCGACGCAAGGCCAGGCGTTGTTGCATGAGCTGGAAGTAGCGCGCGATTTCGCGCCTCTCACCGATTTGCTGGCTGCTCAGGGCCTGTCGCAGGAACGGCGCGCGTTGCGCTGCGCGGTCAGAGAGCTATCCGCCGAGCGCGACGCCAGCACTTTGAACCTGAGTTTCTTCTTGAGCCGTGGCCAGTTCGCCACTGCCGTGCTGCGCGAAATCTGCGCCTTCGAGCAAGTTCCGGAACTCGACGCCGACGACTAGGTAGCTTGGCGGCGCAGCGCGGTTCACAGGACGTTGAATACCGCCTCGCGCCGTGCCAGACGCCCGCGTTGATCGGCGACCAGCAGCACCAGGCGGTGATGTCCCCGAGGCAGCTGGGCGCCGCTGACATGCAATCCCTGCGCTGATACCGCGGCACGGTCGGTAATCCGCTTGGTGATATCCATCGTGACCAGTCCGATATAGCAGACGCGAAATGTCTCCGGCCGGATGGGCGCGCTGCCCGCCTGGATAAACTTCAGATCGATATCGATGGGCATGATCAAAGGTTTTTCGATAGTCGGTTGCGTAATTTTGATTTGCGGATTGTCGGCGTCGTTGTTGGCGGTGGAGCTGCACGTAGGCCTGCCGTTGTCCTCGCTGAAATCGCGGGTTTTGAAATCTGTGGGTTCCGTTGGGCCGACGCTGTTCCAGCTCTGCGCCTCGCTCTCGCTGACGAGATCGAAAGTAACCTTGGCAGGCGCCGGCGGCGCTGCGGTCTGTGCCATGGCCGGCGCAGCCGATATGATGCTCGCCGCAGCCAAGATTCGAATCCAATTCCTCATCGCTACCTCTGACTTTAGGGTTGGTGAAACTTCAGGCCCGGAGCAATACGTACATGGCGCCGGCGCCGCCGTCAATCGGACGCGCCGATACGAAGGCCATGACATCCGGGTGGCGGCGCAACCAAAGGTTGACCGCGGTCTTGAGTACCGGTCCGCGCGCACCCGAGCGGTAACCCTTGCCGTGGATGATGCGCACGCAGCGGCGGCTTCCGTCCCGGCAACGTGCGATGAAATCTGCGAGGCGGTCGCGCGCCGCCGTTTGGCTCAACCCGTGCAAGTCCAGTTCGCCTTCGATGGGATACAGGCCGCGGCGCAGGCGTCGCATCACTTGGATGCGCACACCGGCTCGCTGAAAGGACAGCGGCCCTTCACCGGTAATCGCACCGGCGGCCGCTGCACCCCCGGCCGCCGCGGCATCGGCCGCCGCGGCATCGCCGAGCGCTGAGTTTTCATCCGCAGGAAGGCTGCTGATCAATGGCATGGCCTCATCCAGGTCCTGCATCGCGGGCCTGCCGGCCTTGCTTGGACGCGCGCGGGTTTTTGGTTTCGTAAGGCCGGTGGGCGGCGCTACTTGCGTCAGGGGCGTCACGTCGCGCACTGCGGCGCGAAAAGCATTCGCATCCGAAGTGACGTGCTCCGCGGCGATACTATCAGTGGGGCGTCGCTTGACCATGAATAGGGGACTCGATCGGCTATCGGGGTTTCCAGCGTTACAGTATAGTCCGCACGGCGGCACCCGCCAGCTTGGGCTAGGCTGTTAATTCTTGTGAAAATCCTTCTTTCGAATGACGACGGCTACCGCGCCGAGGGTTTGACGGCGCTGGCGGCTGCCATCAGGCCGTTGGGCACGGTGACCATCGTTGCTCCGGATCGTAATCGCAGCGGCGCGAGCAACTCCCTCACCCTCGATGTGCCAGTGCGCGCTGCGCGTTATGACACCGATGCCTACTACGTGAACGGCACGCCCACCGATTGCGTGCATCTGGCGATTTCCGGCCTGTTCGAGTTCGACCATGACATTGTGGTGTCGGGCGTCAACGACGGCGCCAATCTCGGCGATGACACTTTGTATTCGGGCACGGTTGCCGCCGCGGTCGAGGGCCGGTTTCTCGGCTTGCCTGCGATTGCCGTGTCGCTATGCGTCGAGCCGGGCAGCCCGCGAAATTTTGCCGCGGCGGCGCGCGTTGCGGCGCAGCTGGTGCAACGCATGGCACGGGACCGATTGCAGGGGCCGGAGGCGGGGCCGGTCATCCTCAACGTCAATGTTCCGGACCTGCCCGACGGAGAACTACGCGGGCTGAAGGCGACCCGGCTCGGCAACCGTCATCGCAGCAAGCCCATCGTCAAGGCGAAGGATCCACGCGGCCGCAATGTTTACTGGGTGGGTAATGCCGGGGCCGGTCAGGACGCCGGACCTGGCACGGATTTTCATGCCGTGGCCGAGGGCTTCGCATCCGTTACTCCGCTGCAGATTGATTTGACGCGCCACGCGGCACTGCCCGAACTGCACAAATGGCTCAAGCTTGAGTAGCTTCATGGAAGGTCCGCGGTTGAGCGGTATCGGCATGACTTCAGCTCGCACCCGAGAGCGGCTGGTGCAGCGGCTGCAAGAGCAAGGCATTACCGATCTTCGAGTGCTTGACCGGATTCGCAATGTGCCGCGGCATTTGTTCATGGACGAAGCGCTTGCCACTCGTGCCTACGAAGACACCGCCTTGCCGATCGGCTTCGGGCAAACCATTTCTCAGCCCTATGTAGTGGCGCGCATGACCGAGGCGCTGCTGCAGGCGGGCGAGGTTCGCAACGTGTTGGAGATCGGCACGGGCTGCGGCTATCAAACGGCAGTGCTGTCGCCGCTGGTGGAGAAAATCTACACGCTTGAACGGATTGCGAGCCTGTTGGGCCGCGCACGCCGAACGCTGCGCGAGCTGCGAATTCGCAACGTCAATTTCCGGCACGAAGACGGCAGCATCGGTTGGGTGGCGCGCGCCCCCTACGATGTTATTTTGCTGACGGCGGCGCCGCACGCGGTACCGCCCGCACTGTTCGAGCAGCTCGGCATCGGTGGTCGCCTGATTGCGCCGGTAGGTCCCGACGGCCGCCAAGAGCTGTACCGCTACACCAAGCGGGATACGCGGATTGATCGCGAGTCGCTCGGCCCTGTGAGTTTCGTGCCTCTGCTCTCGGGATTGCAGCGTTAGCAGCCCGCCGGATCCTATTGCAGGGACACGGCCGTGGCGGGTCTCGCACTCGATATCCACTGTCGGGCTGTGCTGTTTGTTGTTGGGTGCATGCGCCAGCAGTGCCGTGGATGGGCCGAAAAGCTACACCGTGCGTCCGCAAGACACCCTCTACAGCATTGCTTGGCGGCACGATGTAGATTTTCGCGACCTGGCGCGCTGGAACGATATAGGCACCGATTTTCATATCTCAGTCGGTCAAGTCTTGATACTAGGTGGACCAACGCGTGCGCTGCCTGCGCCCAATCCGCCGGCGCCCGGCGCGCCGAACGCACGCGCCAACGATAGGCCGCCGGGCAAGGCGCGTACGCCCGCCGTGGCAAGCAAATGGGTCTGGCCCACCGACCGTGCGGCCGCGCCTCGGCCGGTATCGGGCGGGGGCATTCTGTTGACGGGGCGGCTGGGGCAGGATGTGCGCGCGGCGAGCGCCGGCCGCGTGGTGTATACGGGCAGCGGCCTGCGCGGCTACGGCAATCTCGTCATCATTAAACACGCTGACAGCCTGTTGTCCGCGTACGCCCACAATCGTGAAATGCTGGTTCACGATGGCCAGGATGTTGCCATGGGTCAGGTGATCGCACATATGGGGCAAAGCGCGCAGCAGATATCGGCGCTGTATTTTGAAATACGCCAAAATGGTAAACCAGTTGATCCGCTGCCCTTCCTTCCTAGATGATGTGATTTCTGCTAATTGTTCGTAATATGTTGATTTATATAATTTAATTGACCTTTAGGCACATTGCTCACAAACTTGCGAGTGCGCATTTCCTGTGTTTTACTGCTGCCTGATCGGAAAAGTCCATTTGCGGGGCGCTGTTAGGATTACGCGGGTGAGAGGGACAAAAGAGTAACAAGATCAAGAAGAAGAACAATAAATCTCGATACCGTATTGATCGTGATTCAGTCAGCGCCCTGCCATTTTCTTTTTGATTTTCACACCATCAACAGCGCCGCCACACGGCGCCGCTCAGCCACCAGCACATTGAACGTGCGGCAAGCTGCACCTGTATCCATCACCTCGAATCCGATGCCTGCCGAAAGGAATCTCGCGCGGAACGCTGCCGCCGGAAAGATTTGCTGCGGCCCGGTCCCGAGCAGTACCAGCTCCGGATCGAAGGCGAGAATGCGCTGTGGATCTAGACCCGCCAGATCGTTCATATCACGTATTTCGGGCAAGCCCAATATGCTGGTCGCGCTGACAATAACGGTTTCCCGATAGGTGTTGTCGTTGATGCGCAGTTCGCCGGCCGCATACCCACGGATGAGGTGCCTGCTGGAAGTTGAGTCCTGTGTGAAGCGCATGTGCGTAAGATACTGAAATTGACGCCGGAGCGTTCGTGTTCACCCACTACTTCCGTTTCACCTGTCGGAGCACGCTCAGCCGACGGCGGGCACCCTTGTTGGAGCGTTTACTGGCACGCGCCGATTTCTCCACGGTGGTGACCGATTGGCGCGCGGATGCGTTTCGGGTGATTGCAGCCGCTCCCGTCCTGATGCCGGGGGTGGGCGCCGTCGCCCTGCACTCGGAGCTTGGCGCGCTCGAGGGCGCTGCGGTGATTGTCGCGACACCGGTGCATTATCTTGCCGAAATGAGCAATGTGCGGCTGTCCGCGGACGGTATCCTGTCACTGCGCCAGGACGAGGCCGAGGGCCTGGCGGCGGAATTCAATCGGGTCTGGCATGACGCCGGCATCCGCATGATCGCCGGACGGGGCGGCGGTTTATTTTGCATTGCTGATCAATCGCTGAGTGTGACGACTCGCGATCCCGAGGATGTGCTTGCTCAACCTATCGAAATTTATCTACCCGTCGGCAAGGACGCGCGGCGGCTGCGGCAGCTTATGAGCGAGATCGAGATGTGGCTGTTCGAGCATGCAGTGAATCGCGCGCGGGTCGCGGCCGGAGCGGCTGCCATCAGCGGTCTGTGGTTGTGGGGAGCTGGCCCTGCGCTCCAGGCGCTACCGCCGGTGATTGGTTGGGCGGCGGGCAACGACCTGTTTTTTAATGCCTTCGTGGGGCCGGACACGCCCACTCGTGGCGTTGCAGGGGTGGTGGCAAGCGCCGCGGAACCGGGCACGGAGATGTGGGATGTGTTGCAGTCGGGCTGGCTCGAAAGCTCGATTGCGGAGTTGCGTGCCGGCCGGATTGCACGACTCGAGCTGTCGGCAGGCAGCCGATGTTTCAGCCTGGGTCGCGGCGCCATGCGACGATTTTGGCGCCGTGAACGGCCCTGGTGGGAGTCCTGGGCGTGAACTCGAGCGAGATCCGGCGGCGAACGGCGGCGCCGTCGGACGGCTTCGGCGCGGAGGTTCATCCGGTGCTGAGGCGCGTCTACGCGGCACGCGGTCTCAATAGCGGCGCGGATCTGGATTTGTCGCTGGAGCGGCTTCTGCCTGTCAGCTCGCTGGCGGGCGTAGATGCGGCGGCTGCATTGCTGGCGGCGCATCGCGCCGCGGGACGCGTGCTGGTCATCGGTGATTTCGACGCCGACGGCGCCACCAGCACGGCGCTGGTGGTGCGCGCGCTGCGTTCCATGCGCTTCGCGCACGTCGATTTCCTGGTGCCAAATCGGTTTCGATTCGGCTATGGGCTCACCCCCGAAATCGTGGCATTGGCGGCGGGCCGGCGGCCCTCGCTGATCGTCACTGTCGACAACGGCGTCTCGAGCGTGGCGGGGGTGGAGGCGGCGCGCAGCCTGGCCATTCCCGTGCTGGTCACGGATCATCACTTGGCCGGCGCCGTGCTGCCGCGCGCCGAAGTCATCGTCAATCCCAACCTCGCCGGCGCGCGCTTCGCAAGTCCAGCCTTGGCCGGAGTGGGAGTGGCGTTCTATGTGATCGCGGCCCTTGCAAAAAACCTGGCGCTGGAAGATTTCCGAGTGGCCGAGCTACTCGACCTGGTGGCCTTAGGCACGGTCGCCGACGTCGTGTGTCTGGACCGCAACAATCGCATACTGGTGGCGCAGGGTTTGCGCCGCATCCGTGCCGGCCGTTGCGTGCCGGGTATTCGTGCGCTGCTGGAATCGGCCGGCCGAGACCATGAGCGGATCACCGCCGCCGATTTGGGTTTCGCGGTGGCGCCGCGCATGAATGCCGCCGGACGGCTCACCGATATGAGCGTCGGAATTGCATGCCTATTGGCCGATGATCCCGCCGAGGCGCAGCGCCTGGCGGGCATGCTCGCCAAGCTCAACGAAGAGCGGCGCGAAATCGAACAGCGGATGCAGCTCGAGGCGCTCGATATCAGCGCGGGCGCACGCGTCGATGACGGCGGCGGCGAAGCCCTTGGCCTGTGCCTCTACGATGAAAGCTGGCATCAGGGAGTCGTGGGTTTGGTCGCCGGCAGGATCAAGGACCGGCTGCATCGTCCGGTCATCGCTTTCGCGCGCGCGGAAGATGGCTCCTTGCGCGGCTCGGGCCGCTCGGTCGCCGGCGTCAATATTCGCGATGCCATCGACAGTATCGCCACTCGACATCCGGGCCTTATCGACAAATTCGGCGGCCACGCCATGGCGGCCGGCATGAGCCTGCCCGCGGCGAATCTGGCGGCGTTCAAGGCGGCTTTCGCGGCCGAGATTGCCCTGCGTACCGACCGGGAATCGCTGGCCGGCATAATTCACTCGGATGGCGCGCTTGACGCAGACGAGCTGTGCCTCGCGACTGCGCGCGTATTGCGCGGCGCGGGCCCTTGGGGGCAGGGCTTTCCGGAACCGGTTTTCGATGGCGAATTCCGCATCGCCGATGCGCGCGTCGTGGGCGACAGGCATCTTAAAATGCGCCTCAAAGCGGCCGATCTCACGGCCGGCGCCCGCGGCACCGAACTCATCGAAGCCATCGCCTTCGGTTACATCGGAGGCGGAACCGAGGATCCCCAGGTGTGCAGCGGCGCACGCGTGCAACTCGCCTATCGTCTAGAGATAAACGAGTATCGGGGCAACCAAACCGTGCAATTGAACTGCCAGCAGGTGCGCGCGCTGGGAAGTTCACCATGAGCGACAGGCGCGTGGCGGGGCGGCGCGATGTGCTAGGATTCCAGCCCATGGAACTCAATCAAATTAAGCGATTCATCAAAGATCTCGAGGAGCGCAGCGACTCTTTGAGGAGGTATCTTTGATTACGACAACAAGCACGAGCGGCTGCAGGAAGTAGAGCGCGAGCTCGAGCAGCCCGGCGTCTGGAATAATCCGGAGCGTGCCCAAGAGCTGGGCAAGAAGCGTGCGCAACTGGAGCAGGTGGTCGGCGGCCTGGATCGTCTCAAGCGCTCGTTGAGCGACGCCGCCGAGCTTCTGGAGCTGGCGGCCGAAGAAGCCGATGTCGCGGCAACCGAGGAAATTGAGGCCGATGTCAATCGGCTGTCCCTCGAGGTGGAAACACTCGAGTTCCAGCGCATGTTCCCGGGCAAGATGGACTCGCACAATGCGTTTCTCGATATTCAAGCCGGTGCGGGCGGCACCGAAGCGCAGGATTGGGCCGCCATGCTGCTGCGCATGTATCTCAAGTGGGCCGACGGGCATGGCATCAAGACCGAAATCATCGATCAGAGCGCCGGCGAAGTGGCTGGAATCAAGGGTGCAACCATTAACATGATCGGCCCCTACGCTTATGGCTGGCTGCGGACCGAGACGGGTGTGCACCGCCTGGTGCGAAAGTCGCCATTCGATTCGGGAAATCGGCGGCACACCTCGTTTGCTTCGGTGTTCGTGTCTCCGGAAGTGGACGATGACATCGATATCGAGATCAATCCTGCCGATTTGCGTACCGACGTGTACCGCTCCAGCGGTGCCGGCGGCCAGCATGTGAATAAAACAGAGTCGGCGGTGCGAATCACGCACATCCCGAGCGGCATCGTGGTGGCTTGCCAGGGCGAGCGCAGTCAGCATAAAAATCGATCCACCGCGATGAAAATGCTGAAGGCGAAACTTTACGAACTCGAATTCAACAAACGCAATGCGGCCGCCAAGGTTCTCGAAGATTCCAAATCCGACGTAAGCTGGGGCAATCAAATCCGCAGCTACGTGCTGGATCAGTCGCGCATCAAGGATCTGCGCACCGGCGTGGAAATCGGCAACACAACCGCAGTGCTCGATGGAGCGCTCGACGAATTCATGCAAGCCAGCCTCAAACAAGGCCTATAGACCCAAACAATTATGAGCGACGACGACGAGAACCATTTGATAGCGGAGCGGCGCGCAAAGCTGGCGAAACTGCGCGCGCGCGGCAACCCATTTCCAAACAACTATCGGCGCGATGCGCTGGCCGCGGATATTCTGACCTCCTATGGTTCCAAGAGCGGCGAGGCGCTTGACGCGGCGCTGGTTCGGGTCAAGGTGGCGGGCCGGATGCGCGCCAAACGCGTCATGGGCAAGGCGAGCTTCGCCAAGCTCGAAGATTCCAGCGGCGCCATCCAGGTGTTCCTGCAGCAGCAGGTGCTCGGCGACGTTTATGACGAATTCAAGGGCTGGGACGTCGGCGATGTGGTCGGCGCCGAGGGCACATTGTTTCGCACCAAGACCGGTGAGTTGTCGGTGCGGGTCGAACGTCTGGTGCTGCTCACCAAGTCGCTGCGGCCGCTGCCCGACAAATGGCACGGCATTGCCGATACGGAACTGCGCTACCGGCGCCGCTATGTCGATTTGATCATGAATGAGGAGAGTCGTCGGGTGTTCGAAACTCGCACCGCGATCGTGCGATATCTGCGCGCCTTCCTCGACGCGCGTGGCTTCCTGGAAGTGGAAACGCCGATGCTGCACCCGATCCCGGGCGGCGCCGCAGCGCGTCCCTTCAAGACGCATCACAATGCACTCGACGTGGGGATGTACCTGCGCATCGCTCCGGAACTGTATTTGAAGCGCCTTACCGTGGGCGGCTTCGAACGGGTGTATGAGATCAACCGAAATTTCCGCAATGAAGGCGTGTCTACGCAGCACAACCCCGAGTTCACCATGCTCGAGCTGTATCAGGCGTATGCCGATTACACGGATTTGATGGAGATGATCGAAACCTTGTTTCAAGGTCTTGCCGACACCCTGCTAGGCTCGCGCAAACTGATCTATCAGGGCACGGAGATCGATCTATCTCAGAGCTTCGCGCGCAGGTCCATCGAAGACATTATTCTCGCGAACAATCCCGAGCTCGATCCCATGTCGCTGCGTGATGTGTCGTACTTGCACCGAGTCTGCGACCAGATGAAAATTCCCTACAAGGCCGCTGACGGCCCCGGCAAATTGCAAATCGAGATATTCGAGCGAACCGGCGAACACACCCTGGTGCAGCCGACTTTCGCCTATGCGTATCCCGCCGAGGTGTCGCCGCTGTCGCGGCGCAATGACGCCGATCCGTTCATCACCGATCGTTGGGAGTTCTTCGTCGGCGGCCGTGAGCTTGCCAATGGATTCTCGGAACTCAATGACGCTGAGGATCAGGCGCAGCGCTTCAAGGAGCAGGTGCAACGCAAGGATGCCGGCGACGAGGAAGCCATGTACTACGACGCCGACTATGTGCGAGCGCTGGAGTACGGCATGCCGCCCACGGCCGGACTTGGGCTTGGGGTCGACCGGCTGGTAATGCTGTACACGAATTCCCCGTCGATCCGCGATGTGTTGCTGTTCCCGCATCTGCGGCCCGAGTCTTGACGCGGGGTGGTTTGCTCGGTCCGATAGGCGTATTCGATTCCGGCGTCGGCGGTTTGACGGTACTGCGAGCCTTGCGTTCGGTCATCCCTGGCGAGAATTTTATTTACCTGGGCGACACCGCGCGCCTGCCGTACGGCATTAAGAGTGCGGCAAGCGTCGTACGCTATTCCCTGCAATGCGCGGACGCATTGATTCACCGCGGCGTGCGATTGCTGGTGGTGGCATGCAATACGGCATCCGCTTCGGCGCTCGACGCGCTGCGCCTGCATCATCCCGGCACGCCGGTGATCGGCGTGATCGAGCCGGGGGCCAGAGCGGCGCTGGCCGCCTCCCGTTCGCAGCATATTGCCGTGATTGCGACTGAAGGCACGATCGCCGGCGGTGCGTATGCAGCGGCCATGCATCGCTTGAACCCTGCGGCCCGCGTCACTTCATTGGCCTGTTCCCTATTCGTTTCGCTGGCGGAGGAGGGCTGGACGGAGGGCCCCATTGCAGAGTCGGTCGCACGCCGCTACTTGGATCCGATTTTCGCGAAGAGTGATGCACCCGACACGCTGGTGCTCGGTTGCACGCATTTTCCCGCGCTGGCGGCAGCCATACGTGCGGTGCTGCCGCAGCAGGTGGTCATTGTCGATTCGGCGGCGACCACCGCGGCCAATGTGCTGCAGGAGCTGGGCGGTGCGCCCACCGTGGCAGGCTCGCCTCAGGCGGCCGGCGCGAGTGGCACGGTGAAATGGCTCGCCACCGACGGCGCCGCGCGTTTCGCGCGCGTTGGCAGCGCTTTCCTCGGCGAGACCTTGCGGGCCGAGAGCGTCGAGATCATTGATCTGTGATGCCAAGAGCGTAAGGCAGCGCCAGTTCCGAGGCCGGAATCGCGGCTTCGACGCCGGCTGCGCCCGCACTGGGTTCCGCGACGCCTGACTCGCCGTCGGCAGCGCCGCTGCCGGATTGCATGGTGAGAACGGCCAGCGCCTCGAAGCCGGCGCCGTTTCGAATTGCCTCGACCAGGCGGCCCGTGCGGCCGTCGGTCAAACGCAGCGGCTGGCCTATGCGCCAATCGCCGTCCGGCAACTCAAGCCGGTACAGGCGTCGTTTGATGCGGCCCAGATGCTGGGTGCGCGCGATGATTTCCTGTCCGGTGTAGCAGCCCTTGCTGAAACTGATGCCGTCCAGCAGATCGAGGTTCAGCATTTGCGCAACGAAGACTTCCCGGGTCGCGGCATATATCTGCGGCAGGCCGGCGCGAATGTCCGCAAGGCGCCAATCATGTTCGATTTGATCTGCGGCAGAGGGAGCGCCTGCCAGACCATGCGCCGCCAGTTTCGCAGCGGGGCCGATGACCCAGCAGCGGGCGGGATCGTGGTTGACAGCGGCAACACCGATCTCGTCTGTTTCCAGATAGCCGGTAACCGCTTGCGGAACACCGATGCCGGCGGCGTGCAACAGCGAATCTCCATACTGGCCCGCGGCCTGGAGCTGCTCGCCGGCATCTTCGATTTGCACCTTGGCCCGAAGCACGAATTTGCGCAGGCCTTGCAGGGTCGGTGCGACCAGCTCGCGCGGCACAAGGGCGATGACCCCGCTCGAATGCGGCAGCAGATGCATGAGCGCCAACACTCGGCCCTGCGGGCTCGAGTAGGCGGCAAAGAGGCTGCTGCTCTGGGCAAGGCGACGCGTGTCGTTCGAGATCTGACCCTGCAGGAAGCTCAAGGCATCCGCTCCCGTGAATCGCAATACGCCGAGCTGCTGCAGGCACCCTGCTTGGGGAATTGCGTCGATAGTCATGGCCTATGGTAACGGTACACGACCAGGAAATGGGTACGGCCGCCTCGATGTCAACCCTGCGCAAAGCGGTGTTTTCTGGCAAACTTTCACCTGTGACTACGCATTCCGACGATCCGACCCTAATCGAGCCACGCAGCGAGCCTGCGCCGGCAGATCAAACTGCCCCTGCGCCGCTTCCCAGGCCCCGCGAAGTGGGCGGGCGCGACGGCCCGGAGCCGACTCGATTTGGGGATTGGGAGCTGCGCGGCCGTTGTATCGATTTTTAACCATGCCCTGCCCCATATCTTTCAGTCGCCAGGAGCGATGATGCCCGCACGCGACCGTCCGACCTCACCTCATCTGCAAATTTATCGCTGGCAAATCGGCAACAGCCTGTCGATATTGCATCGTCTCACCGGCATCGCGCTGGCATTTGGCCTGCTCGCGCTTTGCTACTGGCTGATGTCGCTGGCAGGCGGCGAGCGCGCCTACGTGCTGGCGACGAGGGAGTTCGCCGGTCCCTTCGGCCGCATCGCCCTCATCGGCTGGACTTTTGCCTTTCTGTACCACCTATTGAACGGCGTGCGGCATCTGTTTTGGGACGTGGGCAAGGGCTTCGAACGCACACAGCGGCATGCCAGCGGCTGGTTTGCGGTGCTCGGTGCGGCCGGATTGACGTTGTGCATCTGGGTCTACTTATTGAGCTCCGCGTCATGAGTCTGCGCAGCCCCATGGGACGCGTGCTGGGATTGGGTTCGGCCAAAGACGGGACGGCCCATTGGTGGGCGCAGAGGGTGAGCGCCGTTGCGCTGATCCCGCTGACGCTGTGGTTCGCGATTTCCTTGTTAACCCTACCGGCGCGGGACTACGGCACGGTCCGGCTCTGGCTGTCGATTCCCTTGAGCAGCTTATTGGCGGTGTTGCTGGTGGCCGTGCTCACGTATCACTCCTATCTGGGTATCGCAGTCGTGATCGAGGATTACGTGCATTCCGCCGGCAGCAAATTATTGTCGCTGTTATTGCTGCGATTTCTGCACGTCCTGGTGGGCGGGGCGGGCATTTTTGCGATTTTGCGCGTCGCGTTCGGATCTTGAAGGCCATGAGCGAATACAAATTTATCGATCACACCTACGATGTGGTCGTGGTGGGTGCCGGCGGCGCGGGCTTGCGAGCCACATTCGGCCTTGCCGAGGCGGGTCTTTCCACGGCGTGCCTGACCAAGGTGTTCCCCACACGCAGTCACACGGTCGCGGCACAGGGCGGCATCTCTGCGGCGCTCGGCAATATGGGCGCCGATGACTGGCGCTGGCATATGTACGACACCGTGAAGGGTTCCGACTGGCTCGGCGATCAGGACGCGATCGAGTTCATGTGCAAGGAAGCTGCGTCGGCGGTCATCGAACTCGAGCACTACGGTGTGCCGTTTTCACGCACCGAGGACGGCCGGATTTACCAGCGGCCGTTCGGCGGGATGACCACGCATTTCGGCAAGGGCATAGCACAGCGCACCTGTGCCGCGGCGGATCGCACCGGCCATGCCATGCTGCACACTTTGTATCAGCAATCGCTCAAGCATGAGGCGAGCTTCTTCATCGAGTATTTCGCGCTCGATCTCATCATGGAAAACGGCGAATGCCGCGGCGTCATTGCGCTCGACATGGCCGACGGCAGCTTGCATCGCTTTCGGGCGCATATGGTCATATTAGCTACCGGCGGCTATGGCCGGGCTTGGTTCACCTGCACCTCGGCGCACACTTGCACAGGTGACGGCGGCGGCATGGCGCTGCGCGCGGGTCTGCCATTGCAGGACATGGAATTCGTGCAATTCCATCCGACCGGCATCTACGGCGCCGGCTGCCTGATCACGGAAGGCTCGCGCGGCGAAGGCGGATATTTGACCAATTCTGCGGGCGAGAGGTTCATGGAACGCTATGCGCCGAATGCCAAGGATCTGGCATCCCGCGATGTCGTGAGCCGCGCGATGACGGTGGAGATTCGCGAGGGCCGCGGCGTCGGCGCGCTGCAGGACCATATCCAGCTGCATCTTGAACACTTGGGCCCTGCCGTGATCAAGGAGCGTTTGCCGGGCATCGCGGAGACCGCGCGAATATTCGCGGGAGTCGATGTCAACAAGGATCCCATACCTGTGCTGCCGACCGTGCACTACAACATGGGAGGCATTCCCTGCAATGTGCACGGCGAGGTGGTGACGCGTGCGGGCGGTGCGGATACCGTGGTACCGGGACTCATGGCGGTGGGCGAGGCGGCCTGCGTGTCGGTGCACGGCGCGAACCGCTTGGGCTCCAATTCGCTGCTCGATTTGGTGGTATTCGGCCGCGAGGCGGCGCGCCAGTGTGCCAGAGTGGTGAAGGCCGACACGCCGCATCGCGCATTCCAGGCGGACGCCGGCGACAGCGCACTCGCGCACCTGGACAAACTTAGATTCGCCAAGGGTTCGCAACGCACGGCGGACGTGAGATTGCTGATGCAGCGAATCATGCAAAGCGATGCAACGGTGTTTCGAACCGGCGAGTCATTGAAAGACGGCAAGCGCAAGCTCGCGGAAGTAGTCACCGCCTTCGCCGATGTTGCGGTCACGGATCGTTCACTGGTGTGGAACACCGACCTGATCGAGACATTGGAACTCGACAATCTTTTGGGGCAGGCGGTCGCGACCATGCATTCTGCGGAGAATCGCCAGGAGAGCCGCGGCGCCCAGGCGCGCGAGGACTTTCCGAACCGCGACGATGAGAATTGGCTGAAGCATTCGTTGTGTTGGGTCTCCGAGAAAGGCGACACGCGCTTCGACTACCGGCCCGTGCACCTCAACACCCTGACCGACGATGTGCAATCGATTCCACCCAAGGCGCGGACTTATTAATCCCGCGGTATCCGGAGCATTTGATGGCAGAATTCTCTCTTCCCGCCAATTCCAAGGTGCGCAAGGACGGCCGTGTGTTCAAGGCGCCGCCCGGCGCGAAAAATATCCGCGTCTTCAAGATCTACCGCTTCGACCCCGAAGCTGCGGAAAATCCGCGCATGGACAGCTATGAGCTCGATATGGACGCCTGCGGACCCATGGTGTTGGATGCGCTGATCAAGATCAAGAATGAAGTTGATTCCACGCTGAGCTTCCGGCGCTCCTGCCGGGAAGGGATATGCGGATCGTGCGCGATGAATATCGACGGCAAGAACGCCCTTGCCTGCGTCAGTGCTTGCGCCGACGTCAAGCACGACATCAAGATATATCCATTGCCGCATATGCCCGTCATCAAGGACTTGGTTCCCGATCTGACAAACTTCTATGCACAGTACGCATCCATCAAGCCTTGGCTGCAGACCCGTACGCCGGCGCCGCCCGACGGCGAACGACTGCAATCCAAGGAAGACCAGGAAAAGGTGGATCGGCCGTCCGCGTGCATCCTGTGCGCCTGTTGCTCCACCAGCTGTCCCAGCTACTGGTGGAATAGCGACCGTTACTTGGGGCCCGCGGCGCTGCTGGCGGCGTATCGGTGGATTGTCGACAGCCGCGACGAGGCGGCCGGGGAACGCCTTGACTACCTCGAGGATCCGTTTCGGCTATATCGCTGCCACACCATCATGAATTGCACCGAGGCATGCCCGAAGGATCTGAATCCCGCCAAGGCCATCGGCGAAATCAAGCAAATGATGCTGCATCGTCGCCATTGATGGGCGCCGTGCCGCCCTCATTTGCAGCCGACCCCGCAGAGCTTGGCAAGCTGCGCTGGCGCTGCCGGCGTGGCATGAAGGAACTCGACGTGCTGCTGACGCGCTACATGGATAATCGGTTCTGCGGCGCTCCGCATGCGGAGCGCGAAGCGTTCAAGCTGCTGTTGGAGACTCAAGACCCGGTCCTGTACGGCTACTGCCTGGGTGCAGAGGCTCCACCGCCGCAGTTTTTGGCTCTGATCGAGCGAATTACGTCACATCGCTGCGCCTAGCCAGGTGCCTGCCGCTGCTAGAATCCCCTCCTGTGCACAAAGTCACGTTTAATCGCAGCCGGTCCCGGAAATTGTCGAACTTTTCCGTCGTGGATGGGTCTATCGCGACAGGCTGGGCTGTCTGCCCGCCGGTTCGGGATCACGCATGAGTGTCGAGGAGAGTGATCTCAAACTGGTCGAGAGGGTCCAGCGCGGCGAGCGCGCGGCGTTCGATTTGTTGGTCCTTCGATACCAGCACAAGGTGCTGAAGCTGATCATGCGTTACGTGCACGATGCAACCGAGGCGGAAGACATTGCACAGGAGGCTTTCGTCAAAGCGTACCGTGCGCTGCAGTCGTTTCGCGGCGATAGCGCGTTTTATACCTGGCTGTATCGAATCGCGATCAACACCGCCAAGAACGCCCTGGTCGCCACCAAGCGCCGACCGATGGATTACGATCTGGATCTGCAGGACCCCGAACAATACGATTTGCATGCTCGACTGGCCGAGTCCGAGACCCCGGAAGGCTTGTTGCTCACCGAAGAGATTCGCGACACCGTGAACCGGGCGATAGAGAACCTGCCGGAGGATCTGCGAACCGCCATCGTGCTGCGCGAGCTGGAAGGCCTGAGTTACGAGGACATCGCGCAAACCATGGATTGCCCGGTTGGTACCGTGCGCTCGCGAATCTTTCGCGCGCGCGAAGCAATAGACAAGAAGTTACGACCCATATTCGACGGCGGCCTTGGTCGGCCTGAGGACACATGAGCGAACAAATTCGTGAGCAGGTCTCGGCATTTCTCGACGGAGAACTGCCCAACTCGGAAACCGAATTGCTGTTGAAGCGCCTCACTCGCGACGCCGAGCTGCGCGAAGGCTTCGGCCGCTACGCCTTGATCGGCGAAGCACTGCGCGGCGCGAGTCCATTGATGGCGAACGGTTTCGCCGGGCGCGTGAATTTGGCCATCGACGGCGAACCGATCCCGGCCGATGGCCCACTCTCGCAGGTGCACGCTCCGCGCTGGTGGCGGCCGTTCGCCGGAGCCGCGGTGGCCGCCGGCGTGGCAGTGGTCGCGGTAGTCGCCCTGCAGCAGCGGGCGGTTGCGCCCACTTTGCGGCCTGGCGCGGCGCTAACCGCAACGAATGCGGGGGTCACACCGGGTACCTGGGCAGGATACCTACCGGGAGCTGGGCCCGCGGCGAACCGTGCCCTGCTGCAGGCACCCCGAGAAGCGATTTCCTACACGGTGCCGGCGGCCTCGCCGGCGGCGCCCTCCGTCATGCCGCCCGCGCGCTTGACCAATTACGTCTTCGCCCATAGCCGCTACTCCTCCGGCCTGGATCAACGCGGCGTTCTGGCGGATATGCTCATCGAGGCGGATGATCTGCCTCCCCAAGTCGAACCACCGGCGGCGCCCGTCGCCCCATGACGAGGGTGTTACGCATTGGCACCAATTGGCTGCTTCCCTGCGCCGTTGTGGGCGCCATGCTGGCCTCGCTGCCGCAGCTTTCTTGCGCCGCCGATGACCCGCGTGAGTGGCTGCAGAAAATGAATCAGGCCTTGGCGACGCGCAATTACGACGGCACTTTCTTCCACTTGAGCGAGGGCAGAGTCGAGACCATGCGCATCGTGCATCGGGTGCGCGCCGGCCGGGTGATCGAACGGCTGCAGTCCCTCGACGGTTCCGGGCGCGAGTTCGTGCGCAACAACGGCGAATTGACCTGCTACCTTCCCGACCAGCATACGGTGTTGGTCGAGCCGCGGCCCGATCGCGGCCCGTTTTTGGGATCCTTGCCGCAATTCGGTGCGGGTGTGAACGAGTTTTATCGCATCGAAAGCTTGCCCGCAACGCGCGTTCTCGGCAGGGCGGTGCGGGTCATTGCCGTCAACCCGAAGGATCAGTTCCGTTTCGGCTATCGTCTCTGGCTCGACGAGAGCACGGCGATGCCGCTCAAAACGCAGCTTTGCGATTCGCGCGGCCAGGTAATTGAACAGATATTCTTTGCACGCCTGGACATGCCGGAGAACATTCCGGACAGCGAACTCGCGCCGGCGGTGCACACTGACGGCATGCGTTGGGTGCGTCAGGGTCCGTCGCACGACTCGGCCTCGCCGGCACTCTCGGCATTCCGCGCCAGTGAACTGCCGCCGGGATTTCGCTTGACCGTGGCCGGCGCCCAGACCATCGGCGGGGCCAGCGTGCCCGCAAGTCATCTGGTGTACTCCGATGGTTTGGCCACGGTGTCAGTATTCGTCGAAGCACCGCAAAGTGCGCCCGCCGGCACCGATGCCGCATCGAATGCAGGCATCGAGCCGCCGCTGCAAGGCCTTGCGCGAGTGGGTTCGGGATTTGCCTACTCCACCGTGATTCAGGGCCACCAGGTCACCGCGGTCGGCGAAGTACCTGCTCAGACCGTGGAGTTCATTGCGCACTCGGTGAAATCTTCCGCCGTCGCCGAGCTGCCGCGCCGCTGACCGGCTTGCCGATGGCACCGCGCTTTCTGCTGTATTCACGCACTGGTTGCGGCCTGTGCGAGGAGATGCTGGCCGAGCTGCACGCGCTGCCGGCGGTGCATCCCTTCGGCATCGACGTGCGGGATGTCGACGCCGACCCTGCGGCGCGGGTCCGCTATGGCCACAAGATTCCCGTGTTGTTGTTCGCAGGCGAACTGGTGTGTCACGGGCGCCTGGACGCCGAAGAACTGCATAAGACCCTCGCTCACCATCGCCGACCGGTATAATAGTGAGTTTGGCCGAGCCAATCGCTCCTAGGCGTCGATGAAGAATATCCGCAATTTTTCCATCATTGCTCATGTAGATCACGGCAAATCGACGTTGGCCGATCGATTCATCCAGGAATGCGGTGGCCTCGATGCTCGGGAAATGCAGGCCCAGGTGCTCGACTCGATGGATCTGGAGCGCGAACGGGGCATTACCATCAAAGCGCAGAGCGTCACGCTCGGGTTCAAATCCGCTAGCGGCGAGCTGTCTCAGCTGAATTTCATCGATACGCCGGGGCATGTGGATTTCTCCTACGAGGTATCGCGGTCGCTGGCGGCATGCGAAGGCGCGCTGTTGGTGGTGGACGCCGCCCAAGGCGTGGAGGCGCAGAGCGTTGCCAACTGCTATACCGCGTTGGAACAGGGGCTGGAGGTGCTGCCGGTCATCAACAAAATCGATCTGCCCTCTGCCGATCCGGCCAAAGTGATTCACGAAATCGAAGAAATCATCGGCATTCCGGCCGACGATGCCGCGCTGGTCAGCGCCAAGACCGGACTGGGTGTGGCGGAGCTGCTGGAACAGCTGGTGAAGCGCATACCCGCGCCCAAAGGCGACCCGGACGGCCCCTTGCAGGCGTTGATCATCGATTCCTGGTTCGACAACTATGTCGGCGTCGTCTCCTTGGTGCGCGTCATGAATGGTGCGTTGCACACCGGGGCCAAGATCCGTGTCATGTCCACCGGCCGCAGTCACCAGATCGACAAGCTGGGCCGCTTCTCGCCCAAGCCGGTGACCCGGGAGTCCCTGATGACCGGCGAAGTAGGCTTCGTCATTGCCGGCATCAAGGAGATCGACGGCGCGCCGGTCGGCGATACGATTACCCTGGAAAATAACCCCGCCAAAGTCCCGCTTGAGGGGTTCAAGCAGGTGCAGCCGCGGGTATTCGCGGGGCTATTCCCGACGAGTTCAGACGATTACGAGCAATTCCGCGAAGCGCTCAAGAAATTGAAACTCAACGATTCGGCGCTGCACTTCGAGCCCGAGGTATCGACGGCGCTGGGGTTCGGTTTCCGCTGCGGATTCTTGGGCCTGCTGCATATGGATATCGTGCAGGAGCGCCTGGAGCGCGAATACGACCTCGACCTCATCACCAGTGCGCCCACCGTCGTTTACGAGGTGCTGCTCACGGATGGTGCGGTGATCAATGTCGATAATCCATCCAAGTTGCCGTCCCAGGATCGTATCGCCGAGCTGCGCGAGCCCATCATCACCGCCAATATTCTGGTGCCGCCGGATCACGTGGGCGCAGTGCTGACTCTTTGCAGCGAAAAGCGCGGCGTGCAAAAGAAGATGCTGTTCTTGGGCAGCCAGGTTTCGCTGCAATACGAATTGCCGCTCGCCGAGGTGGTTCTCGATTTCTTTGATCGGCTCAAATCGGCAAGTCGCGGCTACGCATCGTTCGACTACGAGTTCAGTCATTTTCAGGCAGCGCCGTTGGTGAAGCTGGATGTTCTGATCAACGGCGACGCTGTCGATGCACTGTCGCTCATCGTCCATCGTGACAATTCCTACAACCGCGGCCGGGAGCTGGTCGACAAGATGCAAGAACTCATCCCGCGCCAGATGTTCGACATTGCCGTGCAGGCGGCCATCGGCAGCCATATCATTGCTCGTGCCAGCGTCAAGGCGATGCGCAAGAATGTGCTCGCCAAGTGCTACGGCGGCGACATCTCGCGCAAGCGCAAGCTGCTTGAGAAACAGAAGGCCGGCAAAAAACGCATGAAGCAGGTGGGTCAGGTGGAAATCCCGCAGGAAGCGTTTTTGGCCGTGTTGCAGGTCGGTAAGAAGACCAATTGAAATATCCGGCGGCGACGCCTCGGTAAGCTTTTTTCAGCCTTTATTTGGGGGTATTGCGTGAATGATGGCGACAACCTTTTCATAGGTCTCCTGTGTGCAGGCGTGGTCTGCGTGCTGGTGATTTTGGTGGACGGCTGGTTCGTTAGACCCAAGCGGGATCCCGGCGCGATGAGCGTGGAAGAGCCGTGGGCGCCGAGAATCGCCGGCTATGTGCTGGTGGCGCTGTCGCTCGCCATGCTGTGGCGGCTGTTTCGTTACGAGGCCGTCGACTTCAGTCTCATGCTGGTGGTGGTCGGCGCGGTTTCCGGTCTGATCTGGGCAGCGGATCAGTTGTTCTTTGCGCGCCGCCGCAAGCGCAACGCAGCGGCGGCCGGCACCGCTACTGAGCGTGTGCGTGAACCTATTGCCGTCGAGTACGCGCGCTCGTTCTTTCCGGTCATCGTGCTGGTGCTGGTGATCCGCTCGTTTCTGTTCGAACCGTTTCGCATTCCGTCCGATTCCATGATGCCCACCTTGTTCGACGGTGATTTTATCTTCGTCAGCAAGTATTCCTACGGTTTGCGTCTGCCGGTCATCAACACCCTGCTGGTGCCGACGGGCACGCCGCAACGCGGCGATGTGATTGTGTTTCGTCTGCCGCCCAACCCGAAAATCAACTACATAAAGCGCTTGGTAGGCCTGCCCGGAGATCGAATTCGGGTGATGGAGAACAATCAGCTGTACGTCAACGATAAACCCGTGCCGCAGGAACCGGGGCCGGCTTACTCCGGGCCTAAGCAGGATGTGTGGAATTACGTGGGCGCGGCCACGGCTTTCGAACAATTAGACGCCAAGCGCCATCAGATCATGTTCTCCCAGGGCAGTGCCAAGACGGGCGAGTGGGTGGTGCCGGCGGGGCATTACTTCTTCATGGGTGACAATCGTAACAACAGCAAGGACAGCCGTTTTCAGGACGAGAACGATGCCCCCGGCTTCGTGCCGGCGGGGAATCTGGTGGGTAAGGCGGTGCGAATTTGGCTTAATCTTGATACTCGTGACGGACCTCTCTGGCGACGAGTGGGGAATGCGATTCAATAGAGGCCATTTTAGGGAGTCCAAGATATGAATCAGACTATGCGGCAGCGTCAGCAAGGGATGACTTTCATCGGGTTGCTGTGCATCCTGGTGTTGGTCGGGATTATCGGGTACGGGGGTGTTCGCCTGGTTCCCGTGTACATTAATTACATGAAGCTGGCAAAGACCATGGAATCGGCGGCGACGGAATTCAAAGGCGAAACTGCCGACCTCGGCGGCGTTCGCAAGTCTCTGGATCGGCACTGGGCGATCGAGGACATCACCGCGGTCGACCAAAAGGATATCGAGATTACGCGCGACGATGGTGGCTTGCAGTTGCACGTGGCCTACGATGACACAGTGCCCTACATTGCCAACATATCGCTGACGGTGCACTTCGACAAAACTGTGAAGGTGCAGTGAACCCACAGCGCAAATCGGACGCACTCGCGGCCTGGGTCGAGCATTCCTTCGGCTACGTTTTCGTGAAGCCGGCGCTGTCTGAAGCCGCAATGACTCACCGCAGTGCCGGCGTGCAACACAATGAGCGGCTGGAATTCCTCGGCGATTCGATTCTTAATTGCAGCGTGGCGCGCCTGCTATACGATGCGCATCCGCTGGCGGATGAGGGCGCGTTGTCGCGGCTGCGGGCGACTCTGGTCAGCGGCGAGACTCTGGCGCAAATTGCGGGGGAGCTCAAGCTGGGGGATCATCTGCGCCTCGGGCCGGGCGAGCTTAAAACCGGCGGCTTTCGCCGCGCTTCTATTCTGGCTGATGCCTTGGAGGCTTTATTGGGTGCGATTTTTCTCGATTCCGGATTCGATGCGGCAGCGGCGGCGGTCGCGCGCATCATGGGTCCACGGATGTCGGATCTGCCGGCTGCGGACACCCTGAAGGATCCGAAGACCCGCCTGCAAGAGGCGCTGCAGGCGCGTGGACTGGCGTTGCCGGTGTATACGCTAACCGCGGCGACCGGCGATCCGCACCTGCAATCCTTTACCGTCAGCTGCGAAGTTCCCATACTGGGTGTGTCAGCCGTGGGCGAGGGCGCCAGCCGTCGTCGCGGCGAGCAATTGGCCGCCGCGAAATTGCTCGAGTTGCTGCCGCCTGAGATGCGTAAATCGCCATGACTACTGCTGTTTTTCGCGCCGGGCATGTGGCCATCGTGGGCCGGCCCAATGTCGGTAAATCCACCCTGGTGAATGCCCTGGTGGGCCGCAAGGTGTCCATCGTCACCGCCAAGCCGCAAACCACGCGGCATCGGATCCTGGGGGTGGTCAATCGACCCGAGGCGCAGCTCGTACTGGTCGACACGCCGGGACTGCACGAGTCGACGCGCCGCGTGATGAATCAATATATGAACCGTGTTGCCATTTCCTCCTCCCAGGATGCGGATGTCATCCTGTTCGTGATCGAAGCCATGCGCTTCACCGAGGAGGACGAATGGGTCTGGGAGCGGGTCCGGGGTCTGAAGCAGCCGCTATTTTTGGTCATCAACAAAGTCGATCGTGTGTTTCCCAAGGAGCAGATGCTGCCCTTCCTCGAGGAGATGACGCAGCGCATTCCTGCATCGGGCATCATCCCGATATCGGCAATACAGTCCGATAACCTGGATCGGCTGGTGGATGTGGTCGGTTCGCGGCTGCCGGTATCGCCGCCGCTGTTTGCCTCCGACGTGGTCACCGATCGCGATGAACCGTTTCATGCGGCAGAAATCGTGCGTGAGAAGCTGACATTGAAATTGCGCGAAGAATTGCCTTATGGCATCAATGTGCAAATCGAGCGCTTTGCAGACGAGAACAACCGCATCATGATCAACGCGGTGATTTGGGTGGAGCGGGCGGGCCAGAAGGCCATCGTCATCGGTCAGGGCGGGGAGCGCCTAAAGGAGATCGGCCGGCTTGCGCGCATCGAGCTCAACGACCTATGGCAGCGCTCGGTGCATCTGGAGCTGTGGGTCAAGGTGAAGGAAAACTGGGCGGATAGCGAAATGGCGCTGCGCCAGTTTGGCTACGACACGTTGTGATGGACACCAGACGGCCGCCCGCAGGTGGGCCGCCCGCACGGCGAGTGTGGCTGGCACCGGCCTACGTGCTGCACCAGTACGCCTATCGCGACACCAGCCGCATCGTCGAAGTGTTCACCAGCGACTATGGGCGGCTCACGCTGTTCGCGCGCGGCGCCAATGGCCCTAAGTCCACTCTGCGCGGCGTGCTGCGGCCATTTCAGAGAATGCTCGTATCCTGGTGCGGCAAGGGCGAGGCGTGCCAGCTGGTGACCGCAGAAATCGACGGCCACATCACCGGCCTCGCGTCGAATCGGCTCATGAGCGGATTTTATATGAACGAGCTGCTGCTAAAGCTGACGCAGCGCTGCGATCCGCATCCGGAGATTTTCGTAGCCTACGCCTCCTGTGTGCAGGCGCTGTGCGACGGCGCCATGGAGGAGGCCGCGCTGCGTCGCTTCGAGAAGCACTTGTTGAACGATTTAGGTTATGGCTTGGAACTCGCGACCACGGACGAGGGAGCGCCGGTGCAACTCGATCGCTACTATCGATTCGCCGTGCAAAGCGCACCGCAGTTGTGCCGGCTTGAGTCCCCGGGTGCGGTTTACGGTCAATCCCTGGCGGATTTACAGGCGGAGAGCTTCGGCGATGTGCGTTCGCTGCGCGACGCCAAGCGGGTGTTGCGCGCAGCCATCGACGCCTGTCTCGATGGACGCACTTTGAAATCACGCGAGGTCGCTCTGGCCCTGCGCCGCCGTGAGCCCGTAAATCTGCCGGGCGGCCAGCCGCAGCGGATCGAGTGCGCGCAGGTGGGGAGCCCATGAGCGGCGGCTTGCTGCATGCGGGAATCGCATTGGGCGTGAACATCGATCATGTGGCGACGCTGCGCCAGGCGCGCCGCGGCCGCTACCCGGATCCGGTATATGCGGCGCTGATTGCCGAGGAGTCGGGCGCCGATAGCATCACCCTGCATCTGCGCGAGGATCGGCGACACATCCAGGAGCGCGATGTGACGGCTATGCGCGAGGCCTTGCAGACGCGCATGAACCTCGAAATGGCGGTCACCGATGAGATGCTACAGATCGCGCAGAAGGTGCTGCCGCAGGATTGCTGCCTGGTGCCTGAATCGCGCCAGGAAGTCACCACCGAAGGCGGCTTGAATGTGCTGGGGCAGTCTGCGCGAATCGCCGATGCCGTCAAAGTACTCGGTGCCTCGGGCATTCGCGTCTCCTTGTTCATCGATCCGGATCCGGAACAAATCGAGGCAGCACAGCGCGCCGCAGCTCCGGTGATTGAACTGCACACGGGCACTTATGCCGATTCCACGGGCGCAGCCCGCGCACGAGAATTCGAAAGGCTGTGTGCCGCCGCTAAATTTGCCGCCCGCTTAGGCCTGGTCGTGAACGCGGGCCATGGCCTCAACTATCACAATGTCGAACCCATCGCCGCCATTCCTGAGATCGTCGAACTCAACATCGGCCATGCCATCGTGGCGCGTGCCATTGCCGATGGCCTGGCGAAGGCTGTGCGCGACATGAAGCAGCTGATGTGCGCGGCGCGAGGCTGAGCGAGATGGCGCGCTCGGGCAAGATGGCGCGCGCCGAATGATTTTCGGGATCGGCATCGATGTGCTCAAGGTCGACCGTATCGAGCGCGTCTATGAGAAGCATGGCGAACGCTTTCTGTCGCATCTGTTGATGCCGGAGGAGCGCACCCAATTCGAACGCACGGCCCGGCCGGTCAGATTCATCGCCATGCGCTTTGCGGCCAAAGAGGCCATTGTCAAAGGCATGGGCACTGGTTTTGCGCACGGCGTTTGGATACGCGACGTGGGCGTGGTGCAGAACTCCTGGGGCAAGCCCGAAGTGGTGTATTCGGCACGTGGCGCCAAGGTGCGCGAAGCTTTGGGGATAGGCGAAGGCCACGTCACACTGACCGACGAGGCGGGTTTGGTGGTCGCGGTCGCCGTGCTCATGCGCCGCGCGCCGCCGTGAGCGTGCGCAGCATGAACACTTTGATATTCGACATTGAGACGGTGCCCGATACCGATTTGGGAAGGCGGCTATACGGACTCTCCGGGCTGTCCGATGAACACGTGGCGCAGATCATGTTCACCAAGCGCCGCCAGGAAACCGGCAGCGAGTTTCTATCGCATGAGCAGCACCGTGTCGTCGCCATCTCCGTGGTGATGCGCGCCAGAGACTCCCTCAAGGTATGGAGCCTCGGCGATGAGGCATCTTCCGAGAAGGATTTGATCGAGCGTTTCTTCGACGGCTTGGATAAGTTCACTCCGGACCTGGTGTCGTGGAATGGGGCAGGATTCGATCTGCCTGTGTTGAATTATCGCAGCCTGCTGCACGGGGTGACGGCGGCCCGTTACTGGGAGACCGGCGACTCCGACCAGAGTTTCAGGTTCAGCAATTACTTGAGCCGCTTCCACTGGCGGCACATGGATCTGATGGATATTTTATCCGGCTTCCAAGGCCGGGGCAGGGCGAGCTTGAACGACATTGCCACCTTGCTGGGATTTCCGGGCAAGGTAGGCATGCACGGCGCCGACGTCTGGCCGGAGTACCTGAAAGGCGGCCTCGCGCGCATCCGCGCCTATTGCGAGACGGATGTACTGAACACCTATTTGATCTTTTTGCGTTTCGAGTTGCTGCGCGGACATCTGAACGCGGCCGAGCATGCGCATGAGGTCGCGCGCGTTCGAAAATTGCTCGACGATTCAGAGGCCGGACATCTGCAGGAGTTTGCGGCGGCGTGGCTCGCGGCCTGAAGTCCTCGGTTGTGCAAGAGGCCGATGTCGTGGATCTTGCCCATGACGGCCGCGGTGTCGCGCGGGTGGATGGTAAAGCAGTCTTCATCGACGGTGCGCTGCCGGGCGAGCGCGTCCGCTATCGCCTGCTGAAGCGGCGCCGGCATTTGGATGAAGCGGGATTGGTCGAGGTTCTCGTCGCCTCGCCGGATCGCGTCGCGGCGCAGTGCGCGCACTTTGGAATTTGCGGCGGCTGCTCGCTACAGCATTTATTGCCGGCTGCCCAGATCGCGGCCAAACAGCGCCAGCTGCTCGACAATTTGCAGCGTATCGGCCGGGTGCAGCCTGAGCGAGTGCTGGCACCGCTGCGCGGACCGGAGTGGGCCTACCGGCGTCGTGCCCGGCTCGGCGTCAAGTATGTGCACAAAAAGGGACGCGTGCTGGCCGGGTTTCGCGAACGCGAAAAGCCCTATCTGGCGGATATACAGCGCTGTGAGGTGTTGCTCGAGCCGCTGGCCAATTTGCCGCGGGATCTTGCCGCGCTGGTAGAGACCCTCGCCTTGCGCGAGAAAATACCCCAGGTGGAGGTGGCGGCCGGGGATGAGTCGACCGCCCTGGTATTCCGCGTTATGGAAGCGCCCGGCAGCGCGGACATAGAAAAAATCGCCGCCTTCGGCGTGCAACAGGGGGTGCAGATCTTTCTGCAGACCGGCGGCCTCGACAGCGTGCGACCATTGGTGGACGGCCAGGCGCAGAACGGGGGCCATCCGCCCTTGAATTATGCCGTCGATGGCGGTCGCGTAGTCATCGAATTCGGACCGGTGGACTTCATTCAGGTCAACCGCTCGATCAATGCGTCGATGGTGGATACCGCGATAGACCTGCTGCAGCCTGCCGGCGGCGATGTGGTGCTCGATTTGTTCTGCGGCCTGGGAAATTTCACCTTGCCGCTGGCGCGCCGTGCCCAAGCCGTAGTGGGGGTGGAGGGCGATTCGGTACTGGTCGGCAAGGCGCGGGCCAATGCGGTGCGCAACGACATTGGCAACGCGACATTCTTCATGGACAATCTATTCGAACCGGCGCAGTTCGGGGAGTGGGCGAAGCAACGCTATGACCTGGTGCTGCTCGACCCGCCGCGCGCCGGCGCGTCGGCACTGCTCGAGCGGATGGCTCATTGGCGCCCGCGCCGAGTCGTGTATATTTCCTGCCATCCGGGGAGTTTAGCGCGGGACGCTGAGATCTTGGTGCATACCCAAGGGTTCAAGCTGACCTGCGCAGGGGTGATGGATATGTTTCCGCATACGACGCACGTCGAGTCGATCGCAGTGTTCGAGGGGCCTGCATGAGTCTGGGTCCGCTGATGGTGGACATCGCCGGTACGGAATTGAGCGCCGAGGACATTGGCGTGCTGCAGCACCCGCAGGTGGGCAGTGTCATCTTGTTCTCGCGCAACTATCGCGATCCGGCACAGGTTGCCGCGCTCACCGCCGCCATCCGCGCGGTGCGCTCGCCCCACCTATTGATTAGCGTGGATCATGAGGGTGGCCGGGTACAGCGCTTCCGGGAAGGCTTTACCCGTTTGCCGGCCGCGCGGCTGTTGGGCCGACGTTTCGATGAGGACCGTCGCGATGGTCTCAAGCTGGCGCAGTCGGTGGGCTGGTTGCTGGCCGCTGAATTGCGGGCCGTCGGCGTCGATTTTAGCTTTGCGCCCTGCATCGACCTGGACTATGGGGTGAGCGAGATCATCGGCGATCGCGCGTTTCACAGCGATCCGGATACGGTGGCGGCGCTCGGGGTGGCGACCATGCTGGGCATGCGCGAGGCGGGGATGGCGGCCGTCGCCAAGCATTTTCCCGGCCACGGCGCGGTGGTGGCCGATTCGCACGTTGCGCTGCCGGTGGATCGGCGCGAGTTCGTGGATTTGGAGGCGGATATCCGGCCTTACCGCCCGCTGATCGACAACAACCTTGCCGGCATCATGGCTGCGCATGTGGTGTTTCCCGCGGTGGATGAACTGCCGGCGAGCCTGTCGAAGCGCTGGATCTCGGGGGTATTGCGCCAGGAGATCGGCTTTCACGGCTGCGTGTTCGCGGACGATCTCACCATGGCGGGGGCTGCTGCTTGCGGCGACGTGGTTGCGCGCGTACACCTCGCTCTCGCCGCAGGTTGCGACGTCCTGCCCATTTGCAACGATCGTCATTCCGTAGAATTGGCCTTGCAGGCGCTGGGGACGAATGTCGACTCTGCGGCGTCGCAGGCGCGGCTGGTGCGGATGCGCGCCCGCGGCGAGGCGTCGGCTGATCTGGCCAACCTGCATGCGAACGCGCATTGGCAGGCGACGGCTGGGCGGATTGCCGACCTGTCGGCCATACCGCCATTGGTACTGACGGAAGGAAAGGCATGACGGGCTTTGACCTCAATTTGTATCGTCGCCTGATCGAGACCTCGCCCGAGGGAGTGGTGCTCGTGGATGCGCAAAATCCCGCGCGCCCGGTGGTCTACGTCAATCCCGGATTCGAAGCGCTGACCGGCTATTCGGCGGCAGAATTGATCGGCTGTAATTTGCGGCTGTTGCAGGCGGACGATCGAGAACAGGACGGTCGCCATCGCCTGCGTGAAGCCATGGATCGGGCAGAGATTTGCCGCGTGCTGCTGCGAAACTACCGCAAGGACGGCACCGTGTTTTGGAACGAGATGACGGTTCTGCCGCTGCTCGGCGAGGACGGCCGGGTTACGCATTTTGCAGGCCATCATCGAGATGCGGGGGAGCGGCTGCGTATCGACCCGAAGCTCACCCGGGATTCGTTGAGCGGCGCGCATCAACCCACCGCCGTGGCGATCCGCGACGATCGCTTGACCGGTCTGTTCACCTTGTCTTATCTCGAGGAATTGTTGAAACGCGATTGGGCGGTGGCGCAGCGCGAAAAACGCAGCATCGCATTGTTCGCTGTCGATATCGATGCCCTGGATCTGTACAACACCACCTTCGGCCGGGGCGCCGGCGATTCGATGATTCGCCGCGTGGCGCACGTCGTGTCCGGATGTTTGCGCCGCTCCAGCGATGTCACCGCACGCATCGACGGCGGCAGCTTGATTGCATTTGCCCCGGGTCTCACCAATGAGCAGGCGCTGCGTATCGGCCAACTCATGGCTGAAAGAGTCAGAGATATGCGAATCCATCATCCGCGCTCCGCAGTCTTGCGCTATGTCAGCGTGAGCGTGGGCGTGTGCGCGGCCGTCCCCGACCCTGCCGACAATCCCGAGGGCCTGCTGCAGAAATCGCAAACACAATTGCAGGTGGCGAAGAAGTCCGGACGCAATCAAGCTGCATAAGCCCTCGAGGAAGCTGTCCATGCATTTTACTCGTGCCATCGTCCGTTCCCCCGCTCGAAGCTTCGCAGCGGGTCTATCGAGCGCCGCGGCAGGCGCACCCGACGTCGAGCGTGCGTGCGCGCAACATGCGGCCTACGTCCAAGCACTGCGCGACTGCGGTCTGCAAGTCACGCAATTGGAACCCGATGAGGGCTATCCCGATGGAACCTTCGTCGAGGATACCGCCATAGTCACGGGGCGCGGCGCCGTGCTGACGCGCCCGGGCGCGCCCAGCCGGGCCGGCGAAGTGCGCGGCATCGCAGCTTGCCTGCAGAGCTTCTTTGCGGATCCCATGCGCATTGAGCCGCCGGGTACCGTGGACGGTGGTGACATCTGCGAGGCGGATGGGCATTTTCTGATCGGTGTCTCGGCACGCACCAACCCGGCGGGCGCGGCACAACTGACGGCGCATCTGGCTCGATTGGGCTATACCGCGAGCGTTATCGATATCACGGCCAACCCCGCGCTACTGCACCTCAAGAGCGGTATCGCGTATTTGGGCGACGGCGCCTGGGTCGCGGACAGTGCGGTGGAAGGAGAATTGCGGTCGCAACACTCGGTCGAGATCCGCGATGTGATCCTGGTGCCGGCGGCCGAGGCCTACGCCGCAAACTGTGTGCGGGTAAACGAGGTGGTATTCGCTGCCGCCGGCTATCCGCAAATGCGCACGGCGCTCGAGAGCAGGGGCTACCGCATGGTGAGTCTCGAGATGTCCGAATTCAGAAAAATGGACGGCGGTTTGAGCTGCCTGTCGCTGCGTTTTTAAGGGCCGGAGCCGCAGACTGTCTCGCAAACGTGAGCTGCGTCTCATTCCTGCTTCCCGCGGTGCTGCCCTCGGCCTGAAATAAGACAGCCGCACGGCTGCGCAGCGAGATTTCTGTTACGAAGGGACGGATGAATATCCGTACGAAAATGATTTCGCTCCTGGCACTGTTGTTTGCGGTGCTGATCGTCCTCGAGATCGCGGTCCAAAAGCAGGTGCTTATGCCGAGCTTCGCCCAGCTCGAGCGGGAGGACGCGGAGACTTCAATGAAGCGCATCGGCTATGCGCTGGATATGACGCTGGAGAGCATGGAGTTGTCGGCGTCGGACTGGGGCAATTGGGCTGACCTGTATAAATTCGTGCAGTCGCCCAATACGGCGTTCATCGACGCCAACATTACCCCCGTGGCGTTCAAGCAGCTCAAAGTGAACGCCATTCTCATCGTCGATTTGCATGGCAACTACGTGCTATCCAGTGCGCGCAACTTCGACACCGGTGTGCCGCTGGATATCGACCTGGCGGCGCGCAACGCCTTGCCGGCGGATTTTCCATGGCGCGCAAGCTTGAGTGAGGGCAAGCCCGTGCGAGGACTGCTGCACACCAATAAAGGCGTCATGATGATTTCCGCCGCGCCGGTTCTGGACGGCAGCGGCAGCGGGCAACCGCTGGGAATGGTGCTCATGGGCAGGCTGCTCACACCGGCCCAAGTGCGGATGATCGGGGCTCAAGCGCAGGCAGATCTTGCCATGTCGCTGAATCCGCCATCCGTGGGCAATGTCCAGACGACCGAGACTGATGCAGCGACACAGGTCTCCAAGACCTTCAGGGACGTCTATGACCGGCCGCTGATGAGTTTTCGCGTTACGGTTCCGCGCAGAATTACCGAGCGTGGTCAGGGAGCGGTGACCTACGCGTCGCTATACCTGATTGCGGCGGCCGTCACTGTGCTGGTGCTGCTGGTGGTAGCTCTCAACCGCATCGTGCTCAAGCCGCTGGCGCGGGTGACGCGGCACGCGGTGGCGATCGGTGAGGGCACGGACCTTGGGGCGCAACTAAATCTTCCAGGCCGCGATGAGATCGCAATGCTGGCAGGCGAGTTCGATCGCATGGTGGAACGGGTGGCCGATTCGCGCCGGCAGCTCGTCGATCAGTCGTTCCAGGCCGGATTCGCAGAATTGGCCAAAGGCGTGCTGCACAATCTCGGCAACGCCATGACGCCGCTGGGCGTGCGCCTCTCGAAACTCGGCGACCGTCTGCGCGACGCGCCCGCCGGTGACGTTGAACTCGCTTTCGCCGCACTCGCGCAGGAGTCGGCGGCAAGCGTGCGCCGTGCAGATTTGGAGGAATTCTTACGTCTGGCATGTCGAGAATTGGCTGCCGCCGTCACGGAGGCTCGCGCCGACGTTGCCGTGGTGCAACGACAGAGCACCATCGTGCAAACAGCGCTGACCGAACTCATGCGCTCCACGCGCAACACCCATGTGGTCGAGTCGGTGCGCCTGCCCGAGTTGGTGGCGCAAACTTTGGAAATCGTCCCCGATGCCGCCCGCCAGCGGCTGGTCGTCGATACGGATGAGTCGTTGCGCAAGGTCGGCGCGGTTCCGGTGGCACGCACGGTACTGCGGCTGATCCTGCAAAATCTCATCATCAACGCCGCAGATTCCGTGCGCGATGCGGGTCGCGAGCGCGGCGTGCTGCACTTCACCGCTGAAATCGTTCCCGGTGCCGACAGCGAGCAGCTGCATCTGCGCTGCAAGGACGATGGTGTGGGCATCTCGGCCGAAAATCTGCAGCGCGTCTTCGATAAGGGGTTTTCCACCAAATCCCGGGAAACCAACTACGGAATCGGCCTGCACTGGTGCGCCAACGCCATCGGCGCGCTGGGCGGCAGAATTTGGGCGGCGAGCGACGGCCCGGGATTGGGTGCGTCCATGCATTTGATGTTGCCGTTGCCGGTGCGTTCGGGCGCGCCGAATACTTAGCGCTATGTGAGGTTGACTGTGACCGACAAAAAGAGATTGCCGATTCGCGTTCTCATCGCCGATGATGAAGCCGACGTGCGCGACGCCTACCGGCAGATTCTGCTCGATACCGACATGAGCAGCGAAACGGCGATGTTTCACAATCTGCGCGAGCGCCTGTTCAGCAAGAATACCCCGGAGCAGGTGGCCAAGCTGCTGGCCCCCAGCGAAACGACATTCGCACCCGTGTTCTGCGAGGGAGCGGAGGCTGCGGTCGCAGCGGTACGCGATGCGCTGGCGGCGGACGAGCCTTACGCCGTGGCTTTTCTCGACATGCGCATGCCTCCCGGCCCCGATGGCGTGTGGGCGGCGGCGCGGATAAGAGAGCTCGACCCGGCGATCGAAATTGTGGTGTGCACGGCCTACTCGGACGTCGACCCTCGCGATATCGGCGGAATGGTGCCCCCGGAGGAGAAGCTTTCATACCTGCAGAAGCCTTTTCATCCGCACGAGATTCGCCAGATGACCATATCGCTGGCCAGTAAATGGCGCTCCGAGCATCGCATCGTGAAGCTGGCTTACTTCGATGCGCTGACCGGCCTGCCCAACAGAGAGCAATCGCGCAACCGCTTGAACAGCGCGCTGGTCGCGGCGAAGCAGCACCAGCGCATGCTGGCGGTGTTATATCTCGATCTCGATAACTTCAAGCGGGTCAACGACACGCTGGGCCACGCGGTCGGCGATGAATTGCTGTGCCAGGTTGCCGCCCGGCTGCGCAGCTCGTTGCGCGCCGATGACACGACGGACGATGATTCCACCGCGCGCTCCAGCCACATTGCGCGTCTCGGCGGCGATGAATTCATCGTCATACTGCCGAACATCCGCTCCGCGGACGATGCCGCGGGGGTTGCGTCGCGCCTCATCGCCGAGCTGCAGGAACCGATGCGCCTGGCTTTGCACACTTTGGTGGTCACACCCAGCGTGGGCGTCGCGATGTTCCCTGCGGACGGCGTGGAAGTGGATACTTTGCTACGCAATGCCGACCTTGCCATGTATTTCGCGAAGCGTAAGGGTCCTGGCATGTTCGCCTTCTTCGATGCCTCGATGAACGACGCCGCGTTGCATCGTTTTACCCTGGAGGCGAAACTGCGCGGCGCGTTGGAGCGCGGCGAGTTCACCTTGCATTATCAGCCGCAGTTCGATGTGCGTACCGGAGGTGTTTCCGGCATGGAGGCGCTGCTGCGCTGGACCAATGACGAGCTGGGCGTGGTGCCGCCCGCGGAATTTATTCCGGTGGCAGAGGAGACGGGCCTCATCCTGAGCATCGGAGAATGGGTGCTGCGAACAGCCTGTCAACAGGCCAAGGCATGGGTCGACGAAGGGCTGCCGGTGGCTCGCATGGCAGTCAATGTGTCGGGACAGCAATTCGTGCTCAAAGACTTTCCGCAATTGGTCGCCGCCATCATCAAAGAGACCGGTATCGAAGCCTCGATGCTGGAATTGGAAATCACCGAATCGGTGGTGATGAAGGACGAGGCTTGGGCGGAGCAGGCATTGGCCCAATTGAAGGAGCTGGGGGTGATGCTGGCCATCGATGATTTCGGGACGGGCTATTCTAGCTTTGGCCGCTTGCGGCACTTTGCAGTGGACCGGCTGAAAATAGATCGCTCGTTCATGACCAGCCTGATTGACTGCAGCGATGATCGTGCCATCGCCGCTGCCATCATTGAAATGTCGCGCTCGCTGCGGATCAGCGTCACCGCGGAAGGCGTAGAGAGTTTCCCGCAACTGCTGTTCTTGCAGGAGCATGAGTGCCACGAGGCGCAGGGCTTTCTGTTCAGCCGCGCTCTGCCGGCGGCAGACGCCCATAAGCTGCTGTGCCGCGCCGCCGAAACTACGGCCGGCACCCGCACGCAACGATTAAGGTCGCTGATCGGCTGAGTCGCTGCGTTACACTGCCAACTGCGGCGCTTGCGCTGCGCAAATAGGCGACTGCAATGGATCTAGGACTTGAGAATCGTCGAGCACTGGTGACCGGTGCCTCGCGCGGGCTCGGCAGAGCGATTGCATCGGCTCTGGCTGCGGAGGGAGCGCAGGTGGTGGCCGTGGCGCGCAATCTGGAGCGCTTGAATGATCTGGTTGCCGCCAGCGCGGGGGGGAGCGGATCGATTGTGGCGCGTAGCTGCGATCTGGCCGACGGAGCGGCGCTCGAGTCGCTCGGTAAATTGCTGCGAGAAGTGGATATCCTGGTACTCAATACCGGCGGCCCGCCGCCGGGGCCCGCCGCCGAGACCAGCGACGCGGTCTGGAGCAAGCAATTCGAGGCGATGTTCTTGAGCGCCATTCGCCTGACTCGCTTGGCGCTGCCCGGCATGCGCGAACGCGGGTACGGCCGAATCCTCGCCGTAGTTTCATCGGGAGTGATTCAACCGATTCCCAACTTGGGGATATCAAACGCTCTGCGTGCTGGACTGGTCGGCTGGGCCAAGACATTGGCCGGTGAAGTTGCGGGTGAAGGGATCACGGTCAATTGCATCGCGCCCGGTCGCATTGCGACGGATCGCATCGCCGAATTGGACCAAGGGCGCGCCAAGCGCGATGGCATGGATATCGCTCAAGTGGAAAAGGAGGCTCGCGCGAACATACCGATTGGGCGCTACGGCGATGCCGCAGAATTCGCAGCAGTTGCTGCTTTTTTGGCGAGTTCGCGCGCCTCGTATATGACCGGAGGCGTCATTCGCGTCGACGGCGGCATGATCCGCAGCGTGTAGACCCGCGGCGCCTCTGACAGCAGGTCAGTCGAGCCGGGTAAAACCGTCGGCGCTCCAGGTCTCGCTGCCGACGCCGTGGTGAACGAAGAACAGACCCGCGGGATCGTAGCGAAATTTAGCCTTTAACAATCTTTGGTATTGAGCGCCCCAAAATGCGCTCTGCCATTGCTGCTCGAAGAAGTTGCTCTCCGCGACGTAGCACGCGAAGTGCGGCACGACTTTGCGCAACTCAGCCATGGCACGGTGAATTTCGATGGCATCGGCCCGGCCCTCGGCGATCTTAGGCTCATGGCCCGCGACTCCAGGATAGGCCGGCGGCTCCTCCGCGGCGATGATTGCCAGGGCGAAAGCACCCAGCACGGCGGGGTTCGTGGCGCTGTCCTTCGCCGCATCGAGCGCTTGCGGCGAGGAGCCGGCAAGCCCTTTGTTCAGATGTAACGACACCTCCCATAGCTGTGCCGCGGCGTGCAGCGCATCCACCAGCGACGGCAGACGTTCATCGTCCAGGAGTGTCGCCGGCAACCAGACCGAATCGTAGCCATGGAGCACTTGGCCGCATTGCCCGGCGTCGCCGGCCCAGAATAAATTTCCGGCAGGGGCGTCGGCGCGGTCGTCCCGCTTGATGATGCCGGGGATGCGATTCAGGAATTCGGGGTCCCACAGGCTGCGTGCGGGAAAGTCGATGATATTGGGCTTGGAAATGAACGAGAAATCCTCGGGCGATCCGGCGATGGCGTCGAAGAAGCTTCTCCAGATGCCTTCGGCTGTCGCTCGGTCGATACCTTGAGACACCACGTGGATGGCCAACACGCGGCCCTCCTTCAGCGTGAGCTGTTCCCCCCAATGCGGATTGAGCAAGTGGTCCCGGTAAAACGTCAGTATATTTGCGATCAGCTTGCGATACGCGGCGTCGGAATTAGCCCGAACGGTGGCCGTCACCAGGCCGAAGAGCTCCGGCAATTCATGGGTTGCCAGCGTCAAGCGCGTGAGCACGCCGAAGCTTCCGCCGCCGCCGCCCTTGATGGCCCAGAACAATTCCGGATTCGTGCAGGCATTCGCCAGCTGCGCGCGGCCATCCGCGGTTACGATCTCAGCTTCCAGCAAGCTGGCCGCGGCTGTGCCGTAGCATTTGGAGAAACTGCCGAACCCGCCGCTTTGCACCAGCCCAGCCACCCCCACCGTGGTGCACCCGCCGCCTTGAACATAGCGCCCGTGACGGGTGGTCACGGCGTCATACACCTGACCCCATAATGCCCCCGCGTCGATCGATACCGCTGGTCGCGGCATCGTCGCTGCACAGCCGGCGGGGACGAAATGGTCATGGACCGTGATTGAATTCATGTACCGAGTCCAGATCAAAAGCGAGTCGGCGGCATTCGACGTACCCTGGTAGCTATGGCCGCCGCCTTTGACTACCAGGCGCAGGTTCTTGTCGCGGGCAAAATTCACCGCCGCAACCACATCGCGAGTGCCGGCAGCTGCGACGGCGTAGACGCTGGGTGCAAAATTCCACGCATCTACCCATCCCAGGGTCTGCGTGAGTCCAGGTTCGTCGCCGATGTAGTAAGGATTGCGCAATTCGGAGAAAACTTGCGCGCAGTCGGCGCCGCTGCGCGCAGCCAGGCAGCGCTCAAGCGGTGAGCGCACCGAGATAAGCCGTCCGCCCACGGACTTATTCAATGCATCCCAGTCTTTGTCCTTGGGCCATGCCGCATCGGCAGGCCGCACCCTTTGCCTGGCTCGCTTCGCGCTGGCCGTGCTCGAGAACCCGGCCCACAGCAGCGGCAGCATGGCCATGGCTCTGAACAAACTTCGCCGCGTGCGCATGTAGTGGTTCATCAGGCTGGGTGATGCGCAATCCAATGCCGGGCGATGCTCTCGCGATTGCACAGCCACACACCCTCGTGGCGCTGGATATGATCGAGCAGGCGAACGAGCGCTCCGATCCGGCCGGGACGGCCGATGATCCGTGAGTGCAGGCCGATGCTCATCATCCGCGGCCGGTCTTCGCTGCCCTGTCGATACAGCCAATCGAAGGCATCGCGGCAGTAGTTGAAGAAGTCCTCGCCCGTGCCGAAGTCGCCGCCGCGCTGCAGGCGGCTGTCGTTGTTGTCGAAGGTGTAAGGCACTACGAGATGCGCGCGGCCGCCGACGCGTGTCCAGTAGGGGAGGTCGTCGTTGTAAGCGTCGCTGTCGTACAGAAATCCGCCGTTCTCCACCACCAGACGCCGCGTGTTGGGACCGGGCCGGCCGGTGTACCAGCCCAGCGGCCGGCGGCCGGTGAGTCGCGTGATCACATCGATGTTGCGCAACATGTCGGCGCGCTCCTCCTGCTCCGCAACGAATTGGTAGTCGATCCAGCGCTGCCCATGGCAGGCGACTTCGAAGCCGCTCGCCACAATCTCCGCGACCGCGTCCGGATTGCGTTGCAGCGCCATTCCTACCGCGAAAATGGTCGCCTCCGCACCGCGTTCGCGCAGTACCCGCATGATTGCCCAAAATCCCACACGGCTGCCGTACTCAAAAATCGATTCTACATTGAGATTACGGGCGTTCGACAAGGGATCGCCGCCGACATCGGTCAGCACCGATTCCGAATGGGCGTCGCCATGCAGCACGCAGTGTTCGCCTCCCTCCTCGTAGTTCAACACGATGGAGACGGCGACTCGTGCCTCTCGCGGCCAATGCGGATGCGGCGGGTGCGAACCGTAGCCGATCAGATCGCGCGGGTAGCTGTCCGAGGATTTTATTTCAGTGGAAATCATGCGCGTTGGTCAATATCCGAGGCGGCGTTCGGCCCCGATCCAATCCATGTAGGCGTGCAGGGCATCGCGCAGAGGACGAGGTTTCCAGCCGATTTCGGCGCTGATGCGCGCAATGTCGTAGGCACCCCACATGCCGTCGCGCAGGCTCTCATCCTGAAGAATTTCGGCATCGCCGGACGCTGCGAGTTCGGCATGGAAGCCGGGAAATTTTTCCGCCGCCCAGTTCACCAAGTCGCCCACCGTTGCGGTAGTGCCCATTGCAATATTATAGGAACTGTAACGCAGCGTCGGTGCGCGCAGCAAGGCGATGACGGCGCGCGCCACGTCCTCCACGTGAATATAGTCGCCCACGGCGGCAAGAGTGTTGACGCGCACGCGTTTTATGCCGTCAACCGCCAGATGCGCGATGCGGTTCGGAACATGCCGAAAATTGCGGCTGGCAGTAACGCGGTCCATGGTGCCGTACACCGACGATAGTCGTACCGAGGTGGTCGACAGGCCGAACAGGTCGCCGTAGCGCTCGGTGATCAGTTCAGAGGCGAGCTTGGAAATGCCGTACAGGCGCCGCGGCATGACGTAGCCGTCCTCCGGCAGGGGCTCACCGGAGCGATCGGGACCGTGGTGCTTGTAGACCGCACCGGAACTGACGTAGATGACTCGCGGCCTTGAACTGCGAGTACGCGCCCAGTCGAGCACGGCCACCGTGCCCATGACATTGATGTCGATGATGCGTCCCGGATTTTCCGTTTCGGGTTCTCGCTGTGACTCTGCGGCGGTGCCGCGCGACAGCGGCGTCACGGTAGCGCCGTGGACGATGTGGGTCACATCCATCCGCTCGAGCGCAGTGGCCCATGTGTCCGGTTTGGTCACGTCGGCGACCACGATGTCGAGCCGCTCCCGCACGGCGGCAAAGTAGCGCACGGCGGCGGCGTCCGGTGCTGCGGCATCGAGTACCACCAGCCGTTCGGTGGGATTGGCGTCGAGCCACGCGCGCCCCAGCACGCTCATGACGAAGCCGGTCCCACCCGTCACGAGCAATGTCATGGCACGGGCAATGTCATGGGATGGGAAAATCCAGCAACAGCCCGAGCACGGCCTGCGACGCGATGCCGAAGTCCTGTAGCGTCATGGCCTCGTCCGGATTGTGGCTGCCGTGATCATTGCGCACGAAGATCATCCCTGTCGGAATCCCCATTTTGGCGAACACGGCCGCGTCGTGGCCGGCGCCGCTGGCCATTTCGAACGGCTGCTGCAACTGACCGAGCAGAGACGCGCGCAGCCGCGCATCCATGACGGCCGGAGGCGAATCGCTGGTAGTGCCCAGGTCGAAGCTGACGCGATACTCCTCGCCGATGCGCACGGCCGCGCGCCGCGCTGCGTCCGCCACGGCATTCATCGTGGAGTCGGAGACACTGCGTACGTCGATCACAAAGCGAGTCTCGCCGGCGATCTTGCTCGGGCCGTGCATGGCGGGGTCGGTATAGAGTTCTCCCGAGGTAATCACCAGATCCGCACCGGCCTGCTCCTGCTCCAGCCAGACCGCCTCCAGGTGATACAGCAGCGCCACCGTTGCTGCCACCGCATCGTGGCGATGCGCCCGGTTGACCGCCCCCGAATGGCCGTAGCGGCCGATGCAGCGGGCGTTGCGGAATCTTTTGCAGCCGCGAATGCCGGTCACCACGGCGGCGGGCAGACCCTCTGCCACCAGCGTCGGGCCTTGTTCGATATGCAGCTCCAAGTAGGCGCGGACGCGTGATCGGTCGAGCAGGGTGCGTCGCTCACGAATTGCCTGCGGGTCAAAGCCGCGCTCGATCAGGATGGCTTCCAGAGTGCGGCCGTTGTCAGAGCGTGGGATGGATAGGCAGTCGGGATCAAGTAGGCCGAAGGCGCCGCCGCTGCCCAGATAGGCAATGTCGAACCAGGCCGACTCCTCGGCACGAATACCCATGACGGTGATGTCGGATTCAGTCGCGCAACCCGCTCGCTTCAGTGCGGACAGGACGCTGAGGCCCGCAACAACGCCGGCCGCACCGTCGTAGTTGCCGCCTTGCGGTACGCTGTCCAAATGCGAACCCATAATGATGCACGGTGCCTCGCGGTCGCGACCGGGCAGCGTCATCATGAGATTTCCGATGGCGTCAATGGAAACTTCGAGTTCCAGCGAATCGGCGGCGGCGTGCATGATGTCGTGGGCAGCCTGCTCGCCCGCACCGTAACTGTCGCGCACGATACCCCGTCCATGCCGGGTACTGCGACTGAGGCTATCGAATAGCGTCGCCGCCAGCTTAAGATCGGGTTCGAGTCGTTCGCTCAGCATGTTGTCGGGCTATGGTAACTCAAGCAGAAGGGATCCAAGAAAGATGTCTAGTTTACTTGCCGGAAAAGTCGCAGTCGTCACCGGAGCGAGCTCAGGTATAGGGCGCGCGATCGCCACCAGCTTTGCCGCCGAAGGCGCCGTGGTCGTCATCGCCGATGTGGTCGCGGAGCCGCTCGAGGGCGGCGAGACCACGCTCGAACTTATCACGCGAGCCGGAGGCGCAGCCGCATTCGAGAAAACCGACGTCGGCAGCTGGGACGATATCGACGCATTGATCGGCAGGACCGTGGCGCGCCATGGCCGGCTCGACGTGATGGTGAACAACGCTGCGATTTTCTCCGGCACGGCGCTGCTCGATACCAGCGCCGCACAGTGGGAACACGTGATGTCGGTCAATCTCACCGGCATGTTCAATGGCTGTAAACGCGCCATCCAACAAATGATCACCCAGGAGCCGCGTCACGAGGTGCGCGGGCGCGTCATTAATCTGGGATCGCAGCAGGGGATAGTGACCGCCCCCCGCGACACACCCTACGGCGTGAGCAAGGCGGGAGGGATTTATTTGACCAAGCAGATCGCCGTCGATTACGCGCAGGATCTCATCGTCTGCAATTGCATCTCTCCGGGCAAGATCGTAACCGGCCATCCAGGGCTGCCGATGGATCCGGCGCTGCTCGAGAACGCGCGCCGCCGCACTCCCTGGCCGCGCCTCGGCCGGCCCCAGGATATTGCCAACGCTGCCGTATTTCTGGCCAGCGACCGCGCCACCTACATTACCGGCTCGAATCTTGTGGTGGACGGTGGCTGGCTGGCGCGCTAGCGATTGGGTATGGAGTACAGCTTGCCGAGATAGGGCGACTTGTCGATTTGATCCACCGCTGTGACGTACAGGGTTTTCTCGTCAGGGCTGAAGGCGAAATTCGGCACCTGCAGCGACGGTAGGATCAATTGGCGCAGTAGTTTTCCCGCGGAGTTGACTATGAAAATCACTCCGGCCAGCGGCACATTTAAATCGCGCGCGCTCTGACCGATATAAATTTGGCCGCTTGAGTCGATTTTCACCCCGTCGGGCCAGACGTGCACCACGTGATTGGTGAGGTCGTCGAGATTCACGAAAATGCGCCGATCCGACAACGAGCCGTCGGCGCCGATCTTGAATTTGAGCAACCGATTCTCGTCGGTCTCAACCAGGTAGAGGATTTTTCCGTCCCTGGAAACCGCCACGCCATTGGCGTTATGCACGTCGCCGGCCTTCAGGCTGATGACTCCGTCGGCTGCAATGTAGAACACCTTGCCGTCAATGGCATCGCCGTGGCTGCCTGAGGTGGTGAAGTAAATTCCGCCGCGGCCGTCGGGTGCAAAATCGTTCGGGCCGACGAATTCATTACCATCTCGGTCGTGCGTGTAGGCGGGCAGCACTTTGCCGTCGGCAGCCATGCGCCCGATGCTGCCGTTGTCGTAACAGGTGGTTAGGAATTCGCCGTGCGCCGTGGGCACCACCGCGGACTGTCCACAACCCTTCTCGAAGGAGAAAACTGCGTTTTTCTTACCGTCCCAGGTCATCACGGCATTGCGGTCATACTCCACATAGTAGAGTTTTCCCTGGAACCAAATCGGCCCCTCGGGGTAGTGGGCGTCTGCGTTGAGCACTTGCACGCCGCTGTCGGCCCGACACGGCATGCTGGCCGGGAAAATCAGCAGGGCAATGATCGTCGATGCGAGTTTCATCATGCTACTGCCCCGTCTTGGATGGCCAAATAACCAATGGCGCGTTTCTGATCGGCGATGATGGTGCGGCTCGCCATGCAAAAATGATACACCGCCCAGAATCCGGTCGGCGCCAGTACCAGCAGGGCCATGCGCAGTGACGCGGCATCCGCGCCGCCGCTGCCTGCGAACCAGTCGCTCAGCAATCCGACGCCTTGCGGCGCGATGATGAGATTGAATACATTGCCGACCACCAAGGACCAGGCGGTGAACATGGCGCGCATGCGCGGCGGAGCAAGATTTTGCATCAGGCCCATGCATGGGCCGATGTAGAAATAGATGGCCGGAATGAACAGCCAAAACATCAATTTGGCCATCGCCAAGGAATGCGTCCAGTAGGCAATGAACGAGGGAATGGTGGTCAATCCGACCCCCGCCGCCAGCAGCCAGACCACTCGGCGCGGATCGGCCATGGCGGGGCGCGACAGTATCCAGGCGGTGCCAGCGGTCGCGATGATGCCTCCCAGCAGATGAATATTCCCGGTCACCGCCCCCGCTTCACCGACATTGAGTTGGTAGCTGCGCATGAGAAAGGCAGGGGTGAACCAGATCAGACCCCAGCCCCACAGAGCGCATACGCCCGAGGCCATTACCACGTGAAATGCAGCCTTCTGGCGCCACAGGAATCGCAGCGACTCGAGCAGCGGCGGTGCGCCGGTGTCGGCGACGGCATCCATGCGCCCCCGCCTGGGCTCGCGTATGGTCAGATAAATAATGGCCCCCATGATCACGCCCGGGACCCCGAGGGCGAGGAACGCCGCGCGCCAGCCGTAGGCATGCGCCACGGCGCCGGCTACGTTGGCACCGAGCCAGGCGCCGATGGGCGCACCGAGCGCGAACACGCCCAGAGCCATGGGGCGCCGATCCGCCGGGAAGTAGTCCGCGATAATGGAATTCGCGGGCGGTGTGCCGCCGGTTTCGCCGATGCCGACTCCGATGCGTGCGGCGAGGAATTGCCAGTAGTTTTTGGACAGCCCGCACAGTGCGGTGAAACCCGACCAGATGATCAGTGAGGCTACCAGGATATTGCGCCGGTTCCTGCGGTCAGCCAGCCACGACATGGGAATGCCAAAGGAGACGTAGAACAAGCCGAGCGGTACTCCCGTGAGGAAACCCACTCCGGCGTCCGTCAGCTTCAGATCCAGGCGAATCGGCTCGAGCACGGTGGAGACCACATAGCGGTCGGCGATGCTGACCGCGTACACCAGACACATGATGATGACTACATACCAGCGTTCTACGACGGAGGATTCTTGAGACTCGAGGTTATCGATGACCATGCTGCTCCAGGCGTTCGTTATTTTTTTAGAAGTGCTCAACCCAAGGGCGCAATTCGATCTCCTGCGACCAGGCGCTGCGCGGTTGATTCAGCACATTGATGTAGGCCTGGGCGATCGCGTCGGGGTCGAGCGTGCTGTCGGGGCGCTCGGCCGGATCCGGCCGCTGCGCGGCGCGTACTGCGCCGTCGATGACGAAATGCGCGACATGTATTCCCTTGGGTCCCAATTCGCGGGCGGCACTTTGCGCCAGACCGCGGAGCGCGAATTTTCCCATGGCGAAAGCGCTGGAATGCGCAAAGCCCTTGACGCTGGCAGTCGCGCCGGTCAACAGGATGGCGCCATGCCCCTGTGGCAACATGCATTTCGCCGCCTGCTGGACTACCAGAAATCCGCCGAATGCGGTAATGCCCATGGACTTTTGAACGCTGGCTGGATCGAGGTCGGCGAGTGGCCCTTGCGCCCGGGCGCCCGCATTGTAAACGACGATCTGCGGGTCGCCGATGCGCGCCTTTGCCTGCTCGAACAGGGACGCAACAGATTTCGGATCCGAGGCATCGGCGCTCAAGGCAACCGCGCCGATGGCGCGGCAGAGAGCGTCAAGCTTTTGAGTATTGCGGGCTGCGAGAGCGACTTTGACCCCAAGGCCGGCGAGTTGCCGCGCCAGAGAGCCGCTGATTCCCGGGCCGGCGCCGACGATGAGGGCGCTGCGGTATGGAAAATCGGGCATGAGTATGGGTCCGGATTGAAAACGTTGAGATCGATTTACCGGCGATCTTACACGCTGCTAGCCGGGCTCTTTCGTAAATACCAGCAGGCGATTGTTCGCCGGCAGATCGTGATCTGCGTCCAGGCGCAGACCATATTGCTGCGCAAGGGCGGTAACGGCTTGCAGGTCGCGCAGGCCGGAGTTCGGGTCGCGTTCCTGAAGCATGAGATCAAACTCCCGATTGCTGTCGGAGGTATAGCGACCCTCGTAACGAAACGGCCCATAGATGCACAGTACGCCCGCGGGCGATAGCACCGCACCGATGCCATGGAACAAGGCCATCACCTCCGGCCAGGACATGATGTGCAATGTATTGGCGGTGAACAGCGCGTCGACGCTGCGCACCGGCCATACGGCCTGGCGGACTTCAAGCAAAGTGGGGGCGCGCAGGTTATGCGGCCCTTCGAGCTTGACCCGTTCCGCCAGGTCTGCGAGGTAGGCCAGTTGTTCAGTCGGGTGCCATGTCAAATGTTCGAGCGCGCGGGCGAAATGCACGGCATGCTGGCCAGTGCCGCTGCCGATTTCCAAAACTTGGGTGCGATCTTTGAAGCGGATGCGCAAAACGTCGAGGATGGGATCCTTGTTGCGCTCGCAGGCGGTGGAGAAGGGGAGCATAACTGCCTCGACTTATTTATGGCGGACCGCCGATTATGGCGCTATTCGACCAACAGAAAGCACCCTCTTTGCTAAAGTGTCCCACCCTGGTTGGCAAGCCTTAAGGAGATTCTCGATGACGGTTTCCATGTACGATTTCTCGATTCCGGTTTTGACTCGCGGCCTGACGAATATGTCCGCATTTCTCGATAAAGCGGCAGCCCATGCGGCGGCAAGGAAATTCGACCCTGTGGTGCTGGCGCAGGCGCGGCTGTTCCCTGACATGTATCCGCTGGTGCGTCAGGTGCAGATTGCATGCGACACCGCCAAAGGCGCGGCAGCGCGCCTTGCGGGCATCGACGTGCCGAAGCACGAAGACAGCGAGGCGACTCTCGCCGACCTGAAGGCACGTATCGAGAAGACGGTGGACTTTCTGAAGACGGTAACTGCAGTGCAGCTGAAAGATGCGGAGAGCCGCAGCGTTGAAATCAAGTTCCCGAGCGGCAGCTGGAAATTCACCGGGCTCGCGTACCTGAACGATTTCGTGCTGCCGAATTTCTATTTTCACGAGAGCATGGTGTACGCATTGCTGCGCAAAAACGGCGTCGAAATCGGCAAAGGCGATTTCCTCGGCGCGATTCAGTAGCGCACTCAACGGACAACCGTGCGTCCCGGGCGCGTTGGGTGGCTGTCGGCAGCAGTGGTCTTGCTGTTGTCGGCACAGTCGGTACTACAGGCTGCGGGGCAAGACGCATCGCTCGCAGTCTATCTCCCCAGACTGCAGGCTTTGAAGCGCAACGGCGACTGGAAGGGCCTGGAGAGGCTATCGCGAGAGGCGCTGGATGGCTTGCAAGCGCACCTCGGCCCGGATGCGGCGGACGTAGGTATCGCAGCAGCCTGGCTGGCCTCCGCGCTGCATTCGCAGCGCCGCGATAAAGAAGCGGAGCGACTGCTGCGCCGGGCGATCGCCATCGATGAGAAGGCGGTCGGGCCGGCAACTGTCCGTCTGGCACTAGACCTGCTGAGCCTGACCGACCTCTTGAATTCCGGCGGCCGCTACGTGGAGGCGGAGGCGGCGGTGCGGCGCGCGCTCGCGATCGACGAAAAGGTATTGGGTCCAGAGCATCCGGATACCGCAACCGACATGAATAATCTGGCCGAGTTGCTGGTCGCACAAGGGCGGTACAAGGACGCCGAGCCGCTCCTGCGCCGCGGCATGGCAATCGATCAAAAGGTGTTGGGACCCGAACACCCCGACACGACGCAGGACGTCGCCAATGTTGCCGCATTGCTGTACCGCCAAGGTCGCTATATCGAGGCCGAGCCGCTGATGCGTCGGGTGTTGGCGATCGATGAAAAGGGACTGGGAGAGCGAAGAATGCGCGCACCGCCCGGGATATGAATAACCTCGCCGATCTGCTGCGCACCGAAGGCCGCAATACGGAGGCCGAACCGCTGCTGCGCCGTGCACTGGCGCTGGAGCAGCAGACTTTGGGCGCAGAGGATGTTCTCACCACCGCCACCATGAGTAATCTTGGCCTGATGTTTCTTGATCAAGACCGTTTTGCCGACGCCGAGCCGCTATTTCGGCGTGTGCTGGCCATCGACCAGAAAGTGCTTGGAGCCATGCATCCTGGCACGGGCGCCGCCGCCAACAACTTGGGATTGATGTTGTGGTCGCAGGGGCGCTACGCCGAAGCAGAGCCGCTGTTTCGGCGTGCATTGGCCATAACCGATAAGACGGTCGGTGAGGACGATCTGGCATCGGCCACGGGCAGCAACAATCTTGGCACGCTGCTCTCATACCAAGGCCGCTATGCGGAGGCAGAACCTCTGTTCGTGCATGCCTCGCTGCTCACATTGAAGTTTCTGGGTGCGCAGAATCCCACCACCGACGCGGTTCTCGAGAACTACGCGCTCAACGCCCAGTACCTGGGGAAATTCGCTGACGCCAGTCGTCACTATCGGCTCGCCTGCGCGTGGCGTGCGGCGGGCCGCGCGCGCGATCAGAATGGAGATGCGTTACTGACTGCGCGCAAGTTGGCGAACGATTGTTCAACCCAACTCGCCTTGTCGCTGTGGGGATGGTCCACCCAAGGCGGCGGCGAAGCAGCGGGCGACCGGCCGGAGGCATTGATGCTCGAGGCGTTTACCGCGAGCCAGCGGGCAGTGCAGTCCGCGGGCAGCGAGGCCATGTCGCGCGCGGCAGCTCTTGCGGCAGCGGTCTCCGCCGGCGTCGGGCCGCAGGCACAGGCATACGAGGCCGCTTTACGCGAGCGCGACGAATTGGACGCGCAATTCGCCAAGGCAGCAAATGGCAGCACCGAGCTGCGTGCGGCGCTCACCGCGGCTCGTGCTCTGGCACTCAGCAACAGCGACCTGCTCGCGTCGGAACTGAAAACCAAGGCGCCGCGCTATTGGGAGTACCGCGCACCGAAGCTGGTCGGCGTGGCGGCGTTGCAGAGTAGGGCCGGTGCGGACGCGACTCTGCTGCGCGATGATGAAGCGTTGATCGTATTTCTGGCCGTTTCAGGCAAGGAAAAGGGGATGGTGTTCGCGGTCACCAAGGAGCACGTCAGCTGGGCGCGCATGGGGCTGACGGGGGAAGATCTGACGCTGGCAGTCACCAGGCTGCGCAGCCAGATCGATCCCGAAGCGTATGGCCTGCAGCAGGCCGCAACCGCTGCGCGGGGTCGCCCCGGTGCCTTCGATCGGCAGGCGGCGTACGCGCTGTATCAGCAATTGCTGGGCGACGCGTCGATCCAGGCCATTATCAAGGATAAGCCAACTCTGTTGTTCGTTCCGTCTGGACCGCTCACCAGCCTGCCTCCGGGTCTGCTCGTCACCTCGCCGCCGGCAGGCGGACGCTCGCAGGACGCTGATCCCGGCGCACTGCGAGCCACGGCCTGGCTGCTCCGATCCAAGGCGGTGGCACTGCTGCCGGCGGTTTCGTCACTGCGCACGCTGCGCGGAGTTCTGCCGGCTCAGCGAGTGGCCACTCCCGATCCCCTGCTGGCCTTCGCCGACCCAGACTTCACGCGTCCGGCGGCGCCGCCACGCAGTGCCAACTCGACCGCCGCTCGCGGCGTCAATCGTGGCTTCAAGACCTACTTTCGCGATGGTCTGCCACTGGCCGAAGCGTTGGACGCAGTACCCAGCCTGCCGGGAACCCGGGTCGAGGGCGAGGCATTGCAGCGGGTGCTCGAAGCCAGGCCGGGCAGCTTGCTCATGGGTCGCGATGCCTCCAAGGCACAACTCATGGCTCGCAACGGCGACGGCCGGCTGGCTGGGGTACGGGTGCTGGAGTTCGCGACTCATGGTCTGGTCGCGGGGGATGCATCGGACCTGGCGGAGCCGGCGCTGGTGCTGGCGGCCGGGGAGCGACCGCAGGATGAGTTGCTGTTGGCATCAGAGGCGGCGACCTTAAAAATCAACGCCGAATGGGTGCTGCTGTCGGCCTGCAATACCGCCAGCCCTGACGCCCCGGAAGCGCAGGGCTTGTCTGGGCTGTCGCGCGCCTTCTTCTATGCCGGCGCGAGATCGCTGCTGGTCTCCCATTGGCGGGTGCGCGACGATGTCGCTCCCGTGCTAATCCCGGCCATGCTGCTGGCGGAACGCCGGCAGCCGGCTCTCAGCCACGCGCAAAGCTTGCGGCAGGCTTCGCTGGAGATTCTCGACGATCCCGGCATCGAGGGTGCCGAGCCTTCGGCTTGGGCCGCCTTCACGCTGATCGGCGAGCCCGGACGTTGACAGCACCGCGCTAAAGGACAGCGACCAGGCGAGCCGTGCCAGGAAGCGATCCGTCCCGGTTGCGCGTGTCTAGGCGAGCACTTCGACCAGCATTTCAATGCGCGTGAATAGCTTTTCCTCGGTGCGGGCATCGTGCGTGAAGCGCATTTTCAAGGGCCCGTCGAGGCGAAACTCCTTGGGCTTGCCCTGAATCAGCTTGAGCACGTGCTTCGGGTCCACCTTGTTCGCTTCTTCGAATATGAAGTAGCCGCTGGTCGCGCCGGCATCGATCTTGCGGATGCCGAGTTCTGCGGCACGCAGCTTGAGTCGGGTTGCACGAAACAGCGACTGCGCATACTCAGGCATGGGACCGAAGCGATCGATCATCTCGACCTTCAATTCATCGAGTTCTTCGCGCGAGCCGGCGCTGGCGATGCGCTTGTAGAGCACCAGCCGCAAATGCACATCGGGTACATAATCCGCGGGGATGAGCACCGGCACATGCAACTCGACTTCGGGTCCCGCATCTCCCGGCCGTTCGAGGTCCGCTTGTTTGCCCGACTTCAAGGCCGACACTGCACGCTCCAGCAGCTCCATATACAGGTTGTAGCCGATCTCTTCGATCTGGCCGCTTTGTTCGTCGCCCAACAGCTCGCCGGCGCCGCGAATCTCCAGATCGTGGGTGGCCAGAGTGAATCCGGCGCCGAGTTCCTCGAGCGACTCCAGCGCTTCCAGGCGCTTGATCGCATCGGCGGTCATGGCCTTGCGCGGCGGGGTGATCAAATAGGCGTAGGCGCGATGATGCGATCGCCCGACGCGGCCCCGCAATTGATGGATCTGTGCCAGGCCGAATCGATCCGCGCGGTCGATGATGATGGTGTTCGCCGTCGGTACATCGATGCCGCTCTCGATGATGGTGGTGCACACCAATACATTGAAGCGCCGGTGATAGAAATCGAGCATGAGCTGTTCCAGATCGCGCTCGCGCATCTGGCCGTGACCGACCGCGACATTCGCCTCGGGCACCAGTTCGCGAATTGCCTGTGCCGTCTTCTCGATGGTCTCTATTGTATTGTGAACGTAATAGATCTGACCGCCGCGGCGAATCTCACGCAATGCCGCCTCGCGCACCACGGATTCGTTCCACTCCAGCACGAAGGTCTTCACGGCGAGACGTTCGGCGGGCGGCGTCGTGATCAAGGACAGGTCGCGCAATCCGCCCATGGCCATGTTCAGGGTTCGCGGTATGGGGGTGGCCGTCAGCGTCAGGACATCGACTTCGGTGCGCAATGCCTTGAGTCTTTCCTTGTCGCGCACGCCGAAGCGATGTTCCTCATCGATCACCACCAAGCCCAAATCCTTGAAGCGCGCCTTACCCTGCAGCAGTCGTTGCGTCGCGATGACGATGTCGACGGTGCCCGCGGCGACGCCTTCGAGTATTACCTGAGCTTCCTTGTTGCTGCGAAAACGCGACAAGCTTTCGACGCGCACCGGCCAGTCGGCGAAGCGATCGACGAAGGTGGTGTAGTGTTGCTGCGCGAGCAGGGTGGTCGGGACCAGTACGGCCACCTGCTTGCCGGCCTGCACGGCGACAAAGGCGGCGCGCAGCGCCACCTCGGTCTTGCCGAACCCGACGTCGCCGCAAATGACCCGGTCCATGGGCTTGGCGGATTTCAAGTCGCCCAGAACCTGTTCGATGGCGGTGGCTTGATCGGCAGTCTCCTCGAAGGGGAAGCCGGCTTGGAAAGCACGGTATTCGGCCTCGCCTGCCTGCATTTGCGTGCCCTGCCGGGCAGCGCGGCGCGAATATAAATCCAACAGCTCGGCGGCGACATCACGGATGCGCTGTGCGGCCTTGCGCCGTGCCTTCTGCCATTGCTCGCCGCCGAGCTTGTGCAAGGGCGCGGTCTCGGCCGGCGCACCGGTATAGCGCGACACCAGGTGCAGCGCCTGCACCGGAACGTACAGCTTGTCGCCGTCCGCATACTCGAGCACCAGAAATTCGCCGGTGTAGCCGGCAACATCCATGGTTTGCAGCCCGACGTAACGTCCGACGCCGTACGATTCGTGCACCACCGGTGCGCCAATGCGCAGGTCGGTCAGCTCCTTGAGTATTTTCGCCGGATCGCGTTCGGCGCGGCGGCGGCGGCGCTCCTGCCGCGCACGATCGCCGAATAGTTGCGCTTCGGTGAGGATCTCCAGCGGCGGCATCTCGAGCCTCAGGCCCGAGACAGCTGCCGATACCGTAATTCCCAGGGTTTGCGGGCTCGCAATGAAACTCGCGAAGTTATCGAAAATCTTCGCCTGGATGTCGCGACCGCGCAGCAGCTCGAGCAGCAGTTCGCGGCGGCCGGCCGATTCCGCGGCGAGTAGTATGCGGGAGGGGCTCGAATGCACGTACGCCACCAAATCAGCGGCCGGCTGCTCGGCGCGCGGGTCGATGCGCACCGCCGCCGCTGCGGTGCTGGGAAAATTCTGCACGGCACCCGCCGTCTGCGGCGGCCATTCGAAGCTGCGCAGCTCGATTCGCCGCCAGGCGGCATAAGACTCGGCGAATTCCGACGGCGTCAAATACACTTCCGCCGGATCCAAGAGGGGACGATGCCGATCGTGCCGCAACTGTTCGTGGCGATCGACTATGCCCTGCCACAGTTGATCAGCGCCCGACGCGGCATCGTTCATGTCGACGATGACACTGTCCGGCGGCAGATATTCGAATAGATGAGAAGTGCGCTCGAAGAACAGCGGCAAAAAGAATTCGATGCCGCCGGGCGCCATGCCCTGACTGACGTCGCGGTAAATGGCCTGCTCCGACAGATCGCCGGTGAAGCGTAGCCGGTAGCGGCGCCGGAATTCGCGTACTGCATCGGGATTGAGCGGAGTTTCGCGCGCGGGCAGCAGGTGTATGCGATCTAGTTTTTCCAAAGAGCGCTGCGTGTCCGGGTCGAAGCGACGAATGCTGTCCACGTCGCGATCCAGCAGGTCGATCCGGTACGGGGTGTCCGACCCCATCGGAAAGACGTCGACCAACGAGCCGCGCACCGCGAATTCGCCATGCGCGACCACCTGCGTGACGGCGGCGTATCCCGCCAGCGCCAGTTGCGCGCGCAGCGCATCCAGATCCAGCGTCTCGCCGACATGCAATTTGAGCGAGTACGCCTCCACATAGCTGCGCGGTGCGAGCCGCTGCAGCAGGGTGTCGATGGCCACCAGCCAGACGCCTAGGCGGGCGCGCGGCAGTTCCGCCAAAGTGGCCAGCCGGGCCGACGTGATATCGGGGTGCGCGGAGAAGCTGTCGTAAGGCAGGGTTTCCAGGTCGGGAAATACCCGTGCATTTACTCCGGCGCCGGCAAAGAAGCGGATTTCATCGCTCAGCGCCTCCGCTTCACGGGTATTTTGCGCGATGACGATGAGCGGTCCCTTGGCCTGCGCGGCCGCCTCGGCAATGGCGAGCGCAGCGGCAGCTCCATAGAGCTTGCCCCATTTGACGACGGGCGCCCCGCTGGAGGGGAGGATAGGATTGAGTAGGGTCATCGACACTTCAAAAATAAAAACGAATAAACGCCCGCCGCGAACCAGTCGCGGTGGGCGTGAATCAAGACCCTCGGAATCTTACGCGATTTACTTTAGGAGTTCGCGACGACGCTGTGGATCACGTGGTTGGCTTCGAAGTAGACGACGAAGCCCGGGTATTCCCAGCGCGAAATCGGCGGTCTGCCGACGGCCGGCACTTTGCTCACCGGGGCGCCGAACTTGCCGGCAACTTGGTCCATGGACATGCCGCGAGCCGGCGTGGCCACCTCGGTCTGTTTGACAGCGATACCGCTGTCGACCTCGATGGTCTCGGCCCCCGCGAGGCCGCTGGCGAACACTGCCGCGAGCAGTAGGCTTTGATACCTGATGGCGCACCTCATTCGTTTACCCCTTTTCCTCGAGAAAATGCTCCCGCCAAACTATAACACCCCCCGCTGGCGCCAATACTTGACTCAATTAACATTCTGATAACATTGTCATTTGTGGTTTAATCGCCGCGCATGTTCCAGCCCCTACCGATTTTCGTGGGCCTGCGCTATTCGCTGGCCCGCGAGCATAGCTTTTTCGTCTCCTTCATCACCTGGGTGTCGCTATTCGGGGTCGCGCTGGGCGTGGCCGCACTGATCACGGTGTTGTCGGTCATGAACGGCCTGGAATCCGAATTGCGCAACCGCCTGCTCAGCCTGACCGCGCATGCCAGCCTGAGCGCCTCGGGAGCGCCTATAACCGACTGGCAGGCTCGTCTCCAGCAACTTAAGGGGTCGCCGGGCCTGCTGGGTGCGGCGCCGTTCCTCGATACCGACGCCATGTTGAGCCGACAGCCGGCCATGAGCGGGGCCATCGTGCGCGGCATCGATCCCGCCCTTGAACCGCAAGTGTCCGCCATCGGGGATGCCATGCGCGAGGGCAAGCTCAGTGATTTGGAACCGGGATCCAACCGGATCATTCTCGGCCGCATGCTCGCCTACCAGCTGCAGGTGGGGGTGGGTGATTCGGTCACGGTCATGATTCCCGGCAACGCGGCGTCGACCGCAGGCAGGAGCGATGCCATCGTGCCGCGACTACAGGACTTTCAGGTGGCGGGGATATTCGAGGTCGGACTGCAGGAGCATGACAGCGTCTTGGCGCTGGTCAATCTCAAAGATGCCGAGGCGTTTCGCAGCATGAACGGTCCCGGTGGAATACGGCTGAAATTCATCGATGTGCTGAAGGCGCCGCAGCTGGCGCGAGCGGCGGCGCGGCTCGCGCCCGACCTCCAGGTGCGCGACTGGACTGAAGAGAATCAGGCGTATTTTCGCGCCATCCGCATCGAAAAGACCATGATGGGATTGATCCTCCTGCTAATCGTCGCGGTTGCCGTGTTCAACATCGTGGCGACCTTGATCATGGTGGTCAACGACAAGCGCACCGACATCGCCATTCTGCGCACACTGGGTTTGAGTCCCCGCGGCGTGGTTGCGGTGTTCATGACCCAGGGCGTGCTGATCGGCTGGATCGGTGCCGCTCTGGGCGTGGCGCTCGGTCTGGCCATCGGACTCAACGTGGATGTCATTGTCCCTTTCCTCGAACAGCATCTGGGCTTTCACATCATGGATCCCGATGTGTACTACATATCGGGCCTGCCCAGCGAAGTGCATGCAGGTGATGTGTTGAGGATCGGCATGGCTGCGCTGATTTTGACGCTGGTCGCCACCGTGTATCCGGCGCTGCAAGCGTCCCGCACGCAACCCGCCGAAGCGCTGCGCTACGAATGATAAGCTACTGGTACGAAGGATTTGTGGGCCTGCGCTATTTGCGCGCATCGCCGAAGCGCGGCTCCGTGTCTCTGATCGCCGGCATCGCGATCTTCGGTTTGAGCTTGGGTGTCGCGGTGCTGATCGTGGTGTTGTCGGTGATGAATGGCTTCGAAGAAGTTCTGCGCACACGGATCTTGAGCCTAACCGCACACGCGACCATTTCCACGCTCGACGGGCGGATTGCCGATTGGCGCCGCGACGTGGCGAAGTTGCAGCAATTTCCCGGCATCGAGGGGGTCGCACCGTACATCGAGGAGCAAGGCATGCTGATTCACGGCGACCGCTCGTCCGGTGTGCTGCTGCGCGGCGTGCTGGCGGAGTCGGAACGGCAAGTCGTCGATCTGCGGCCGCATTTATTGAGCGGCCGGATGAGCGATCTGGCCGACGGCAAGTATCGCGTCATACTGGGCCAGGCACTGGCGGAGGAACTCGGCGCAAAAGTCGGCGATCGGGTAGTGCTGTTGGTTGCCTTGGGCGACGTGACGCCGGTCGGCGTAATCCCGCGAATGCGCGCTTTCGAGGTTACCGGAATACTGTCCATCGGCATGTATGAATACGACCGGCGCATCGCCATTGTGGCGATGCCGGACGCCGCCAGGTTGCTGCGAATGGGCGATGACGTCACCGGGATTCGCCTGCGCCTGACCGATATGTACGCCGCGCCGCGGGTGGCGCGGGCCGCCGCTCTGGCCATCGGCGGCGACAATCTGGAAATCCAGGATTGGACCAATGAGCATGCTAATTTCTTTCGCTCCATCGCCATAACCAAACGCATACTGTTCTTCATCTTGTCGCTGATGGTGGCCGTCGCCGCCTTCAACATCGTCTCGACCATGGTGATGGTGGTGAAGGACAAGCGCCGCGACATCGCCATCCTGCGCACCTTCGGCGCGTCGCCACGCGGTATTTTGACGATATTCGTGGTGCAGGGCAGTCTGATCGGGCTGCTCGGCATAGGTGCCGGCGTGCTGCTCGGCGTCGCAGTGGCGGTGAACCTGCAGGAGTTGGTGCACGGGCTGGAGAGCATCGTCGGCTTCAAATTCCTGGACGCGCGCGTGTATTTCATGAGCGACCTGCCGGCGCGCGTGCGCGTCAGCGACGTGCTGCGCATCTGCGGCTTCGCGTTCGTGCTCGCCTGTCTCTCCACGCTGTATCCGGCGGCGCGCGCGGCGCGCCTGCTGCCCGCAGAATCACTGCGCAACGATTAGGACGGAAATGATGATGGCTAATTCAGATGCGGTAGTGCTGTTGGGCAAGGATCTTGCCAAGGACTTCGTGCAAGGCGATGTGAAGATTCAGGTGCTGCGTGCGGCGTCGATCAGCGTATGCGCCGGTGAGCGCATCGCCATCGTCGGCGCCTCAGGATCCGGCAAGACGACTCTGTTGCAGCTGCTCGGGGGCCTGGATTTGCCGACCAGCGGTACGGTTGAAATAGATGGCTCGGCCATGAACCGCCTGAACGATGCCGAGCGCGGCTACTTGCGCAATCACGCCGTGGGCTTCGTCTATCAGTTTCATCACTTGCTGCCTGAATTCACGGCGCTGGAGAATGTCGCAATGCCGCTGCTGGTGCGGCGCATGAATCCGCATGCAGCCAAGGAGCGCGCCGGCGCCTTGCTGGCGCGAGTCGGGCTCGGCGCACGTCTCAGCCATCGTCCCTCGCAGCTGTCAGGCGGTGAACGACAGCGCGCGGCGGTGGCGCGTGCGCTCGTGACTCAACCGAAGCTGGTGCTCGCCGACGAACCCACCGGCAATTTGGACGGTGCGAATGCGGCGCAGGTGTTCGAATTGATGCTGGAGCTGAATCGCGAGCTGGGTACCAGTCTGGTCATAGTGACTCACGATGAGCGACTGGCGTCGCGGCTCGATCGCGTGTTGGTTCTGGCGGACGGAACTCTAGTCGAGCGCGGCGCTGCGCACGGCTGATCGGGCGCGGCGGCGGCGCAGATGAAAAATCACATGCAGCCGCCACGCCAGTTGCGCCAGGACGTAGCCTGCGCCCGCCGCGGCAAGTCCCAGGACCAGCGCGCCGAGCAGCAACGGCGCCCATAATTGGTGGACCTCGGTCCACAGGCTTCGCGACTTGAATGCATGCATGACGGGCATCAGATCCATCCCCATGAGCTTCGCGCCGACCCAGATGGAGCCGGCGACCTGGGGCAGCCAGGTGAAGGGGTTGCTGATGAACACCGTGGCGACGAGCACCGGCAGATTCAGCCTGAACAACATACCGAGTATGACGCAGGTCACCAGATGCACAGGCAGGGGAGTGGGCGGAATGAAGGCGATGAACAGCCCCAGCGCGAACGCACGAGTCACGCTGTGCCTGTTGAAGGTCCAGCAGCCGCGACCCTGCACTAAAACCTTAAAAGGTTTCAAACACCAGAGTTTCTCCAGCGAATGGCGGTCCGGTGTGATGCGTTTCAGCCAGCGTTGCATGCAGCCCGAGTTTCGCACATCAGCGACAGTCAGCCTCTACCACCCTGCAAATCAACGGGTTAGGGCGGCGGCGATGGCCGTATCTCAACCGTCTGCGCTCAAGTATCATGCCGGCAGATTTATACTAGACAAAAGAGGACGCAATGTGGGAGATCATCCGCGCAGGCGGCGGCTTCATGTGGCCGATCATTTTATGTTCCATTGCCGCGGTGGCTATCATATTGGAGCGCCTTTGGACCTTGCAAAGCAGTCGCGTCATACCGAGAGACCTGTCGCAAAAGGTCTGGAACTGGATCGAAGCCGACCGGCTCAGCGACGATCTAGTAGCAGCCCTCGAGCAAAACTCCCCTTTGGGCAAGTTGCTGGCCATCGGTCTTACCAATCGCAATAAGCCGCGCGCCCTGATGGTAGAGCGGCTGGAAGACGGCGGCCGGCACGTGGTGCATGAATTGGAACGATTCCTGAACACTCTGGGCACTATCGCGGCGGTTGCGCCGCTGCTGGGGCTGCTGGGCACGGTGGCCGGTATTATTCATGCGTTCAATGCCATTACGGCCAATGGTATCGGCGATCCACGCATTCTGTCGGGCGGTATCGGTGAAGCGCTGATTACGACGGCGGCCGGCCTCACGGTGGCGATTCCCTCACTCATCGCCTATCGCTTTCTGCGCGGCAAGGTCGAGCGTTTGGTGGTGCGCATGGAGAAGGAAGCCATGAAGCTGGTCGATGCGCTCGACGAACGCAGCGAGCTGCTTGCGTCCCAGTCAACATGAACCTACGCCCGCGCCACCGTGAGGATCCGGAAATCAATTTGATTTCGATGATCGACGTGCTGCTCGTGCTGTTGATCTTTTTCATGGTGTCCACCACTTTCAATCAAGAGGGGCGGGTCAGGGTGCAGCTGCCGCAGGCCAGCGAGGTGCCGCTGCCGCGCGGCTCGCATGAACCTCTGGTGATCACGGTGACCGCGGAAGGCGGCTACCGGATCAATGAACGCAGCTTGATCAACGCCAGTCCCGACACGCTGCGGGCCGCGCTGCTCAAGGAAGCCGGCGCCGACCGCGGGCCCATCACGATTCGCGCCGACGCGCGCACCACGCATCAGGCCGTTGTGACGGCCATGGATGTGGCGGGCCGGCTGGGCTTTGCACAATTGAATATCGCCACTGTCCATGAGGAAGCACCGCCTTGAGCGGGGTGCACGCGGGCCCGAAACCTGCCGGCGATTCCTGGTCGATCTATCGGCGGCTGCTCAAGTACGCCAAACCCTACCTTGGTGTGTTTCTGATCGGAGTGCTCGGCGCGATTCTGTTCGCCGTGTCCAATGCCTCGCTAGCGTACCTGGTCAGAACCTTCACGCACGGCGCGTTCCTGGAAAAAAATCCGGCCGTCCTGTGGGAAGTTCCCATCGGCGTGGTGGTGCTGTTCACCCTGCGCGGCATCGGCGACTATGTGCAGACTTACTATCCCAGCTGGGTGGGGAGGCAGGTCATCAAGGGCCTGCGGCACGATGTGTTTTTGCACTACCTGCGCCTGCCTACGGCCTATCTGGACCGACAGCAGTCCGGGCACCTGCTGTCGAAGTTGACCAACAATATCGAGCTGGTGTCGGCGGCGGCGACCAGCGCGGCAATTTCCCTGATCAGCGACAGTTTGAGCATTCTGGTGCTATTGGTCACGCTGTTCTACATGAACTGGCGCCTGGCGCTGTTCTGCATCATTGCCGCGCCCGTCATCGCCTGGCTGATGCAGATCGCCAACCGCAGCTTTCGGCGTTACAGCGAGCGCATCCAGAACTCCATGGGTGATATCACGCGCGTCGCCAAGGAGGCCATCGATGCGCAGCGCTTGATCAAGATTTTTAATGCGGAAGACCACCAGACCGAGCGCTTCGAGCAGGTCAACGAACACAATCGCGCTTCTAACATGAAGCTGATCCGCGCGCGGGCCATCAGCAATCCGGTGGTGCAGTGCATCGCCTCGATCGCTCTCGGCAGCATTCTTTACGTGGCGATACGGCAAGTGTTCACCCACCACATGCAGGTCGATGAGTTTCTCGGCTTCTTGACCGCATTGATGCTCATTCCTTCGCCACTGCGCAGCCTGGTCAATATGAGCGGTCCGTTGCAACAGGGAATCGCGGCCGGCCAGAGCGTGTTCGAGATTTTGGATCATCCCACCGAGGGCAGCGGCGGGGCGCTGACGCTGACTCGCGCGCGCGGCGACATCGAATTCCGCGACGTGTCGTTTGCCTATTCGGAGGAGAAAGGCGAGGTGCTGCGGCAGGTGAGTTTCCGGGTGCGTCCCGGCGAAACCGTGGCCATCGTCGGACCCTCGGGCAGCGGCAAGACCACGCTCGTGGGTCTGGTGCCGCGCTTCTACGATCCGCAGGCCGGGTCAGTTCTGCTGGACGGTGTCGATGTGCGCGACTACCGTTTGACGGACCTGCGTTCGCAGGTGAGCCTGGTCAGCCAGGACGTGGTGCTGTTCAACGACACCATACGCAACAATATTGCCTTCAACGCCGTCGGCAAGACGGATGCCGAAGTGGAGGCCGCGGCGCGTTCCGCCAATGTGATGGAATTCGTCGCGCAGCAGCCGCAGGGGCTCGATACCCCGTTGACGGACCGTGGGCAGAATCTCTCCGGCGGGCAGCGGCAGCGTATTTCCATAGCCCGCGCGTTGCTCAAGGATTCGCCGGTACTAATACTCGATGAGGCCACCGCGTCGCTGGACAACGAATCCGAGCGCCGGGTGCAGCAGGAACTAGGCATTCTGATGCAGGGCCGCACCACGTTGGTGATTGCGCACCGCCTATCGACGGTGGAAGGCGCCGATCGAATCATCGTCTTGGACCAGGGACGAATCGTGGAGAGCGGCACGCATCGCGAGTTGCTGACGCGCGGTGGACTGTATGCGGCGCTGCACGGGCTGCTCATCAACGCGTAGACGCGCCGCATCGAGCGCCGTAACGGAACCTAAGGCATGCCGCTGCAATCTTGGCTGAATCGGATTTGGTACGAACGCGCCATGCCGCCTTGGTGGCTGCTGCCGCTGTCGCTGACCTACGGCGTCGCGGCCGGGTCGCGCCGCTATTTGTATGCGAAGCGCCTGCGCAAATCCACCTGCATGTCGTCGCCGGTGGTGGTGGTCGGCAATTTGAGCGTGGGCGGAACCGGCAAGACCCCGCTGGTGTGCTGGCTGGTCGCGCGCCTGGTCGACCTCGGCTTCAAGCCCGGCGTGGTCACTCGCGGCTACGGCGGTTCCTCGGGCAACGTGCGGCTCATCGATGCATTCGACGATCCCAAGGTGGTCGGCGACGAATCCATCCTGTTGGCACGCCGTACCGGAGCGCCCGTGGCGGTCGGCCGCAACCGCCCGGCAGCGGCGCAACTATTAGTCAATGCCGGTTGCGATGTCATCGTGAGCGACGATGGCCTGCAACACTATGCGTTGGCGCGCGACTGCGAAATCGTCGTCATCGACGGCGATCGACGCTTCGGCAATGGCTGGCTGCTGCCCGCCGGGCCGTTGCGCGAGACCCCGGCGAGATTGGCGGCGGCAGATGCCGTGGTGGTGAACGGCCCACGCGCATTGCTCGACGGCGCCTTTAGCATGCGGCTCGAGGCCAAGAGCGCTCTGAAGCTCGCCGGCGGCGCCGCCAGAGCACTGGATGAGTTTGCCGGGCATTCGGTGCACGCCATCGCCGGCATCGGTAATCCCGAGCGCTTCTTCAATATGCTGCGCGCGCACGGGATCGAAGTCGTCGGTCATCCGCTTCCCGACCATGCGCGCTTGCGCGCCGCCGATATTTCTTTCGGCGACGGGCGTCCCGTGCTCATGACGGAAAAAGATGCCGTAAAATGCGACGGTATCGCCGGGGCGCATCATTGGTATGTTCCGGTGACCGCGAGTTTCGACGGCGGCGAATCGAATGTGCTGCTCGACATCGTAACCAAGGCCATGGCGAGGCGCGCGGCGCGCGCATGAGGGTGTGATGGATAAGCGATTGCTGGAATTATTGGTGTGCCCGATTTGCAAAGGGCCGCTGCGCAACTCAGGGTCGGGCAATACGCTCGAACTCGTGTGCCGGCCGGATCGGCTGGCCTATGCGGTTCGCGACGGAATTCCCATGATGCTGCCCGAGGACGCGCGCGCCATCAACGCCGACGATCCCTTGCTCGACCGCTAGCGGGCGCTCGCATGTTTCACGTCATCATACCGGCGCGCTTTTCCGCTTCACGGCTGCCCGGCAAGCCGTTGCTCACCATCGGCGATCGGCCGCTGCTCCAGTGGGTGTGGCAAAGCGCTCAGGCGAGCGGGGCCCGGTCCGTGACCATTGCCACCGACGACGCCCGCATCGCGGAGTCTGCGCGAGGCTTCGGCGCCGAATGCCTGATGACTTCGACTCTGCATAATTCCGGTACGGACCGGATCGCCGAAGTGGTGCGCGCAAGGCAGTTTGCGGCTGACGACATCGTCGTCAACCTGCAGGGCGATGAGCCCATGATGCCTCCCGCTGTGGTCGGCGAAGTGGCGGCGGCGCTGCGCGCGCGGCCGGGCATCGATATGGCGTCAGCCGTGGCCCCCATCGGGTCGCTCGAGGAATTTCTCGATCCGGCTTGTGTCAAGGCGTTGCGCGCGCAGGACGGAACGGCACTGTACTTCAGCCGGGCGCCCGTGCCCTGGCCGCGCGATCATGTTACGGCCGGCCGGCCTTTGAGTTACGCCGGCGCCTGGCGTCACATCGGCATTTATGCGTACCGGGTACGCGGCCTGCTGCGATTTTCCGCCTGGACGCCGACGCCGCTCGAGGAAACCGAAAAGCTCGAACAATTGCGCGCCCTGGAGCACGGCATGCCGATTCACTTGGTGGCTTTATCCGAGCCGCCGCCGGCCGGGGTGGATACGCCGCAGGACCTGGCACGGGTGCGCGCCCTGCTCACTGCAGTGTCCACGCGGGCGCCGCGCTAGTTCGGTGCGCAGCGCCGGCACGATGCGCGTGCCGCGTCGCTAGGTTTGATTGCTGCCCTACAAAAATTGTCTTAGCACCCAGTACAGGCTGCCGGCGAGGGCGATCGAGGCGGGCAGCGTGAGCACCCAGGCCATTAAGAGGTTGCGCACGGTGGATCCCCAGTCCGGAGCGATTGGCAACCATGGTACCGGCCACGCCTGAGGACAGCACATGGGTGGTGCTGACCGGTAAACCGTACAGTTCGGCAGCGCCGATCGTGGCCATCGCGACCAGTTCCGCCGAGGCGCCTTGTGCATAGGTCAGATGCGTTGCCGATCTTTTCGCCGACGGTGACGACGATGCGCTTCCAACCGATCATAGTGCCCAACCCCAGCGCGATGGCAACGGCGGCGTTGACCCAGGTCGGTATGAACTTGGTCATGGAATGGTATTGGTTCACTTCTTTCGAAATGGAATCTGCTAGCGAGGACAACGCCGCCACACCCTGCGGAGTCACCGTGCGAGCGCGCACCAATTCCATTGCTGCGCCATGCGCATCGGCCGGCGCCGGGCCGGCCGCATAGCGCGACAGGGCGGCTTGCGCCTGGGTCTAGGCCGCGACGAACTTGGAGACGTCTTCCTCGTGCATGGTGCGATTCAAGGCGTACGCGGTCGGCACCGTGCCGATGAGGATCCGGCGCCGCTGCCCGCCTGCAGGATGAGTTCCACCGGCAGCAGCGAGACAATGCCGAATGCCACGGCACCGCTCGACACCAGCACGCCCGCAAAGTTGAAGAAACCGGACCAAACGACGGCAAGATTGGGCGACATTGAATTCGTGTAGATTACGGTCGCCACCGCGTTTGCGGTGTCGTGGAAACCGTTTACAACTCGAAGCCCAGGGCGATCAGCAGCGCAATGCCCAGCAATATGTAGGGATACGCACGTGTGTCGCGCACTACAGAAAGATCGTCGGTCAGGTGAATGCCGGTATAGATGATACCGACGACGACCACGACTCCGGCCAGGACATTGAACCAGGGATTGGGCTTTTGCCGAATCAGCGTCGACGCTGAGAGCGCGTGCATCATGCCCGGCGCTGGGTTGATGGCATCGATATTGGATAATATGACGATCACATGACCAACCGGACCTACTGATGCCATTCACGATTTCTCACGCCGCCGTCGTGCTGCCTTTCTCGCGCCTGCTGGCACGCTGGCGCCTGTTGTCCGCAGTGGTGATCGGCGCCATGGTTCCGGACTTCGGCTTGTTCTTTCCCTGGCGCGTGCACCGCTTCGAGTCCCACAGCGTGGAGGGGTTATTTGCCTTTTGCCTGCCGGTGGGGATGTTCGCCTATTGGATCTTTCAGTATCTGATCAAGTCGCCCCTGATGGAGGTGTTGCCGGACGGGGCGTCTGCGCGTTGGCGCCCATTTTCCTCGTCCGCTGAAATAGTCAGCGTATCGCAGTGGATATTGGCGGCTTTAGGAGTGTTGGCGGGAGCGGTCACACACCTGGTGTGGGACGCCTTCACTCATGAAGGAGCACGCGGGGTGCGCTTGATTCCCTGGCTGGAGGATCCGATTGTGGAGATCGGCAGCCATCGTTTGGCCGGCGTGCAGCTGCTGCAGGACGGCAGCTCGTTGATCGGGCTGGGGATTGTGTTGGGACTTGTCTGCTATGGCCTGCGCCGCGGCCGCGTACAGCCGCCCCACAGCCGCCTGCTACGGCCTGCGGAACGCTATGCATGGGTGCTAGCCTACGCGCTTGCCGGCATTGTACTGAGCATCGCCTGGCTGCTGTGGACACGCGCCGGCGAGTTCGCTCCGCATTCCGTGACAGGGGTGGCGAACAGCGTTGCCGTGGCCGTACTGCGTGGTACGGCCATGGCATTGCTTTGCGTCAGCCTGCTCTTGGACTGGCGGCTGCGGGCGCTGCGGCGTCCCTAACGCGCGTCGCTAACGCGCGTCGCTAACGCGCGTCGCTAACGCTCGTCAGGTCCGGTTCGGGGCACATCGCTCGGAGCGGATGACCACACCACATATTTATTGTCGCCACCGGCATTTGGCGGAGCTTCTGCAGGGCGTGGAGCAGGTGCGGCCTCCATCGGCGCTTGCGAGCTGCCGCCTTCGCCACTCGGCCCGGAGCCCGATCCCGGCGGGCTTTGGCCTGTCGGAGCTGCGCCTTGGCCGCCACCGTTAGTGGAGTTTTCGCCGCCCTCGCGTCCTCGGCCGCGTCCCCGCCGTCGCCGGCTACGACCGCCGCGCTCATTGCCCGAACGATCGCTGCCGGCGCGATCGCCGCCGCCCTCGGGTCGAGGCTCATTGCCACGTGACGGTTGCTCATTGCGCGGTAACTGCTCCGGCCGCTGCGCGTCTGCGCGCGGCGCATCGGTACGCGGCGCATCGGTACGCGGCGCATCGGAGCGCGGCGCATCCGGCCGCTGTCCATTCGACGCACGATCTGGCTGTCCGCCGCCTTCGGGTCGGCGTGGACCTGAGTCGCTGCGATTCTCGCTGCGTGGGCGGCCATCGCGGCGCGGGTCCCGCGGCCCGTCGCGGCGCACATCGCGATTGCGGTCCCTATCGCCGCGGTCGCGATCTCCGCGGTCGCGATTGCGATCACGGTCGCCGCCGCTGCGGAAGCGGTCATGACGGGCGTCGCGCTGCGGCGGGCGATCGCGTTGAGTCTGCTGTGTGGATGTCGCAGCGGCCACTGGGGCGGTGCCGCCGCTTCCGCCGCCGAACAACCAACGCCACAGGCGCACAAAGATGCCCGCCTGCGCTGCCTCGGTCACGGGTACGGCCACGGACATAGGAGCCGGCGCAGGTTCCGGCCCCGACACCGGCATGGGAATGATGGGCGCAGCAGATGCAGGCAAAATGCTCGGAACCAGCGGTACATCGCCCTGCGGCTTCTTGTCTCGATTGCCGATATTCGAATCGTCCACGCTGGGTTGATCGGCCAGCTGGTAACTGGCGGTGTTGTTCTCGGGCAGCTCCTTTTCGTCGTCGCGGATGCGACGCAGCGTATAGGCCGGCGTCTGCATATGCGGATTCGGTACGATCACCAGCGACACCTTGTCGCGCGATTCGATTTGGTTGAGCCAATCGCGCTTCTCGTTCATGAGGTAGGTCGCAACGTCCACCGGTACCTGAGCGACGACACCGCCGGTCCGCTCCTTGCGAGCCTCTTCGCCGATCAGGCGCAGCAACGCAAGCGACATGGATTCGACGCCGCGTATGGTGCCCATGCCGCTGCATCGCGGGCAGTTGATATGAGTGGTCTCGCTCAGCGCAGGCCGCAGCCGCTGGCGCGACAGCTCGAGCAGACCGAAACGCGACAGCCTGCCCAATTGGATGCGGGCGCGATCCATCTTGACCGCATCGCGCAGCATGTCTTCGACGGCACGCTGATTGGCGGTCGACTCCATGTCGATGAAATCGATGACGATGAGTCCGCCGATGTCACGCAGGCGCAATTGCCGCGCTATTTCCTCGGCAGCTTCCAGATTGGTATTGCGCGCGGTGGCTTCGATATCGCCGCCGCGGGTGCTGCGCGCCGAATTGATGTCGATCGACACCAACGCTTCGGTGTGGTCGATCACCAGGCTGCCGCCGGACGGCAGGTTGACCTTGTGTGAATACGCGGATTCGATCTGACTCTCGATCTGGTAGCGCGTAAACAGCGGCACCGGGTCTTGATACAACTTGAGCTTGCGCTGCGCGTCCGGCGGCATGAAGCGCTGCATGTATTCTTGAGCCTTCTGGAAGGCATCGGGGTCGTCGATGAGACACTCGCCGACATCGTCGGAGAAATAGTCGCGCAGGCCGCGCGTCACTGCATCGCTTTCTTGGAATATTAGAAACGGGGCGGGCCGCCCGTCGTTGGCGGCGACGATGGCATCCCAGGCAGTCTTGAGATTATTCAAATCCCATTGCAATTCCTCAGTGGTCCGGCCGACGCCGGCAGTGCGCACGATGGCGCCCATGCCGTCGGGGATCTGCAGACCGTTCATGGCATCGCGCATTTGTTCGCGGTCTTCGCCCTCGATGCGGCGCGACACGCCGCCGGCGCGCGGATTGTTCGGCATCAAGACCAGGAACCGTCCGGCAAGGCTGATAAAGGTGGTGAGGGCCGCACCTTTGTTACCGCGCTCCTCTTTCTCGACTTGGACGATCAGTTCCTGACCTTCCTTGATCAGATCTTTGATATTCGTCCGGCCGCCGGCAGCGGCCTGCTGATTGAAGTATTCCTTGGCGACTTCTTTGAGCGGCAAAAAGCCATGTCGCAAGGCGCCGTATTCGACAAACGCAGCTTCGAGACTGGGCTCGACGCGCGTTATCCGGCCTTTATAGATATTGGATTTTTTCTGTTCCCGTGACGGGATCTCAATCGATAAGTCGTAGAGTTTCTGACCGTCGACTAGCGCAACTCGCAGTTCTTCTTCCTGAACTGCGTTGACGAGCATTCTTTTCATGTGGCCCAACTAAGGTGGTAGGGGCCGAGGAGGTGAGCTTGAGAATAGAGGTCGGGACCGCGACGCACGGGGGAGTTACGAATCGGCAAGCCTTGAACGCGGGCCATACGGCCGACATCTGTTCAGTCCAATTCTGCGAAAACACAATTCCCCAAAAAAACATACGGCAAGCCCCGCGGCCTTGTTCTCGGTTAACCGCTTGTTAGACGCCGCAGCTCAAATTGGGCTCGCTTGCGTCAGTCTCATCGGCCGAGCGATGGTCTGGAATTCCAGAACCAACTAATATGCGGCTCCCCAAAGGATGGGGGGCCACCGAAACCGGTGTCTACATACTTAACCCTTAGAAACGGGCCTCGCCCAGAAATGGTTCAGCGCCTGACACGGTTTTAAGACATTATCACGACATTCCCACTGGGTCAATGTAATCAAGACCTTAGAAGATTGCTCACCGAAGATCAGAAATATTATGAACAGCAGCGAGGCGCTACCGGAGCGCCTGTATATCCCGAAAAGCCCCGTCACCATGCGCACGGTAACGGCCGACGAGGCCGGTCAACGGATAGATAATTTCCTCATGCGGCACTTCAAGACCGTGCCTCGCAGCCGCGTGTATAGGCTATTGCGCAAGGGCGAAGTGCGCGTCAACCGCAAACGCGTTGAGGCCGAATACCGCATTCAAGAGGGCGATGAGGTGCGCCTGCCGCCGGTGCGGATCGACGCGGGCGAGGAAGCGGCGGGCATGGCGCCGGGACGGCCCTCGAGCAGTCTGATGGAGCTGCTCGAACGAGCGGTCATATTCCAGGACAAGCATCTATTGGTCATCGACAAGCCGGCCGGCGTCGCGGTGCATGGCGGCAGCGGCAGGAGTTTCGGCGTCATCGAGGCGCTGCGCGCGTCGCGGCCGCGCGAGACCTTGGAACTGGTACACCGTCTGGACCGCGACACCAGCGGCGTCCTACTGGTGGCGCGCGACCGCAGCACCCTGACCGCGCTGCATGCCTTGATACGCAATGGCGGCATGCATAAGACCTACCTGGCGTTGGTCGCGGGCAGCTGGCAACTGGGGACCAAGCGCATCGACGCGCCGCTGGCCACCGACAATCGCCAGCACGGTGAGCGGCATGTGCGGGTGGCTGCTGCCGGCAAGGATTCGACCAGCATCTTCAAGCCGGTCACGTTCTGCGGCTCGCTCGCCACTTTGATGGAAGTCGACATTCCGACCGGGCGCACGCATCAGATTCGGGTTCACGCGTCCTTCGCAGGGCATCCGCTGCTGGGCGATGATAAGTACGGCGATCGCGACCGCAATGCCGAACTCAAGGGCTATGGCTTGAAGCGCACTTTCTTGCACGCACAATCCGTCGCCTTTGAGTGGCCCGGTTCCGGCGTGCCGTTCCACGCCAGCGCGCCGCTGCCCAGTGAACTGGCCGCGGTACTCGATGCCATCACGCCGATTAAGCGTAAGGCTGAAGGACGGTCTGCGTCGGGCAAGGTGCCGGCTCGCAAGGCGCGCCCGAAGCGCGCTTCGCGCTCAGGGTAGCTCGAACCCCACGCTGCGCAGCACTTTGCTCAATTCAATCAACGGCAGCCCGATGAGAGCGCTGGGATCCGAGCTGTCGATTGATTCGCAGAGCGTGATTCCGAGGCCTTCACTTTTGAAGCCGCCGGCACAATCGAAGGGCTGCTCGAGCGCGACATAGCGTGCAATGGTGGCGTCATCGAGCCTGCGAAATACCACCTGGGTGATGTCGACAAATTCGTATGCGGCACGTCCGCTGTGATGAACCACGGCAACGGCCGTAATGAAGGACAGCGTTTGACCCGAGCTGCCACGCAATTGCTCAGTGCAATGCGCCTCTGTCCCCGGCTTACCGAGGATCAGTTCGCCCAGGGAGGGGTCGACCCGCACCGCGACTTGATCGGAGCCGATGACCCAGGTATCAGGTTGTTGAAGCGCCACGGCAACGGCCTTGGCCTTGGCCAGCCGCGCCGCCAGGTCGCGCGGACGCTCCCCGGGGCGGCGGGTCTCATCGACGCCCGGCGCGCTACAAGAAAATGCCAGCGGCAGCCGGCTAAGCAGCTGCCGGCGGTAGATTGAGGTCGAGGCTAAAATAAGTGAAGGCGGAGACTTCAAAAACAACGACTTGCACCCGATTCATTTTGACAGGGGTGGGAACCCGCCCTATTATACGCGCCCCATGGCACCTGGCTTGCCTGACCGAGTCGATTGCGCGCAGCTGGCCGAGGACGCGGTGGTGCTGGAACGTGTCTACCCGCTTCAGTCTATGCCGCGCTTACAGGATTTGTTGGCGGATGCGCGCGGGTCGGTGCGTGCGAGATTTGCATTTGCGAGGCTTGGTTCGCAGGGTGCTGGGGCCAGTGTGACGGTCGAGGCGACGCCGCACCTGACTTGTCAGCGCTGCATGCAAGGCTTCGCATTCGCAGCTGCGGGCAGTAGTGAGATTGAATTCTCGAGCGACGCCGGCCTGGATGCGGCGGACTCGCAGCGCGAGCTGTATGCGATGCACGACGGCTCGATCAGCTTGCGCGAGCTGGCTGAAGAGGAATTATTGCTGACCTTGCCGATAGTGGCGGTTTGCGGCGACGCACAGAACTGCGACTGCGTGCCGCAATACGCTGCGGACGACAGGGCAGATGAATTGTCGGAACCGACGCGGCCTTTTGCCGCGTTGCAGGATTTATTGAAGAAAACTTGATAGGACAAAGCACTCATGGCAGTTCAAAAAAGCAGAAAAACTCCGTCTAAGCGCGGCATGCATCGCTCCCATTCGGCGCTGCCGCTTCCCGCAGTGTCGATCGACGCCAAGAGCGGCGAGACCCATTCGCGGCATCGAATTTCCCGCGAGGGATTTTATCGTGGCCGCAAGGTGCTGCAGACCAAAGCGGACGCCGCGGCGGCCGAAGAATAAGCCGCCATTTGCCGGCGGGGCTTGGCGCGCCGCTCGGGATTTTTTGACGCACAGTGCCTGCGCTGCTCCATATTGCCATCGACGCCATGAGCGGCGACCGCGGGCCCTCGGTCTGCGTGCCCGCGGCTGCGGCCGCGGCGCGTGAATTCAGCGATGTTCGCTTCACGCTGATCGGGCGTGAAGCCGACTTGCAGCGCGAGTTGGGAAATACTTCCCCCGCCAATGTCTCCTGCCTGTTCGCATCAGAAGTGGTGGAGATGACCGATCATCCGCGCGAAGCGCTGCGGCGCAAGAAGGACTCCTCCATGCGCCGCGCCATCGACCTGGTGAAGGCGCACGATGCACATGCCTGTGTGAGTGCCGGCAACACCGGTGCCTTGATGGCCACCGCGCATTTCGTGCTGAAGATGCTCCCCGGGGTCGAACGGCCGGCCATCATCTCGCTCATTCCGTCGCGCGGCGGACATACTTACATGCTGGATCTCGGCGCCAACGCCGCCTGCACACCGCTGCAGCTGGGCCAGTTTGCGGTGATGGGCTCAGTGCTTGCGGCCGACCTGGAAGGCGCGCACGCCAGGCCTCGAGTAGGCCTGCTCAACATCGGCACCGAAGACATCAAAGGCAATGACGTCGTGCAGGCGGCGCATGGCTTGCTGGGCGCGATGGACATCAACTACGTCGGGTTCGTTGAGGGCGACGATATCTTTTCCGATAAGGTCGATGTTGTCGTCACCGACGGGTTCACCGGAAATGTTGCGCTGAAAACCATGGAGGGCGCGGCGCGTTTGATCACCGACGTGTTACGGGAAGAGTTCAGCCGCTCGCCGCTGCGCAAGTTAGGGTATTTGGGCGCGCGCCCGGCCTTGAAGGGGTTTCGCACCAGGATAGATCCGCGCCGCTACAATGGCGCAAGCATGATCGGCTTGAGCGGGATCGTCATCAAGAGTCACGGCGGCGCCGATGTATTCGGGTTTCAGCGCGCCATCGAGGTGGCGGTGCTGGAAGCGCGCAATGGCGTGCCGGCGCGCATTGCGCAACGGCTGCATGCCGCGCCGGAAGCCTGAAGCATGCCAACGTACGCACGCATCGCCGGTACCGGCAGTTACTTGCCGAAGAAGATTCTTACCAACGCGGAACTTGAAACACTGGTCGACACCAGCGACGAATGGATCCGCACCAGAACCGGCATTGAGCAGCGACACGTGGCGGCGGAAGGCGAGACGACGACCGACCTTGCCGAGCATGCGTCACGGCGCGCGATGGAAGATGCGGGGGTTACGGCCGCCGATATCGATCTGATCTGCGTCGGCACGACGACTCCTGACCTGGTGTTTCCGAATGTGGGCACCTTACTGCAGGATCGATTGGGAATTCACGGTTGTCCGGCGTTCAGTCTCGAAGCCGCCTGCACGGGTTTCGTCTATGCATTGAGTGTGGCGGACAAATTTGTGCGGCTGGGCGAATCGAAATGCGCTCTGGTCGTCGGGGCGGAGACCCTGACGCGAATCGTCGATTGGAACGATCGCGGCACCTGCGTGCTGTTTGCCGACGGTGCCGGCGCGGTGATCCTCAAGCCTGCGGCCGAACCCGGCATCATCAGCACCCGCCTGCATTCGGACGGCAAGTACAAGGACTTGCTGCTGTACCCGGACGGCGTATCAAAGGGCTTCAAATTGATACGGGAGGGCAAGGCCGGGGTGCAGATGAAGGGCAATGAGGTGTACAAGGTCGCCGTCAACACGCTGGGAGCTTTGGTCACCGAGACGCTCACCGCCAATGGCGTCAGCAAGGATCAGCTTGATTGGCTGATTCCGCATCAAGCGAACATCCGCATCATCGAGGCGATCGCCAAGCGGCTGGACTTGCCGATGGAAAGGGTCATCGTGACCATCAACACCCAGGGCAACACCTCCGCCGCGTCCGTGCCGCTGGCTCTCGATACCGGGATTCGCGACGGCCGGGTCAAACGCGGCCAGCTGCTGCTGTTGGAAGCGTTCGGCGGCGGCTTCACCTGGGGATCGGCTCTCATTCGCTATTGAGAGACGCAAAAAAAACGCCGCGGAGTTACCCGCGGCGTTCAGGCTTTAACAGCCTTTTCTACTTACTTCGAAACCGACTTCTTGAACATGCGATCGATCTTCTCGTTGATCGCTTCGATTGCGGTCGAATTCGCCTGCGAGGCCGATGCCGCCTGGTTGGCGGTGCTTTGCGCGCCGGAAGCAGCCGACTGGGCGCTGGCAGCAGCGCTGTTGGCAGCAGCCGCATCGCTGGAGGCCTTCGCCACATCGCCCTGCAGTTTGCCTACTTGTGATTTCAGATCATCGATCTGAGCTTGCATCGGCTTCAGATCGGTGCAACCTGCGAAAGCAACTACGCAGGCCACGGCGAGTGAGGCCTTAAGTGTGGTGGTCAAATTCATAAAAATATTCCCCTAGGGTTAATTTATTCGTATCGGAAAGTCCCGAAGCATTGCCACAAACCCGCCCAGTCACCGTGTCGGGCCCGTCTGCGTCGCAACACAGTCGTACATAAAGCCAAATTCGCGCGTCGAATGCAACTGAAATGCGTAGTTTGTCGGTCAATAGAGACGTTTTTTGACGATTCGGTTCATTAGAAATTAAATCATCATTAAAAAATACCGCTTCGGCGTGTAAATTTTACAGCGCTACAAGGGATTTCACTAGCCGCGCAGCAACTCATTGACAGCGCGATGACCCTGATCGATGGCCGAATCCGTATACGCCCCACCGCCGGAGTCGGAATTGGCGATGGTGATGCGGCCAAAACGGGCCCGTCCTATGACATGCGGCCGTTCAGCTTCGGGGACGTCCGGATCGAATAGAGGGTTGTATTCGGGTGCATAACCATGCGGCCATCGATTCACCGTTATGGCGGTAATGTCGCGGGCGGGATCGAACCCTCCGCCCTTGAGGGTGCGAGCCAGCTGAACGCGGATGTTGCGTTCGAAAGTCTCGAACGGGGTGCTCAACAGTTCCGCACGCCCGGCTCGATTTTGCTCATGCTCGGGCAGTCCGGGCATGCAGGGCGTGCGCACCATGTGCAGCAGGAGCGGTTGTTGCGCGGATTTGGGGCTTTGGTAGCTGCCGATATTGACGTGCGGATTCAAGTGAAAATAAGTGTGGTAGCCGCCCGGCGCGTACACCCGGTGCACCTTCAAGGCATCGAAGGCCTGTCGATTGCGCAGCGCGACGCTGGTGTATACCAGCGGCGTCTTGACCAGCTGGTGCAGCGCGTCTTGCTGCGCGCGCGGCAGCTCCGGGCACAAATAGGGAATCATCATGTTGTAGCAGGCCAGCACCGCGCCGCCGGCGCGTGCGCTGAATGCCTGGCCGCCACGCAGATAGGTTACTTCCACCTGAGCGGCGGATTTTGGATCGCCGAGATGCCGGGCGCGGATGGCAATGCTGTTGAGGCGCAGGCGCACCGCAGCGGGGCTGCGATCCAGCTGCGCATAGTTCACGCGCGCGGTCATCACATCTTCGACGCTGCTGCCGGGCAGCGCGGCGGGCAGCAGATTTCTCACCAGGAGGCGGGCAAGGGTGGCATTGCCGTCTGGAAAATGCAGGCGTAGCGATCCGCCGGTATCTGCGTAGCCCGCCGGAGTGAAACCCATGCGGCGGATCGATCCTGGCGCCAGATTCATGCCCTGGAATCCGGGAAGCCCAATGCCCCAGCAGTCGAGGGCGGACACGGCGTCGGTGCCTACGCCCCATTCGCCCTTGGTGCGCGCCTGATAGAAGCTGAGCACCGCCGGCTCCACATGAACGAGGTCGCGCAGAAACGCTTCATAACTGACGCGCGACAGCCGATCCTTCTTCTCGTCCGATGACAGTCCCGCCAGGTAATCGATGTTGCCTTCTTGGATCTTGACGATTTGGGCGCGCGCCGCCTCGGATAGCGGCGCATCGGCCAGAAACTGTTTGAACGGCAGGCGCCCGAGACCGACGCTCAATTTATCGGCGCCAAAGGTCTCTTGATCGAAGAACACTGCGCTCTGCAAGCCAAGGTGTTCGTAGAACTCTAGGTTTTGAGTCTTTTTGGCGAGTTTTTGCACATCGACGCCGAGGGTCGTCAACAAGCCGGCGGCGATGGGGCCGTAGGGACGGGGGCTGTCGATTTCCAGGGTGCCGCCATTTAATAAATTCAGGTGGCCGCCCAGGTTGAACTCATTGCGCTTGGCGTGGCCGCCGAAATCGTCGTGATTGTCGAGTATGAGGATGCGGCTGTTGGGGTTGCGTGCGCGATAGAAGTGCGCAGCGGCAAGACCGCTTAGGCCGGCGCCGACGACGATCAAGTCGTATTCCTCGCCGCTGGCGGTGACGCTGGTCCAGGTGTGGCCGTCGCGCAGTGCGTGAGCGTCCTCGAAGGAGCCGGCGTGGCTGCCTCGCAGCCCGGTGAGCAGGGGCGGGTAGTAGCCGAAGGCGTCCTGGGCGGCCGGCGGTAGCGCCGTACCCGCCAAGCCGGCCACGGGATTCGTGGGTGTGGCTGCGAGGAGCGGGGCGGCAGCGGCGGTGGCCCCCAGGGCAGTGGCCCCCAGGGCGATGCCATTGAGGAAATCGCGTCGCGTGATGGGTTGATGCATGCCGAGAATGTGGTCTCGCGCGGGATCTTGTTTTTCTTGTGTCATGGGCATTCCGTTAAAGAGGTGCGGCAAATTACCGTGCCACCGGCCGACTTGCCAGCGTCCCCGGACTGTATATAATAACAGTCACTGTCTACATATACAGGTGATGCATGTCGGACCTTACCCCGCGCCAAACCCAGATCTTAAGGCTCATTCAAGACGCCATCATGGAAAGCGGGATGCCGCCGACGCGCGCGGAAATCGCGCGCACCTTGGGCTTCAAGTCGCCGAATGCTGCCGAGGAACATTTGCGCGCCTTGCAGCGCAAGGGGGTGATCGATCTCATTCCCGGCGCCTCCCGCGGCATCCAACTCAAAGACATTCTGCGTGAACAGTTAGGACTGCCGCTCATCGGGCGGGTCGCCGCCGGCCGTCCGATCTTGTCCGAAGAGCATATCGAAAAGCGTTATCAGATCGACCCGCAGCTATTCCAGCCCCAGCCACACTATCTACTGAAGGTGCAGGGCATGAGTATGAAAAATGCCGGCATCCTGGATGGTGATCTGGTGGCCGTACATCGCACGCCCGAGGTGCGCAACCGTCAAATCGTGGTGGCGCGATTGGAAAACGAAGTCACCGTGAAGCGCTACCGACAAGAAGGCAGCATCGTATGGCTGCTGCCCGAAAATGCCGATTTCGAACCCATTCGTGTCGATCTCAAAGCGCAGCCCATGATTATTGAAGGAGTGGTCGTCGGAGTGCTTCGTCGCGGTAAAGACGTGGATGCCGCGTGAAGTATCAACACTTGCGGATATTTTGGCCGATGCACGCGTCTGGAAGTTAAAAGACGCCTCGGCTGCCCCCGCCCGTCCGGTTTGGTCCACCGGGAAAAGCTCGCTTGATGCCCGCTTGCCTGGGGGTGGGTGGCCGACGGCGTCGCTTATCGAGGTGTTGCTGGATGATACCGGCTTGGGCGAGGTGCAGCTTTTCTTGCCGGCTCTGGTGGAATCGCAGCGCGGCGCGGGTCGCGGGACCGAGACCCCCTGGCTGGTCTGGATTGCACCGCCTCATGAGCCTTATGCACCCGCCTTAGCGCAACAGGGAATCGAGCTCGGACGTTTGCTCATAGTGCGGCCGGTCAGCGCGACCGAGGCTCTGTGGGCTGCCGAACAGGCTTTGGCTTCGGGGGTCTGCGCCGCGGTATTTCTCTGGTTGAAGGGCACCGATGATCGCTGGCTGCGGCGTTTGAAGTTGGCTGCGGAGGCGGGCAGTGCACTCGGCGTGCTGTTTCGTCCTGAGCGGCATCGTTTCGAATCTTCGCCCGCCAGCCTGCGCTTGGCGGTGAGCCGCGGTGAGCATGAGATGCGTCTCGATATTCTCAAGGTGCAAGGCGGCCGGCCTGGGCCCGTGGATTTCGGTGGCCCTTGAAATTGCGCAAGGTGAAATCACTGACGGCAGATCTCTTTGCCGCAGAGGACGCTTCGCCTGCGCCCAAGGCATACGCCGCACCTAGCTCATGGAAGGCAGGCGGCATACCGCCGACGCCGCAGACCGCGGCGCGCACGCGCCCCAAGCAGCTTTGGTATGCCGCAGTGTTTCCGGAACTGCTGGACATGGAACATGCCGCCGCCGTACTGCAGCGCCTGTGCGTGCATGCGCAACGCTTCACTTCCTTCGTCAGCATCGAACCACCCAATGCCCTGTTGCTGGAAATCAAAGGCAGCCTGAAGCTACTGGGTCCCCTTGAAACCTTGCATGCCGCTATCGATGCCTGCTGGCGCCGGCTGAAGCTGCAGGCATGCAGTGCTACGGCACCGACTTTAGCTGCGTTGTGGTTCGCGCGCGCCGGCGTTGCAGTACACATCGAAGATCTCGGCACGCTGCCCGGACGCATGGCAGCGTTGCCGATCGCTTGCACGGCTTGGGATGGCGCGCGGTTGCAGACCTTGCGTGCCATGGGTGTGACGCGGCTGGGTGAATTGCTGCGCCTGCCGCGTGCCGGCCTGGCACGCCGTCTGGGCACAGCGTCGGTGCGGGATCTGGATATTGCGCTGGCGCGACAATACGCGCCGCGCCGAGCCTTCGTGCCGCGTGAGCGTTTTCGCGCGCGCTGCGATTTCGAAGCGGAAATCGAGTCCGTTGCTTATCTGGAAAAGGCGCTCGAGCCGTTGATCGTATGCTGTGCGCAGTTCTTGCGCGAACGTCAGGCCGGCGTGCAAAGGCTGCGCCTGAAACTGCGCCACCGCACGGAACCTGCTACCTGCGTATACGTGGGATTGGCGAGCATCACCAGCGAACAGCGGCGCTTGACGGATGTACTGAGCCAGAAATTGACGCGGCTCGAGTTGCCGGCAGCGGTCCGCAGCATGGAATTGCTGTCCGGTTCTCTGCTACCTCTGTCGGCCGCCTCGCTTGATATCTTTGCCGGTTTGACGCGGGGCGCCGGCACGAACTCCGGAGGCCGTGATACGGCACCGCAATTGGTGGAACGCCTGCGCGCGCGCTTGGGCGAAGCAGCGGTGTATGGGGTTGTTTCCATCCCGGAGCACCGGCCCGAAGCGGCCTGGCGACGCGTCCATGAGCTGCGCCCGGCTTCTGCCCTGTCTGCCGGCGGCAAGACGCCTAAGGCCGCGGGCGATGGCCTGCCGCGCCCCGTCTGGTTGTTGGATGCGCCGCTGCCCTTGGCGGGCGATTTGATTCTGGAACAGGGTCCTGAACGCATCGAGAGCGGTTGGTGGGACGGCAAGGGCGTGGCGCGCGATTACTACATTGCACATCAACCTCAGGGCGCGCAGCTGTGGGTTTTCCAGGAGCGTCAATCCAAGCGTTGGTACTTGCACGGGATGTTCGCCTGAAACGGCGGATGCGCACGCTCTAAAGGTCCGATCCGTGTACGCCGAACTCCACGCCTTGAGCAATTTTTCTTTTTTGCGCGGCGCTTCCAGCCCACAGGAATTGATCGCGCAGGCCAAACGCTTGGATTACCGCGCCCTGGCGCTCACCGACGAATGCTCGCTGGCGGGGGTGGTACGCGCTCACGTCGCCGCCAAGCAGCATGGTCTGCCGCTGATCATCGGCACGGAACTGACCTGCCTCGATGAATTGAAACTGGTGGTGCTGGCCACCGATCGCGCGAGTTACGGCGCCATGAGCCGCTTGATCAGCGGGGCGCGCCGTGCGAGCGCCAAAGGTCACTACAAGCTGGCCCGCACCGATCTCGAGAATGCCCTCGAGGGCTGCTTGATCATCTGGTTGCCGCGTGCCGAACGAGCATCCTCGCAGCGGGAGGAAGAAGACGGCCGGTGGTTGCGCGAACGATTCCCGGGACGTTTGTGGATAGGTGTGGAATTGCTCACCGGCGGCTTCGACGGCCGCCGTTTGCAGTCGCTAGAAACCCTCGGCCAGGTGCTGGAATTGCCGCGAGTGGCGGCAGGTGATGTGCACATGCATCGCCGCAGCCGGCGTGCCCTGCAGGATGTGCTGACGGCGATTCGCCTGAACACGCCGCTGCAAGACTTGGGATTTGCCGTATTTCCAAACGGCGAGCGCTGTCTGCGTCCCCTGCCGCGCCTGCGCGAGCTGTACCCCGCGCCGCTGCTCGCGCAAACGCTGGCCATCGCCGAACGCTGCACTTTCAAGCTCGACGAATTGCGCTATGAATATCCGGAAGAAATCGTGCCCTCCGGCGCCACTGCCTCCAGTCATTTGCGCGCACTGACCCTGCAAGGCTGCGCGCAGCGTTGGCCTGCAGGGGCGTCGCCTGCGGTGCGCGAGAACATCGAGCACGAATTGCGCTTGATCGCCGAACTCAAATTCGAGCCGTTCTTTCTGACCGTGCACGACGTCGTTGAATATGCGCGTTCGCAAGGGATACTGTGTCAGGGCCGCGGTTCAGCGGCCAACTCCACCGTCTGCTACTGCCTGAGGATCACCGAAGTGGATCCCTCGCGCATGGCCATGCTGTTCGAACGTTTCATTTCCAAGGAACGCAACGAGCCGCCCGACATCGACGTGGATTTCGAGCATGAGCGGCGTGAAGAAGTGATTCAGTATATTTACACCAAGTACGGCCGCGAGCGCGCGGCGCTGGCGGCCACCGTCATTTGCTACCGCCCGCGCAGCGCTCTGCGCGACGTCGGCAAGGCGTTGGGATTGGATCTCGCGCAAGTGGACCAGCTGGCGCGCGGCATGCAGTGGTGGGATGGCCAGCGCATCGATCCCGAGCGCATCCGCGCCTCCGGTTTCGATCCCGGCCATCCCTTGATTGCGCGCCTGATTGCGCTCACGGCCGAAATTCTTGGGTTCCCGCGCCATCTGTCGCAGCATGTGGGCGGCTTCGTCATCGCGCGCGGGCGCTTGGATGAACTGGTGCCCATCGAGAACGCGGCCATGCCCGAGCGCACTGTGATCGAATGGGACAAGGACGATCTCGATGCGCTGGGACTGTTGAAAGTGGATGTGCTGGGTTTGGGCATGCTGAGCGCGATCCGCCGCGCATTCGACCTGATCAATAAGTTCGGCGGGCCGGCCCGCGCCGGCTCACCTGCGCCCGGTAAGCTCGATTTGGCGAGCGTGCCCGCCGAGGATAAGGCCGTGTACGAGATGATTTGCCGGGCCGACACCACGGGCGTATTTCAAATCGAATCGCGCGCGCAAATGTCCATGCTGCCGCGCCTGCGGCCGCAAAATTATTACGACTTGGTGATCGAAGTGGCCATCGTGCGCCCGGGTCCCATCCAAGGCGAGATGGTGCATCCCTACCTGCGGCGCCGCAACGGCGAGGAGGCAGTGACGTATCCAAGCAAGGCGGTCGAGGCGGTGCTCAAGCGTACCCTGGGCGTGCCGATTTTTCAGGAACAGGTCATGCAGCTGGCCATCGTCGCAGCCGGATTTTCGCCGGGCGAGGCGGACCGGCTGCGCCGCGCCATGGCGGCGTGGAAGCGCAAGGGCGGCTTGGAGCCTTTCCAGCGCCAGCTCATCGAGGGCATGCGCGAGCGCGGCTACCCTGAGAGTTTCGCGCAGCAGATATTCAATCAGATACTGGGATTCGGCGATTATGGTTTTCCTGAGTCTCATGCCGCCAGCTTCGCGCTGCTGGTCTACACCTCCGCCTGGCTGAAGCACTACGAACCCGCAGCGTTTTGCGCGGCGCTCATCAACAGCCAGCCCATGGGCTTTTATGCGCCGGCACAATTGGTGCGCGATGCGCGTTCCCATGGAGTCGAAGTGCGCGCCGTCGATGTGACCTTAAGCGGCTGGGATTGCACGCTCGAACGGCGCGCTGACGGCAGTGCGGCGCTGCGCCTGGGCCTGCGCCTGGTGAAGCATTTATCGGGCGAGGGAGCGGCGCGGCTGCTCGCGGCGCGAACATTGCGTGCCTTCGACTCGATCGCCGATCTGGCGGAGCGGGGAGGGTTGGAGCGGCGCGATCTCGAAGCGCTGGCGGCCGCCGATGCACTGGCTCATCTCACGGGACATCGGCATCGTGCCGTGTGGCAGGTAACGGGGGTGGAGCGCCCCTTGCCGCTGCTGCCGGCCGCCACGGCGCGGGAGGAGGGCATCCCGCTGCTGCGCGCGCCGCGCGAGGGCCAGGACATCGTCGCCGACTATGGCAGCACCGGGCTCACGCTGCGCCGCCATCCCTTGAGCCTGCTGCGTGAGAAATTGCAGAAGCGCGGCGTGGTGCCGACGCAAGATCTGTGGGCCCAGCCGAACGGAGAATGGGTGAGGACGGCGGGCTTGGTCATCACGCGCCAACGGCCGGGCAGTGCCAGCGGGGTGGTCTTCGTCACCATGGAAGATGAAACCGGCTATGTGAATTTGATCGTGTGGAACAGCGTTGTGGTGGAGCAGCGGGCGGCATTGCTCGAGTCGCGTTTGCTCGAGGTGCAGGGCAAGCTGCAGCGGGAGGGCGACGTGCAGCATGTGATCGCGCAGCGCCTGACCAATCTATCGGCGATGCTGGGGGATCTGACGGTGGCGTCGCGGAATTTTCACTAAACGGCGACGGCTCAGACATCCAGCCCAATCGAGCGCATGAGTTCGATGCCGTTGCTCTTGGTGACGATCCCGGGCTGCAGCTTGAAATCGAACTTTAATTTCCCGTCCAGCAGCTCGTCCTGGAAATGAACGTTTCGCAAAGCGTCCGCTGCGAGCCCGTCGATGTCCGTCAGTGCCAGATCGTGAGTGCTGATCAAGCCGATGGCGCCGCGCTCGATCAGCGCCCGAATTACGCCGTGCGCGCCGATGCGCCGGTCCGCAGAGTTGGTGCCCTGCAGCAGTTCGTCCAACAGAAACAGCAGCGGCAGCGCTGCCGGCTCGAACAACTGGCGCAGCCGCGTAATCTCGGCATAGAAGCGCGAACTGCCCTCGTGCAGCGAATCATTGATGCGAATGCTGGCGCCCACCTGCAGCGCCGTGAGCCGCAGGCGCTTGGCGCGCACCGGAGCGCCGGCCATCGCCAGCACTGTGTTGATGCCGATGGCACGGAGCAAGGTGCTCTTGCCCGACATGTTCGAGCCGCTGATCAGTAGCACACGGGTGGCGCCGGAGATATCCACATCATTGCAAATGCGCGCGGCGGCTGGGATCAATGGATGTCCGAGATTCGCAGCCGTGAACGTTGCCACCCCCTCCGTGAATTCAGGAAAAGGATCCTGCGGCGATTCGTAGGCATGGCGGGAGAGAGAGAGCAGCGCCTCGATCTCGCCCAGCACGCCCAGCCAGGAACTGACTAGCTCGCCATGAGCCCTGCGCCAGCGTTCCGCGGCGAGCGCGGCCTGCAGCGGGTACATCACTAACAGCAGCAGCGGCGCCAGCAGCGGATTGCGCCGCGATTCGACAAAGTTGACGATGGTGGCCAGCCGCGCGAAGGTGGCGGATGCGCTGTGCGTATGCGATGACAGCTTAAGCACGAGGGCGCGCAGTGGTGCAGCCTCGAAGTGCTCGGCCTCTATTCTATTCAACAGCATCGACAGGCCCTTCACGTCCTCATAGGCGCTCTCGACGGCCGTAATGGCTTGATGTATGGGCTCCCTCAGCAAATAGGCGACGGCGGTTTCGGCCAGTAACACAGCAAGCAGCGGATAGAGTATGCCCGCAACACCCCATGCGACCACGGACGCCAAGGCGAGTACGGCCAGCAGCGGTGCAGTCCAGCGAATCCATGGCTGATCCAGCCGATTCGGTGCCTGGGCCCACGCCACAATCGTTGCTACATGCAGGGTTATTTGCGCAGGTTCGCCCTCGACAGCCAAATCCTCGCGCAAATCCACGCGGCCGCGCAGATCGTCGATACAGGCGTGGCGTTCGCGAATGGTTGTAAGATTCGCAGGCGCCAGCAGCCATTGGGCCAGTGCCGCTTGGCCCATCGGCGTGCGCGCCGCGCACAGCAATTCGAACAGGCTGCCGGAGCCGAACAGATCCAAATCGGATGCGTAAATATGATGTGGAATATCGAATTGCTCGCCGGTGACGCCGTTGCCGCGCCATTGATCTGCCATGCGTGCGATGCTGGCTCGATAAAATGCCACGGCGCGCTGTGCCCGCGCGCGCTCCGTGCGAACCCGCTGGTGATATAAGACCAAGGCGATGAATGCCGCGACCGGGATGAGCAGCCATGCCGGCGCGAGCGCCAACCGTCCAAAGCACAACCATGCCGTGAACAGAAATGCTGCGCCGACCACCAGGCGTACACTCCCCAGACGGGAATGCAAGCGGTCCAATCGCGCGAGGCTGGCTTCGCGCGCATTCAGCCGCTGCGAATATTGTTCGGTCGAAGACACGGATCTAAGTGTGGCATAGTCCTCAGATGGAAAACGCAAAGTTCAAGCCCAGCGAAACCGTGGACTTCGCCATTGTCGGTTCCGGGGCGGCCGGCGGTGTGATGGCGCGAGAATTAGCCCAGGCGGGATTCAGCGTGGTGGTGCTGGAACAAGGACCCCGTTTGAGTTCGGCGGACTTTGAACACGATGAACTCAAATACTATTATCTGAGCGGCATTACCAACGATCCCGCCGTCAGTCCGCAAACGTTCAGGGATGACCCCACGCAGACCGCGCAACAGCCGAGAATTGGCAACTCCCTGAACTACGCGCGCGTCGTAGGCGGCAGCAGTACGCATTTCACCGCCAATTACTGGCGCTTTCACGAAATCGATTTCAATGAGCGCAGCGTCTTAGGCGCCATTCCCGGCACCGGTTTCGCGGATTGGCCGATTAGCTATCAAGATCTCGAGCCCTACTACACCAAAGTCGAATGGGAAGTGGGGGTGTCGGGCCTTGCCTACGCCAGTCCATTCGATCCGCCGCGCTCCAAGCCCTATCCCATGCCGCCGCTGCCGGTCAAATCCTCGGGCGTGCTGCTCGAGCGCGGGGCGCGCAAACTCGGGCTGCATCCATACCCTGCCCCCATGGCCATCGTCTCGCAGCTGCACCGCGGCAGGCCTCCCTGTGCACACTGCGGTTTCTGTATCGGCTTCGGTTGCGAGGTGATGGCGAAGTCCTCGACTTTGTACACGATGATTCCGGAGGCCGAGGCGACGGGGCGCTGCGAAATTCGTCCGCATAGCTACGTCTATCAGGTGGCCATGAATGCGCGCGGACGCACCACCGGTGTACTGTATTTCGATGAGCACAAACGCGAGCACTTGCAGAAGGCGCGCGCGGTGGTCGTGTCGGCCAACGGCGCCGAAACCGCGCGGCTGCTGCTCAATTCGTCGAGCAGCCGCTTCCCGCAGGGACTCGCCAATTCTAGCGGACTGGTCGGCAAGTACCTGATGTTTAACCAAAGCGCCGCCGTGCATGCGCAATTCGAGCACGAGCTCAATGAATACAAGAGCGTGCAGGTGACCCGCATTCTGCAAGACTTCTATGACTCCGATCCGAAACGCGGATTTTATGGCGGCGGCGGCATTGATGCCCGAATGGGCCCTCAGCCCGTCGGCTGGGCGCTGGCGGCGGGCGGCGACTTGCCGCTTTGGGGAGCTGATTTCAAATCAAGGCTCGAGGCCTTTCCGCGATCGATGGTGTCGCTGTCACATTGCACCTCGTTGCCGGTCGAAACCAACAGCGTCAGCATCGATCCCACGCTCAAGGACGCCTGGGGCATTCCGGCAATGCGCGTCACGTACAAAGATCATAAAGACGATCTGGCCACGGCGCGCTTTTTGCAGGAGCGCTCGGTCGAAATCATGCAGGCGGCGGGCGCGCAAAAAGTTTGGCGGGCGGCGCCGCGTATCGCACGCAGCAGTGTGCACTTGCTCGGCACCTGCCGCATGGGCAACGAGGCCGCATCCTCGGTGGTCGACAAGTATCACCGCACCCACGATGTGCCGAATCTATTTCTCTGCGACGGTTCGAGCTTCGTCACCTCGGGACGGGGCCAGCCGACCATGACCATTCAGGCGCTTGCATTCCGCGCTGCCGAGCACATCGGGCAGTTCGCCAAACGCGGCGAGATTTAGAAACTCCGGACGGCGCTAGCCGATATCATCGATCAAAACAAGGCAAGGCACATGCACCCACGCAGCGATCAAGATAGTTCACGGCGTACTTTTCTGCTGTCGAGTGGCGGTTTGTTATCGAGCGTATGGATCGCGGCACAGTGGCCGGCGATCGCGGCTGCAGCGCATCATGCGGAGGATGTGTCTGCCATTGCCGCGCCCTTGGGATTCGAATTTCTTGGCGCTGCCGAGGCGGCCGATGTCGCTGCGATCGCAGCGCAGATCGTGCCGAGCGGCGCGACGCCGGGCGCGCGTGAAGCGCACGCGGTGTATTTCATAGATCGTGCGATGGCGACTTTCTTCGCCGCCTGGGCGGCGGATTTTCGCAGCGGCCTGGTGGAGTTCCAGGCCGGGTTTCGGGCAAACGATCCGGCTGCGGCGGCGTTCGCGCAAACCGCTTCCGATCGGCAAATTGCCTTTCTTAAAACCGTGGATCGCAGCCCGTTCTTTGAGACCATGCGCACCCTCACCGTATTGGGCATGTTCTCCTCACCGAAATACGGCGGCAATTTTCGCGGGATCGGCTGGACGATGATGGGGTTCGCCGATCAGCACGCGTTCACCCCGCCGTTCGGCTACTACGATCGCGAGTACACGGGCTTCGTGCCGTATCCGCGCGACGAGCATTCGTGACAATGCGCAAATTCAAACCCAATGAGACCGTGGATTTTGTCGTGGTGGGCTCGGGCGCGGCCGGCGGCGTGATGGCGCGGGAACTGTCGCTGGCGGGTTTCACGGTGCTGGTATTCGAACAGGGCCCGCGCTTAGGGTCGGCCGACTTCGAGCACGATGAACTCAAATATTTCTTTCTCAATGGGATCACCGTTGACCCTGCAGTGAGCCCGCAGAGCTTCCGCAAGACGTCCGACGCGGAGGCGAAGCGCACGGCCGGCATGCAGCCGGCGCAGTATGCACGCCTGGTCGGCGGCAGCAGCAACCACTTCACGGCCAATTTCTGGCGCTTTCACGAAATCGACTTCAATGAGCGCAGTGTGTTGGGCGCAATTCCCGGCACCGGTTTTGCCGATTGGCCGATTAGCTATCAAGAATTGGAGCCTTACTACACCAAGGTGGAGTGGGAGGTGGGAGTGTCGGGTCTTGGCGGCGCCAGTCCGTTCGATCCGCCCCGCAGCAAGCCCTATCCCATGCCGCCGTTGCCGGTGAAGTCCTCGGGCGTGTTGCTCGAACGCGGTGGGCGCAAGCTGGGTCTGCATCCTTTTCCCGCGCCCATGGCCATTGCTTCGCAGCCTTTTCGAGACCGGCCTGGCTGCATCCACTGTGGATTCTGCATGGGTTTCGGCTGCGAGGCGCGGGCGAAGTCCTCCGCCCTTTACACCATGATTCCGGAGGCGGAGGCGACCGGCCGCTGCGAGATCCGATCGTCAAGCTATGTGTACCATGTGGCGATCAATGCGGCAGGGCGCGCGACCGGGGTGCATTATTTCGATGCCGACAAGCGCCAACACTTTCAAAAAGCCAGCGCCGTGGTGCTGTCCGCCAACGGTGCCGAGACGGCGCGCTTGCTCCTCAATTCCTCGAGCGCGCGTTTTCCCGAAGGACTGGCGAACTCGAGCGGCTTGGTGGGCAAATACCTCATGTACAACCAGGGAGCGCAGGCCTATGCGGCCTTCGAGCATGAGCTAAACGAATATAAGAGCGTGCAGGTCACGCGTGTCATCCATGATTTCTACCGGGCGGATCCGCGGCGCGGCTTCTATGGCGGCGGCGGCATCGACGGCCGCATCAATCCGCAGCCTGCGATTTGGGCGATGACCACCGGCGGCAACTTGCCGCGCTGGGGCGCCGAGCTGAAAACACGAATCGAGGCGTTCCCACGTTCCATGGTGTGTGCGGGACATACCACTTCGCTGCCCCTGGCAAGCAACGGCGTCAGCATCGATCCCACACTCAAGGACGCCTGGGGGATTCCGGCCATCCGAATCACCTACAAGGACCATCCGGACGACCTTGCCTTCGCGCGCTTTCTGCAGGACCGGCAGGTGGAGATCATGGAGGCGGCCGGCGCCCAAAAAGTGTGGCGCGACGATGTCGATGAGCTCGAGGCAGGAGTGCATTTACTCGGCACCTGCCGCATGGGCAATGATCCGGCCGCATCGGTGGTTGATAAATATCACCGCAGCCACGATGTGCGAAATCTGTTCCTATGCGACGGCTCGAGTTTCGTGACCTCCGGACGCGGTCAACCGACCATGACCATCCAGGCGCTCGCCTTCAGGGCGGCCGATCACATCGGGCAGTTCGCGAAACGCAACGAAATTTGAGAGCGCCGCGTGAAGACGATGCGGGTGGGGAGGGCAATCCGCGTAGGCGACCGCCCTAGCGGGATTTTTTTTTCTTGGCGGCGCCTTTTGCCGGATCCTCGTCCGCCTGCTCGCCGGGGTCAGCAATTTTATAATCATCGAAGTCGCTCATCAGCTCGGCGGTGCGCCGCTCTTCCATCACCCGTTCCAGGCGGCGCCAGGCCGGTTCAGCACCCTTTGGCGCGCGCCGGCGCTGCGACTCGACGTCGCGCATGATGTGGTCGACGTCGACTTCATCGCCGCCGGGGGCCGCATCTTCGGCGTCCTCTTCCTCGAACTCGTCCGATTCGGGCTTTTCGCTCATGCTGTTGAAGGTTTGAGGTCGACTATTTGATCCGACACGCGCGGTTTATAAACGGAAATGCGTGCTGGGCGCAATACCCCAGCGCACAGTCTTCTATTTGACGAGGTCGTTGAGTTGAAATATCGGCAGGAGCAGTGCGATGACGATGAACATGACGACTGCGCCCATGAATACCACCATGAAGGGCCCCAAGAGATTGGTCATGGTCGACAGCAGGCCGTCCATCTCGCGCTCCTGATTGGTCGCCGCCCGTTCCAGCATCTTTTCCAATTCGCCGCTGCTTTCACCGCTGCTGATGAGGTGGATCATCATGGGCGGGAACAATTTGCGGGCGGCTAAGGACTTGCCGATCGGCGCGCCCTCGCGTACGCGCAGCGCCGCATCCTCCACCGCCTGCTTCATGGGCAGGTTGGTGACCACTTCGGCCGAGATTCGCAGCGCCTCGAGCACGGGCACAGCGCTCGCAGTCAGGATGCTGAAGGTGCGCGAAAATCGCGCCGTGTTGAGCCCGCGAATGAGCTTTCCCACCAGCGGCACCCGCAGCAGGAATCGATCGAACTTGAGGCGCGCCTCCGGCGCCTTGAGCCAGCGCAGGAAACCCCAGGTGGCGGCGGCGATCACGATCAGGGCATAGAACCAATAGTGGCGTACCAGGTCGCTCATGCCGATCAGTATGCGGGTGGCGATGGGCAACTCCTGGTGGCCGGATTCGAACACGGCGACCACTTGCGGTACCACGTAGGCCAGCAGGAAGGACACAATCGCGAAGGACAGCACCAACAGCACGATGGGATACACCAGCGCATTGCTGACTTGCTGGCCCATGACCTGTCGCGACTCGGTGTAGTCGGAGAGCCGCTCCAGCACCGAGTCGAGCTTGCCGGACTGCTCGCCGGCAGACACCGTTGCCCGATAGATTTCGGGAAACGCCTGCGGGAAATCCCGTAAGCCGTCCGCCAGGGGATGGCCCTCGACCACTTTGCTGCGCACGCCCAGGATGATGCGCTGGACGCGCGGCTTCTCCGTTTGCTCGGCCACCGCCTGCAGCGACTCCTCGAGCGGCAGGCCGGAGTGCAGCAGGGTGGCCAGCTGGCGGGTCAACAGCGCAAGGTCCAAGGTCGACAGGCCGCGCCGCATGAAGCCGCGAGCGCGGCTCTTCTTCAACTCCTTCTGTGCCGTTTCCTGGATTTCCATCGGCAGCAGCTGCTTGTCGCGCAGCAACTGGCGCACATGTTTGGGGGTGTCGCCCTCGATCAGACCCTTGCGTTCCCTGCCTTGCGCATCGAGAGCGGTGTATTCGAACGCGCCCATTCGGCTACTAGTCCTCGCGGGTGACGCGCAGGACTTCTTCGAGCGTGGTTTCGCCGGCCATGACCTTGCGGCGGCCGTCGTCGCGAATTCCGGGGCTGGCGCTGCGCGCGTAGCGCTCCAAATCCTGCTCGGCGGAGCCATCGTGAATCATCGTGCGCATGTGATCATCGACCGCGATGAGTTCGTAGATCCCGGTGCGCCCCCGGTAACCGTTGCCGGGTTCGTCGCTGGGGCGATACAGCTGCACCGGGCCGCCCTGCGCATCCAAGTTCAAGAGCCTGCGCTCATACTCCCCGGCCATGAAGGCCTCGCGGGTCTGCGGGTTGAGCACGCGCACCAGGCGCTGCGCCAGCACGCCGATCAAGCTCGAGGACAGCAGGAACGGTTCGATGCCCATGTCGCGCAGGCGCGTGACGGCGCCCACGGCGGTGTTGGTATGCAAGGTGGAGAGCACCAAGTGTCCGGTCAAACTCGCCTGCACGGCGATCTGCGCCGTTTCCAGATCGCGGATTTCACCGACCATCACTACATCGGGGTCCTGCCTTAAGATGGCACGCAGCCCGCGTGCAAAGGTCATTTCGACCTTGGTGTTCACCTGGGTCTGCCCGATGCCGTCGATGTAGTACTCGATCGGGTCCTCGACAGTCATGACATTGCGGGTGTTGTCGTTGATGCGTTCCAGGGCTGCGTACAGCGTCGTGGTTTTGCCCGAACCCGTGGGTCCGGTCACCAGAATGATGCCGTGCGGCTTATGGATAATCTCGTCCATGACCTCCTGCGTGCGCCGGTCCATCCCCAGGGAGGTCAGTTCGATGCGCCCTGCCTGTTTGTCGAGCAAGCGCAGCACTACGCGCTCGCCGTGGCCCGAGGGCAGAGTCGAGACGCGCACGTCGACGGCGCGGCCGGCGATTCGCAGCGAAATTCTGCCATCCTGCGGCAGCCGCCGCTCGGCGATATCGAGCTTGGACATCACCTTGATGCGCGACACCACCAGCGGCGCGACCGCGCGCTTGGTTTGCAGCACCTCGCGCAGCACGCCGTCGACCCGAAAGCGGATCACCAGGCGATTCTCATAGGGCTCTATGTGAATATCCGACGCGTTCTCTTTGACCGCCTGAGTCAGCAGTGCGTTGATCAAGCGGATGATGGGCGCCTCGTCGTCGCTTTCCAGCAGGTCGGAGGATTCGGGAATGTCCTCGGCCAGGTGCGCGAGGTCGGTATTGTCGTCCAAGCCCTCCAGCATCTGCATCGCGGCACCCGAGCCCGCTTCGTAGGCGATGCGCAGCATGGAATCGAAAGATTCGATCGATACCCGTTCCAAGCGCAACGGCACGCCGATGAAGCGGCGCACTTCCGCCAAGCTTTGCGGCGTCACGCCTGGGCGGCAGACGGTGTCCGCCACGCCGTCGGCGATGCCGCGAACCAGCACGCCATGCCGTTTCGCGAACGGAAACGACAGTTTCCTTGGCACGCCCGGGTCGTTGAGCTCGGCGTTCATGGGTTCGGCGAGGTGGGTGGGGCCGTCGGGGCGGGCGGCACAGGAGCGGATTGCGGCGGCGCGTTGGGCGTGGCCCCTTGGGCATTGGTATCCGAGGGCGGTGGCGCGGGCAATCCCGACCCTGGCGGCATCGGCGGCACCACAGGCTGCTTCTCGCCGGGCAGCAGAGTGATATGCCCGTTGTTCAGGTTCTTTTGATGCTGCCGCACCTCGTTGTACTTGGCCTCGCTGGTGCTCTCAGTGGCTTCCGCATCGCGCAGGATCTTCGGACGGATGAATACCAGCAGGTTCTTCTTTTGACGCGAACCGCTGCGCGATTTGAACAGATTGCCGAGCAACGGAATTGCGCCGAGCACCGGGACGCGATCTTGGCTCTCGGAGACGGTGTCCGACATCAAGCCGCCGAGCACGATGATGCCGCCATCCTCGATCAGCACCGTGGTCTTGATCGAGCGCTTGTTGGTTGAAATGTCGGCTGAATTGGTGAGCTTGGCGCCTGGGGAGGAGTCCTCCTGCTCGATCTTCAGCTGCACCGAATTGCCCTCGTTGATGTGCGGCGTGACTTTTAAGATCGTGCCCACTTCCTCGCGTTGAATGGTGGTGAACGGGCTGGTGGTGCCGTTGGTGCTCGCGGTGGAGCTGCTATAGGAGCCGGTGATCAACGGAATTTCCTGGGTCACTTTGACTTCGGCTTCCTCGTTGTTCATGGTGATCAGCGACGGGGTTGAGATGATGTTGCTGCTGCCGTCGCTGCGCAGCGCCTGCACGATGGCGGCAAAATTGGTGCCTGAGTTGGCGTTGTAGCGCCCGACCGCCAGGGTTGCGCCCGTGCCGATCGCGCTGGCGACGGTGGAGGCCCCGGCAGCCGAGGTGGCACCGCCGCTCAAGGCGGCAGCCGCGAGATTAACGATGCCCGCGCCGCTGCTGGTCGGAAAGTTGGAGACCGCCGCCGGCGTGTAGTTGTTCCCCTGTCCGTAAAGAATCCACTGCACGCCCAAGTTCGAGCTCTTATTCACATCGATCTCGACGATGAGGGCTTCCACCTGGACCTGGGCGCGGCGAATATCAAGCTTGTCGATCACCGCCATCAGCGATCTCATGATCTTCGGCGGCGCGGTGATGATCAGTGCATTGGTGGCGATGTCTGCCCAAATGGTGACGCTGGCATCGACATTGGGGGTGCCGCCGGTCGCGCCGGCCGTCGGCGGGCCGCCCTGGGCTTTTGCCGAGGCCGTGGCCTGGCCCTTGAGCTTGTCGGCGATCTTTTCGGCGTCGGCATAGCGCAAGTATCTGACCTGCGTATCACCGCCGGTCGCAAGCGGCGTGTCCATGTTAAGGATCAGCGCCTTGAGCCGCAGGCGCTGCGACTTCTCGCCGGTCAATAGGATGCTGTTGGTGCGCTCATCGGCGACCACCTTGACCGCAGCCCCGGCTCCTTCGGCGCCCTGGCCCTGATTCAGAGAATTGACGATACGCACCACATCGGCGGCGCTGGCGTTGTGCAGCCCGATCACTTCGATGGGCTCATCGCCGCTTTCGTCCATGCGCGCGACAATACGTACGATGCGACTCACATTGCTGGCGCGATCCGAAATGATTAGCATGTTGCCGCTGGGGTAGGCGGCCAGATGACCATATTGGGGAATGAGCGGCCGCAACAACGGCACCAGCTGTGCCGCACTGATGTTCTTCATGGTGATGATCTGCGTCACGATCTCATCCGAAGTGCTGCTCACATCGCTCGGCAAGTCGTTCGCCGGCACCTGGCGGGCGTCGGTGTTGGGGATGATTTTGATGACTTTGCCGGCCGGCACCGCCACATAGCCATACACCTGCAACACCGCCAGGAAAGCTTCGTAGAAGGCCGCCGGCGACATTGGAGTCGCCGACAGCATGGTGACCTTGGCGTTGACGCGCGGATCGATGATGAAATTCTTGCCGGTGACTTCGGCCACCGCTTGGATGATCTGGCTTAAGTCCGCATCCTTGTAGTTCGGCGTGATGGTAGGGCCGTCCTGGGTTCGAGCCGGGGTCGCGGCGGGCAACGACATGGACACGAGCAGCGCGGACAGCGCCAGGCAGGCGGCGATGCGGTGTTTGGGCTGCGGTCTGCTTGAAGTCGGCATCATGAGTACTCGTATGTTGAACGCATTCGACCTTCGCTCGCGCTATTCGTTTGATGGTTCATTGCTGTTGGGATTGGGGAGCTGGACCGGCTGCGGTGCCCCGCTGGGGGGAGCGGCCGCCGGATTCGTCTCGCCATCCAGTTCCCTGGTCGCCTGCGCCGCGACTTGTGCGATGTTCAGGCTGATGTCCTGCTTTTGTCCGCCGCGTTCGACGGTCACTGTCACATGATCCGACGTCTGAATAGTATTGAACACTTCCTGACTGCGCTGCGGGTCATCGAGGGCCGTGCCGTTGATGGCCGTGACCAAATCGCCCGGCTTGAGGCCTAACTTGGAGAATATCTGCCGATTTCGGCCCGGATAGGCGCGAAAGCCGCGCAATTTGCCGGCGGCGCTGTCGTACGAGGGCACGGTGCGCATGACTTGATCGAGAAGGCCGGGGTCCTGCTGGACCAAGCGGCGGATATTCTCCACGGCGGCCACGGTGCGCGGGTCCGCGCCGGTAGGCCGGCGCACCACCGGTGGGGCGTGCATGCCGGGACCTAACAGCCGCGGTAATAACAACGTCTCCAATACGCCGCCCCGATCGAGAATGACATGGTCAAGGTAGACTGAATGCAAAGAGGCGCCGCCGACATTGTCGCCAACCGAATACACCTTGGAGGGTCCGCCCTCGCTGATTATGGCAACCCCGCGCTTAGGATCCTGGGTTGCAATCGTACCGGCGAGCAGCAGATTAGCCGTGGATTGCGGCGCGTTGTCCGGATCCTGCGCAGTGGCATCGGCGGTAGCCACTCCAAACAAGTGCGCTGAAACAATGCTCTGCACCTCGAGCGCGGGGTGCTGCATGCGTGCCGCAGTGGCGCTCAGGACCGGTTGCGGGGATCTGACCGGCCCGCCGCCAAGCAGTGAAATCGCGATCCGGGCGAGCTCCACAGCGATTAGCGCCGCCAAAGCCAGCGACACTAGTCTCGGGCCGTTGCCCTGTAGACGGGACAGCCATTCATTGGAGCGCGAATCGAGCATGTAGGGGTCTGAATGTTTATCCTGATCGGTAATCATACGGGTTACTCGCTTGAGCGCTCAAGCATTTGTTTTTACTTGTTAAAGTTATGTGATACCGATTGGCGACAGGGAACTTGGCAAGGGGTTTGGCTGCCACGTCTTGTAAAGCAACAGATCGCACCCTATAAACTGATGATTCATGAGTGACATTGAACGTGGACGGGACGGGACAGGGCTGGTTGTCGAGGAAGCGGCGCCGAAGCTCAAACGTCCACCCCTGTATCAAGTGGTGTTGATCAATGACGACTACACTCCCATGGAGTTCGTGGTCGATATCCTGCAACGTTTCTTTGCCATGGATCGCACCAAGGCCACTCGCGTCATGCTGGAAGTGCATACCAAAGGAAAAGGAGTCTGCGGGGTCTTTACTTATGAGATTGCAGAGACCAAGGTGGCTCAAGTGATCGCGTACGCGCGACAACATCAGCATCCGCTGATGGCAACGCTAGAAGAGGCGTAAAGTGCTCAGTCAAGAACTCGAATTTTGCTTAAATGATGCGTTTGCCGGTGCGCGCGAGGCGCGGCATGAATTCATGACCGTCGAGCACCTGCTGCTCGCCATCGTGGACACCCCCAAAGTCAGGGAGGTCTTGAAGTCCTGCGGCGCGGATACCGCCAAGCTCAAGACTGAGCTGAAGCAATTCATCGATCAAACCACGCCGCGGCTGCCGGCCGGCGAGGACCGCGACGTGCAGCCCACCTTGGGGTTCCAGCGAGTCCTGCAGCGCGCAGTGTTTCACGTCCAGTCGAGCGGCAAGAAAGAGGTCACCGTCGCCAATGTGCTGGTGGCCATATTCAGCGAAAAGCAATCGCATGCCGCCTATCTGCTCAGCATGCAGGATGTATCGCGTCTCGACGTGGTCAACTTCATTGCCCACGGCCTGTCGAAGGCCGGCGGCGAGGAGCGCAGCGAACGCGACGATGGCGGCGCGTCTCCCGATGCTGAGCGCGAGGGTGACGGCGGCGGCAATGCCTTGGAGAAATACGCCACCAATCTCAATGACTCGGCACGCAAGGGCAAGATCGACCCGTTAATCGGCCGTAAGCTCGAGGTCGAACGCACCATTGAGATCCTGTGCCGGCGGCGTAAGAACAATCCCCTCTATGTGGGCGAGGCGGGAGTCGGCAAGACGGCGATCGCGGAGGGGCTCGCGCGCATGATTGTCGAGAACCAGGTGCCGGACGTACTGCTGGATGCCACGATCTATTCGCTCGACATGGGATCCTTGGTGGCGGGCACCAAGTATCGCGGCGATTTCGAGAAGCGCCTGAAGGCGGTACTCGCGGAGGTCAAAAAACAGCCCGGTGCAATTCTCTTCATCGATGAAATTCACACCGTCATCGGCGCCGGCGCCGCGTCGGGCGGCGTGATGGACGCCTCGAACCTGATCAAGCCTGCTCTCGCCAACGGCGACCTGCGCTGCATCGGCTCGACTACATACAATGAATATCGCGGCATATTCGAGAAGGATCATGCGCTGGCGCGCCGCTTCCAAAAGATCGACATCACCGAACCCTCGGTTTCGGATACGGTCGACATACTTCGCGGCCTGAAATCGCGCTACGAAGAACATCACGGCATCAAGTACGAAGACGAAGCGTTGCAAGCGGCGGCTGAATTGGCGGCGCGGCATATCAACGACCGGCATATGCCGGACAAGGCCATCGACGTGGTCGATGAAGCCGGCGCGAACCTGCGCCTGCAGCCGGTGGAGAAGCGCGCCTCGTCCGTGACCGTCACGCAAATAGAGAATGTGGTGGCGCGGATCGCGAGAATTCCGCCGAAGAATGTCTCCCTGTCGGATCGGGACGTGCTCAAGAATTTGGAGCGCAATCTGAAACTGACGATTTTCGGCCAGGACAAGGCCATCGAAGCGCTGTCATCCGCCATCAAGATGTCGCGTTCGGGATTGGGCGACCACCGCAAGCCGGTGGGCTCGTTCCTGTTCTCGGGGCCGACGGGTGTGGGCAAGACCGAGGTCACGCGGCAGCTTGCCATCGCCATGGGCGTGGAGTTCGTGCGCTTCGACATGTCGGAATATATGGAACGGCACACCGTGTCGCGCCTTATCGGCGCACCTCCCGGCTATGTCGGCTTCGATCAGGGCGGGCTACTCACCGAGGCCATTGCCAAGAATCCGCACTGCGTGCTGCTGCTCGATGAAATCGAAAAGGCCCATCCGGATGTCTACAATCTGCTGCTGCAGGTCATGGATCACGGCACGCTCACGGACAATAACGGACGCAAGGCGGATTTCCGCCACGTCATCATCGTGATGACCACCAATGCGGGCGCGTTGGAAATGAGCCGCCCGAGCATCGGGTTTACCCAGTCAGATACGGATCCGGATGCGATGGAGGCAATCAAGCGTTTGTTCTCGCCGGAATTTCGCAATCGCCTGGATTCGGTCATCCAGTTCAGCGCGCTGGATCAGGACACGATCGAGCGCGTGGTGGACAAGTTATTGGTCGAGGCGGAGGCGCAACTCGAGCAGAAGCGCGTCTCGATCTCGGTGGATGAACCGGCGCGGCGCTGGATCGCCAAAAAGGGCTACGACCCCAAGATGGGCGCGCGCCCGATGGCGCGAGTCATCCAGGAGTACATCAAGCGGCCGCTGGCCGAGGAGCTGTTGTTCGGCAAACTCGTGAACGGCGGACATGTGGAAGTGACGCTCACCGAAGACGGCGAGAAGCTCAAGCTGGATACCCGCGCGACCGACGAGCCGGCACTGCTATCCCACCACACTTAGCCTGAGCCGTTTCGCGGGTTAAGCCCCTCTCCCGGTGCTCAAGCCGCACAGCGGCTCAGGTTATCTGCCGCGGTAGACGATGCGGCCCTTGGTCAAATCGTAGGGAGTCATCTCGACGGTAACCTGGTCGCCCGTCAAAATACGGATGTAGTTTTTACGCATCTTGCCTGAAATATGGGCCGTGACGACGTGACCGGTCTTAAGTTTGACGCGAAACGTCGTATTGGGCAGGGTCTCAACGACCTCGCCCTCGAATTGAATAGCCTCTTCTTTTGACATGCGTCCTTGTGGTATGCGGGAAACCGCGCGCATTGTGCATAAACCCCTCTGTTAATGCAATTTACGGCGCGTGCAGCGGCGCAGGCGCGCGCCAGGTGCCGGAGGGGCTGCGTCGCGCGTAAAGCTCCAATAAGGCTACAAATTGGCTGCGCGAGACCTCGCGGGCGCCCAGCGAGGCCAGGTGATCGCTGGCCACCTGACAGTCGATGACCTGAATGTCGCGCGCAAGGCACTCTTGGACCAGGCGCGCCATCGCCACCTTGGAGGCATCGCGGTGCAGGCTGAACATCGATTCACCGAAGAACACTTGGCCCAGCTGCAGACCGTATAACCCGCCCGCCAGCTGCCCCGCTTGGTAGGTCTCTATCGAATGGCCAAAGCCAAGCTCGTGTAGCCGCTCGTAGGAGGCGATCATGTCGCCGTTCAGCCAGGTGTCGGGGCCCGAGCGCCGTGGCGCTGCACAGGCGCGGATGACGGCGCCAAAGGCATGGTCGACCTGCGTCGTATACGCAACACTGCGTAGCGTCTTGGCCAAGCTGCGGGAGCAGTTGAATTCCTTCGGATACAACACCATGCGCGGGTCCGGCGACCACCAGAGAATGGGTTGCTGGGCGGAATACCAGGGGAACACGCCGCGCTGATACGCGGCCAGCAGCCGTGCCGGACTCAAGTCGCCGCCGGCCGCCAGCAGCCCGGGCGGCTCGCGCAGGGCCTGCTCCAACGGCGGAAACCAGTCCGGGTCCGCCTGTTCGCCCAACCATACCAGCCGGCTCAGAGCTGCAACTCCTCATCCGCGGCACGATGATAGGGCACGTGCTCATTGACCTGCGCCGCGTAATTGTCCACGCCCCGGGCCTCGCGTGCGGCAAAGTCGCGAATGGCGGCGGCAAATCTCGGGTCGGCGACGAAGTGCGCCGAATTCATCATCGTCGGCACGAAACCGCGGGGCACTTTGTGCTCGCCTTGAGTTCCCGGCTCGAAACGCTGCAGTTGGCGCTCAATGCAATATTCTATGCCTTGGTAGTAACAAGTCTCGAAGTGCAGGCTGTGGAAATTGCCCCCCGCCCCCCAATAGCGGCCGAACAGGGCATCGTCGCCGACAAAAAATATGGCCACTGCGATGCGCGTCTCACCGATACGGGCCACTTTGAGCATTATCCGCTCGGGCATGGAAGCGGCGATGCGCTTGAAGAAGTCCAAATTCAAATACGGCTCATGGCCATGACGGTAGAAGGTGTCCGCATAGAAGGGATAGACCGAATCCCACAGCGCGTCATCCATGTCGCCGCCGTGCAGGGTGTCGAACTCGATACCGGCCTCGGCGACCCGGCGCCGTTCGCGCTTGGCCTTCTTGCGCTTCTCCGCCGTAAAGGTGGCGAGAAAAGCATCGAAGGATTCGAAGCCGTGGTTGAACCAATGAAACTGACAGTCGCGCCGCAGGATCAAGCCCGCGGCCTTCAGGCGCAACGCAGCGTCATCCGCGGGGAACAAGACATGCCAGGAGGAGAGTTGCTCGCTGCGGGCGTAGTCGAGCGCGACTTTGATGAGCATGCCGCGCAAATGATCCCGATCGCCGTCGGCGCCGACCAGTAGGCGCGGCCCGCGCACGGGAGTGAAGGGCACGGCGGACAGCAATTTTGGGTAGTACTGCAGGCCATGTTCCGCATACGCATTGGCCCAGGAGAAATCGAACACGAATTCACCGCGCGAATGCGTCTTGAGGTAGAGCGGCATGGCAGCAAGCGCTTTGCCTTTGGAGTCCTCGATTATCACATGGCGCGCGACCCAGCCGGTGCGGGGCACCGCGCAACCGGATTGTTCCATGGCGAGCAGAAACTCGTGGCGTAGAAAAGGTTGGCCTTCTGTTACCAGCGAATTCCAACTCGCCGCATCGATCTGCGCAATGCTGTCGAGGAAACGCGCTGTGGTGTGGGTCACGCGTGCGCGGCGCGTGGTTTGACGTGGGGTTCCGCTTCTATTCGTTCCAAATATTTGTCGGCGTCGAGCGCGGCCATGCAGCCCGTCCCGGCCGAGGTCACGGCTTGACGATAGACGTGATCGGCGACATCGCCGGCGGCAAATACGCCGGGGATGCTGGTGGCGGTCGCATCGCCATCGCTGCCGCCCTTGACCACGATGTAGCCGCCGCGCATGTCCAGTTGACCGTCAAACAACTGGGTATTTGGCTGATGGCCGACGGCGATGAATACGCCGTCAAGCTGCAAGGTGCGTGTGGCCGCCGCCGCCGGCGCCGCGCCTCGCAGCCGCACGCCGGTCACGCCGGACTCGTCGCCGAGAATCTCGTCGATGGCGTGATTCCAGACGATCGAGGCCTTGCCCGCCGTTTCGAGCGCGAACAGGCGATCCTGCAGTATCTTCTCCGCCCGCAGTTTGTCGCGGCGATGCACCAGCGTCACATGCGAGGCAATGTTGGTGAGGTATAGGGCCTCCTCCACCGCAGTGTTCCCGCCGCCGACCACCGCCACCGCCTTGCCGCGATAGAAAAAGCCATCGCAGGTTGCGCACGCTGACACGCCTTTGCCGCGAAACGTCTCCTCGGAGGGCAAGCCTAAGTACTTGGCCGAAGCGCCGGTGGCGATGATGAGCGCATCGCAGGTGTATACGCCGTTGTCGCCAACCAGGCGAAACGGGCGCTGATCCAGTTCGATCCGATTGATATGGTCGAACACGATGTCGGTGTTGAAGCGCTCGGCGTGCCGGCGCATCCGGTCCATGAGTGCCGGGCCCTGGAGATGTTCGACGTCGCCCGGCCAATTATCCACATCGGTGGTGGTCATGAGCTGGCCACCTTGCTCCAAGCCGGTGATGAGCAGGGGATGACGATTGGCCCGTGCTGCGTACACGGCGGCCGAATAACCTGCAGGACCGGACCCCAGGATGAGGAGTGGACTGTGCCTGTGGACGCTCATGTATAATTTGCCTCTCTTCTCAAATCGCTTTGTCGGCTCATGGTAAGTAAATCTGTGGGCGCCAGCCAGTTCAATCAAGGCCACCCGCCGCCATCAGCAATAGCTTTGGCGCGATGTTGGTGACTGGCATTGGAGTGGGTTACTATCGCATATTATTCAACCAGTTAAGAAGTAAATATCATTAAAGGTCTAGAGTTGGCTGACGATGCACCGCCTAAGAAAGCCAAACCCAAGAGTGCGCTGTCCGCGGCCGTGGCGCGCAGCTTGCGTGAGGGCACGTTGTGGGTGTTGGCGGCGCTGGCGCTGATTCTGCTGCTGGCGCTCTTGTCCTATCACGCCCAAGACCCGGGATTCGCGGATACGGGCGAGCCGGGGCAGGCGGTCAAGAATTGGATCGGTCCGGTCGGTGCGTGGCTTGGCGGTTTTTTCCTGTTCCTGTTCGGCCGCCCGGCGTATTTATTCCCGTTGATGCTGGCGTACGCCGGCTGGCTGGTGCACAAGGAGCAGGCGCTGCCCGATGCGCGCTCGCGCATTAATACTTTGCTGCGCGCCGCGGGTTTCGTCTTGACCCTGGCAACCAGCTGCGGCCTTGCGACACTGCACTGGAATGGCGCGGCGCTGCCGAACACCGCCGGCGGCGTGCTCGGCGAAGTGACGGGGCGGGGCGCCGCCCATGGCTTGAGCTTTCTCGGCGCCACTTTGCTGCTGCTGGGTCTATGGCTCGCCGGGGTGGCGCTATTCCTCGGTGTGTCCTGGTTCGAGATCATGGATAAGCTCGGCGGCTGGGTGTTGCAGGCAATCGAGTGGGCGCGCACCCGCATGGAGCAGCGGCGCGAACTGGCCTCGGGCCAACTGCGCAAGCAGGCACGTCAAGAAGTGGTGCGAGAGGAACAGAAAAAAGTCGCCAGCCGGCCGCCGCCGCGAATCGAAGCGGCCGCTCCGGTGCCGCAGAAAAGTGATCGGGTGGAGCGCGAGCGGCAGGTACCGCTATTCGATGCGCCCAAGTCGAGCGAACTGCCGGCGTTGTCCCTGCTCGACGAAGCCGGCCCGCGCGAGCAGTCATATTCCGATGAGGCGCTGGAGGCCATGTCGCGCTTGGTCGAACTGAAGCTGCGCGATTTCGGTGTGGAGGCCGAGGTGGTGGCGGTGTTCCCAGGCCCCGTGATCACCCGCTTCGAATTGCGCCCGGCCGCCGGCGTCAAAGTCAGTCAGATCAGCAATCTGTCGAAGGACCTCGCCCGCGCGCTGTCCGCGATCAGCGTACGCGTGGTGGAAATCATTCCCGGCAAGTCGGTCGTCGGGCTCGAGATACCGAACGAGAAGCGCGAGATCGTGACCTTGGGCGAGATCATCAAATCCAAGCCCTATGACGACGTGACTTCGCCGTTGGCGCTGGCGCTCGGCAAGGACATCGGCGGCGTGCCCATCGTTGCCGATCTCGCACGCATGCCGCATTTGCTGATCGCGGGCACTACCGGATCGGGTAAGTCGGTCGGCATCAACGCCATGGTCCTGAGCCTGCTCTACAAGGCTACGCCCGAACATGTGCGTATGATCATGATCGACCCAAAAATGCTGGAACTCTCGGTGTACGAGGGGATCCCGCATTTGTTGTCGCCGGTCGTAACCGACATGAAGCAGGCGGCCAACGCGCTGCGCTGGTGCGTGGCTGAGATGGAGCGGCGCTACCAGCTCATGTCCATGCTGGGCGTGCGCAACATCGGCGGCTTCAACCGCAAGGTCAAGGATGCCGCGGACGCGGGCAAGCCCATCAAAGATCCCATTCGCATGCTGAAAATAGCGCAGGGCGTTCCTGGCGTAGTCGCCGAGGACGTGCCGGATCTGACTTCGCTACCCTTCATCGTCGTCATCATCGACGAGTTGGCCGATCTGATGATGATTGTCGGCAAGAAGGTCGAAGAGCTGATCGCGCGGCTGGCGCAAAAGGCGCGCGCCTCCGGCATCCATCTGATCTTGGCCACGCAACGTCCGTCGGTGGACGTCATTACGGGGTTGATCAAAGCGAATATTCCGACCCGTATTGCCTTTCAGGTGTCCGCCAAAGTGGACTCGCGCACCATCCTCGACCAGAGCGGCGCGGAATCGCTGCTCGGCCACGGCGATATGCTGTATCTGCCGCCCGGTACCTCCATCCCGACCCGAGTGCACGGCGCCTTCGTGTCCGACCAAGAAGTGCATCGAGTGGTCGGGGGCCTGAAGTCCGCATCGCCGCCGGTCTATATCGACGAAATTCTCGAGGGGCCGCGCAACTCCATTCCCGGGTTTCCCTCCGACGAGGAGGAGGCGGGTGAGGGCGGAGCTGGAAATGCCGAGTCGGATCCCTTGTACGACGAGGCGGTGCGCATCGTCACCGAGACGCGCAAGGCCTCCATCTCCGGCGTGCAGCGTCGGTTGAAGATCGGCTATAACCGCGCCGCCAGGCTGGTGGAGGCCATGGAGGCGGCGGGCTTGGTGGGCCCATTGCAGTCCAACGGCGCCCGCGAAATTTTTGGGGCTGCGCCGCCCGAGGAATGAGTAATGACCAGGCTTAAACGCACGGCGCCAGTGGCGCTGGCATTCGTGACAATGCTGTGGGCCGCGGCCGTCGCGTGCGCATCGCCTGCCGCCGATGTCGAGAAATACATGAGCGGACTCGCCAGCTGGTCGGCGGATTTCCAGCAAACCATCGACGATGGGCATGGCAAGGTGCTGCGCAGCGCCGCCGGCCGGCTGTACTTGCAGCGCCCGGGGAAATTTCGCTGGGACTATTCGCTGCCCTCCGAACAGCTGATTTTGGCCGACGGCAAGGAGGTCTGGTTCTACGACAAGGATCTGTCGCAGGCGAACGTGCGCGACATGGATACCAGTCTCGCCAGCACTCCGGCAAGCCTGCTGTCGGGCAACGCATCGGTGAGCGCGCAGTTCACCGTGACCGCGCGGCCGCCGAGCGATGGGTTGCAGTGGTTCCAGCTGGTACCTAAACACGCGGATACGGATTTCCAGCTGGTGCGCATCGGCTTCGACAAGGGCGGTGAATTGCGCTCCATGTTCCTCGCGGACAAGCTCAATCAGGTCACGCAACTGACATTTTCCAATTCCAAGCGCAATGCGACGTTTGCGCCGGACTTGTTTTCCTTCGTGCCGCCGCCGGGAGTCGATGTGATCGGACGCGGCGGCAAGTGAGGGCCGGCGACGGCACTTATCGACCGCTGGCGGACCGGCTGCGCCCGCAGTCGCTCGATGAGTACGTGGGACAATCGCATTTGCTAGGCGTGGGCGCGCCGCTGCGCCGCGCACTGCAGTCGGGCCGGCCGCATTCGATGATTCTATGGGGTCCTCCGGGCACGGGAAAAACGACATTGGCGCGGCTGGTGGCCAACGGCGCCAATGCGGAATTCATTGCGCTCTCGGCGGTGCTCGCCGGTATCAAGGACATCCGTGCTGTGGTGGAGCGGGCGCGCAGCTTACGCGGCACGCGCGATACCGTGCTGTTTCTCGATGAGGTGCATCGCTTCAACAAGTCGCAGCAGGATACCTTCCTGCCCTATGTCGAGGACGGCACGCTGATCTTCGTTGGCGCGACCACGGAAAATCCCTCTTTCGAGGTGAACAATGCACTGCTCTCCAGGGCGCGAGTTTATGTGCTGAAGTCAATCGACGTAACGGACCTCGGAAAATTGCTGGATCGCGCATTGACGGATAGCGAACGCGGCTTGGGCGAGTTGAAGCTGCAAATCGACTCCGGCGCACGTGAATTATTGCTGGCCGCCGCCGACGGCGACGCGCGCCGCATGCTCAATTTATTGGAGACCGCGGCGGACTTGAGTTCGCCGCAGGACGCGCAAGCCGCGCCGGACCTGGGATCCGAGCAGTCCACCGCTCGGCGGCTCGACACCGACACCATGCGCGCGGTGATCGGCAGCACCTACGTGCGGTTCGATAAGGGCGGCGAGAATTTCTACGACCAGATTTCGGCCTTGCACAAATCGGTGCGCGGCAGCGATCCGGATGCTGCGCTGTACTGGCTGTGCCGGATGCTCGCCGGTGGCTGCGATCCCATGTACATCGCACGCCGCGCCCTGCGAATGGCGAGCGAGGATATCGGCAACGCCGATCCGCGCGCGCTCACCATGGCATTGGAAGCCTGCGCGGTGTACGAACGACTGGGCAGCCCCGAAGGCGAACTCGCCATCGCCCAAGCCGTGGTTTTCATGGCCTGTGCCGCCAAGAGCAATGCCGTCTACTCGGCCTATCAGGCAGCCACGGCCGATGCCACGAACCTGGGTTCACTTGCAGTGCCGCTGCACCTGCGCAATGCACCGACGCGCTTAATGAAGGAAATCGGCTACGGCAAGGGCTATCGATATGCGCACGATGAGGCGGGTGGCTATGCAGCCGGCGAACGCTACTTGCCGGATGAAATGCCGGATCGGCGCTACTATGTGCCCGTGCAGCGCGGCCTGGAAATCAAGATAGGCGAGGCGCTCAATGCGAGGCGCGAGCGCGACCGGCAGGTGCGCGGCGCCGGCGGGTCATAGTCTTGGGCGCGTGGCCGGGATATGACTCTAATATTTAGTTGCTGAAGGAAACATCTGTGCTTGATCCGAAGCTGCTGCGCAGCGATTTACCCGGTGTTGCTGCCGCTCTGGCGCGGCGCGGCTTTGTGCTCGACGTCGCGACCTTTGCGGCGCTGGAAGAGCGGCGCAAAGCCGTACAGATCGACGCTGATCGGCTGCGCGCCGAGCGTAACGCCAACGCCAAGGCGGTAGGGCAGGCCAAGTCGAAGGGCCTGGATGCAAGCGGCTTGCTGGCGGCGAGCGAATCCCTGGGCGGGCAGTTGCAGGGGGTGGAGAAACAGCTCGAGGAGATTCAAGCGCAAGTGTCGATGCTGCAGCTGGGCTTGCCGAACATTGCGCACTCGAGCGTGCCCGATGGACGCGACGAGACCGCGAATGTGGAAGTGCGGCGCTGGGGAGTGCCGCGGCAGTTTCAATTCAAGCCGCAGGACCACGTGGCCCTCGGTGAGCGGATCGGCATGGACTTTGAAGCCGCCGGACGCATCTCCGGCGCCCGGTTTGTGGTGATGACCGGCGCGCTGGCGAGGCTGCATCGCGCGCTCATTCAATTCATGCTCAATCTGCACACCGGCGTGCATGGTTACCGCGAAGCCTATGTGCCCTACATGGTTCACGGCAGCGCGCTGTTGGGCACCGGGCAATTGCCGAAATTCGAGCAGGATTTATTTGCAGTGAAGGGCGACCCTGGATTTTATCTGATACCCACGGCCGAAGTGCCGGTAACCAACCTGGTTCGCGATCAGATACTCGGCGAGGAGGTGCTGCCCCTCAAATTCGCGGCACACACGCCCTGCTTTCGATCCGAAGCGGGTGCCGCCGGCAAGGACACGCGCGGGATGATTCGCCAGCATCAATTCGAAAAGGTCGAATTGGTGCACATCGTGCGACCCGAGCAGTCGTACGCGGCACTGGAGGAACTAACCGGCCATGCAGAGGCTGTGCTGCAGGGATTGGAGTTGCCGTACCGGGTGCTGGCGCTGTGTGCCGGCGATACTGGCTTCGCCGCCGCTAAAACCTACGATATCGAAGTCTGGCTGCCCTCGCACCAGCGTTATCGCGAGATCTCCTCCTGCAGCAATTGTGAATCCTTTCAGGCGCGCCGTTTGCAGGCGCGCTGGCGCAACCCCGCGTCCGGCAAGCCCGAACTGGTGCACACCTTGAACGGCTCCGGCGTAGCCGTGGGCCGCGCTCTGGTCGCCATTCTGGAGAACTACCAGCAGGAAGACGGCAGCATCAACATTCCAGAGGCGCTGCTGCCGTACATGGGCGGCATCGCAGTCCTGAAATGAAAACGCGGGCCGTGTTAGTCCGGCCCGCGTTGTTATCAGCCTCGAGACTTGCTGTAGGCCCCGTCTAGCTGCGGTTTCCCATCAACAGTCGCAGTACATACCAGAACATTAGTGCGATCGACGCGAACAGCTGCATCGCGGCCGACACATACCGGTCCTCAGGGTAGTTGTGAATGATGTTCGAGGTGTCGTACAGCACCGCCACGCCGGCGAAGCCGATCATCGCCACCGAGAACCAGGTGCCGAGCTGGAAGCCGAAGATGGCGCCGCCAATCATCGCCACAATCGCCAGCACACCGCCCCACAGCAGCAGACCACGCAGGAAGGAGAAATCCTTGCGCGTGCGATGCGCGACAAACATCAGACCGCCGGCGCCCAGCACCGTCACCAAAGTGGCACTGTCGATCGCGCCCGGCGCCTTGGCATCGGCTATATACAGCAGAGGGACGAATATCAGTGCCTCGGCGACCACGTAGGCTGCGTAGGCGAAGTACTGCATACCGATGGAGGAACTGGTCTGCGCGGTGCGCGAAGCCAGCCAGCCCGTCAGCATGAAGGCACCGAGGATCAGGAACCAGTTGAAGCCCAGCATGAACTGCGCGATCTGTCCCGCCAGGCCGGACTCGAACAATCCCAGTTCGACCAGGATGAAAAGGAGTATGCCTCCGACCAGATGGGTGTAGGTGCGAGTGATGAACACACTGCGGCTATCCGCCTGCGTGCCAGGGAAGGCAGCATTATTGCTGGGGAAATTGGCCATACATATCCTCCAATGATTCTCGAACTGCCATTTTAGCACCCCGGCGGCGAGGCTGCCGAAATGGCCCGAAACAGGCAAATGGGGTCAAAAGCTGCAGTTTCAACGCTGCGCCGGAGTGCCCGCGGCGGCGTCGAATTCCGCGGCCATCCAACGCTGCAATGCCTTCATAGACTGCGGCCGGCCGAGGAAGTTCTTCACCAGGTCGTTTGCCGATACCGAGCCGCCCGGTTCAAGCACTTCGCGCCGATAGCGCAGCGGAGTGTCTCCCGCAAAAAGATCTTTGGAGTCGAATTGCTCGAAGAAATCCAGTGCGATGACCTTGTCCCACATGTAGGTGTAGTAGGCGGAGGAGTAACCCGCCAGGTGTCCGAAGGAGGCAAATGTATGCGTGCCCGGCAGCGCCGTGAACAGGGTGTACTTGGCCACGTCGCGATCGGCAATGGCGTCGACATTCACCTCCTCGGGCTTGACGTTGTAAATATCATAGGAAAGCGCCGTGTAGCCGTTTTGCTGGCTGACGTAGTTGGCGCGGCCGAAGGCCGCCGCTCGATTCATGCGCAGCACCAGATCGGCCGGTATGGGCTGTCCGGTTTTGTAGTTGCGGGCAAACCCGGCGAGTACCTGAGGACTGTGCAGCAATTCCTCCAGCATTTGCGACGGGGCCTCGGCGAAATCCCCCTCCATGGTGATTCCGCTGATGCCCGCCCACGCCTGTTGGCCGCCCAACATCCAATGCATCAGATGTCCGAACTCATGGAAGAATGTTTCCACATCGTTGTAGTCCATGAGGCCGGGATCACCGTCTGCAGGCCCCGGCAGATTGCAGATCAACACCGCTTCGGGCAATTGCTTGCCGCGGATGCCGTCGAGCACCGGCGACATTTCCGCGTGGGTAAATTTACCCTTGCGCGGATGCATGTCGAGATAGAAGCGCCCAATCACCTTGCCCGAGTCAAGCGTCAGCCAGGTTTCCACGCTGGGGTCCCACGCCGGCGTGTTTTCCTCGCGCTGAAAGGTCACGTGAAATAGCTTGGCCGCGGTGTCGAGAATACCTTGCTTCACTGCGGGATAGGCGAAGTAAGGGCGCACCGATTGCGAGTCGAAATCAAATTGCGTGCGGCGCACCAGTTCCTGGATGTAGCTCTTTTCGGCAATGCTGATCGTGATCGCTTGCGGCTCGGCCTTACGCTTCTGCGCGAGCAGCATTTGAAATTCACGATCAGCCACCGGGCGCACCGCCTGGTCCAGATCACGGATGAAATCCGCAATCCGCGCGCCGTTGCCGATCATTTTGTCCGCCGCGTTATAATCCGCCCAGGACGCATACCCAAGCGCGGAGGCGATCTCGTAACGCGTCCGCAACATTTTGCTCAGTACATCGCGATTCTGCGGGAAGGCGCGGGTATTGAATGCCAGAGACAGCCGCCGGCGAAGCGAGTCGCTCGCCGCAAAATCCATCACCGGCCCGTAGTCCGGGTAGTCCGTGGTAATGTGGATGACGCCGCTCTTGTCCGGCTTGTGCGCGTCAAGATAATCCTGCGGCAAGCCGTGCAGTTCGGTCGCATCGCGCACCTCGATTATTTTCTGTCCGTCATTGATGTTGCGCTCGAATGCCGAAACTTCCTCGGTGAGTTCGTCATTGAGTTTCTTCAAGCGCGCGCGCACCGCGTCGTCCTTGTCCACCCCGGCGAGTCGAAATTCCAGCAATTGCCGCTTCAAGTAGTAGCGAGTGACCGGGTCGGTCTGCGCGGTGGGTACCGCCGCCAGCGCCTCGTACACCTCGCGATTCAAGGACAGCGCCGTTTGCGCAGCGCTGACCTTGCGAGTCATGGCAGTGGCACGGTCGCGAAACGCCGCGTCGGGATGCACGGCCTCCATGAGTCCGGAGAAATAGGCCGCCGCGTTGATCTGCCTGACTGCCTCGTCAAAGTTGGCCAAGGTGTTGTCGATGGTTTTCGCACCCTTGGCGGCCAGGATTTTGTCGATCGAGCGCTGCGCCATGTCCAACTTGGCGTTCTCGATTTTCTCAAAAGAGGCGACATCGGGGCGCGCGCTCCACAGCGGTGCTTGGCTCTTCGACAAGTCCTGTGCGACGGCGGTTGCCGCCACAAGGCTCGTGATCAGGCCCATCCATAGTTTGATCATGCGCATTTCGAAACTCCCATGACGATTCAATGTGCGAGTATAAAAGGCTCGCCAGGGGCTTAGCAGAATTCCATCGACCGCAGTGCGAACTCACATGCATGTCAGGTAATATCCGCGTTGACCTACTTATCTAACACACAAGATATGTTCGGTATCTTATTGATTAATATAGATGGAAGCGTGCCAGAGCGGTTGAATGGACCGGTCTTGAAAACCGGCAAAGGGGCAACCCTTTCGTGAGTTCGAATCTCACCGCTTCCGCCAATTCGCCTTCGGTCTTTCTAAGGGGTGCCCTTGAGACGGAGGGCTCAAAGCAGGTATTGGCGATCAAGATCGCCAGCGTCGCCGACGGCTCGGTTGTGTGGTCGAAGTCCTATCCTGCCGCGGGCGCGGATCCGGCCAAGATCGCTGCCGAGGTGGACTCCAAAGTGCCAGCCCTGCCCGACAACTAGACTTCACACCTCCAGCCGATCTCCGGGTCTTGCCACCAGCGTATAAAGCGCCGGCATCAGGAAAACGCTGATCAGAAGCCGGGTGAACAATCCGCTGACGATGACCAAGGCAAAGGGCCGTTGTGAGTCGGTGCCCACGCCGGTGGCAAGCGCCACGGGCAACAGGCCGAGCGCAGCCACCAGTGCCGTCATCATGATGGGGCGCAGCCGCAGGATCGCCGCGTGCCTGATGGCCTCATCCAGCGAGACGCCTGCGCGTCGCAGCTCGTTGACATACGAAATGTAAACGACCGCGGTCTGCACCGAGACGCCGAACAAGGCCAGAAATCCTATGCCGGAAGATACCGAGAACGGAGTGCCGGTTATCCATAGGGCGACGAGGCCGCCTACGGGCGCCGACAGCACCACGCCGAGCACGGTGATGAATGGGAACTTGAAGTTACTGTAGAGCGCGAACAGCAGCAGGAAAATCAGGAACAGGGTCAGCGGCAAAATCACGCTCAGCTGTTGCCGCGAGGCCGTGTATTCCGTGTACTCGCCGCCCCAATCCAGCCGATAGCCCTGCGGCAAGGAAATCTTCTTGTTCACCTGCTGCATGGCATCGTCCACTGCGCCCGCCAGATCGCGTCCTTCCACTGAAAATTGAACTCCGATGTAGCGCGAATTGTCCTGCCGATAAATGAAGGAAGCGCCGTTTGCCACGTCGATATCCGCGAATTGGCGCAGCGGAATCTGCGCTCCGGCGGGGGTGGCGACCAAGATATTGCCGATCTCTTCGGGGTTGTCGCGGTACTCTCGTTCGAGGCGCACGACCAGATCGAATTGCTTCTCTTCCTGCACCACCTGGGTGGCGACATCGCCGCCGATGGCCGTCTGAATCAGGCTATTGATATCGGCGACATTCAATCCGTAACGGGCAATTTTCGCACGATTGATTTTGATGGTGAGGCTCGGCTGTCCAAGTTCCTGTACCAAGGTCACTTCGCGGATGCCGCGCACCCGCTCCAGTATTTGCTTGATGGCCTTACCCTTTTTCTGCAAGATGTTCAAATCCGCGCCGAAGACTTTGACTGCGAGTGCGCTTTTTAAACCCGTTTCCGCTTCATCCACGGCGTCTTCCGCCGGCTGGGTGTAATTGAAATTGATTCCGGGAAACACACTGAGCTTCTCGTTGACGGCCTCGATCAGCCCCGCCTTGGTGCGATATGACCCGTTCCACTGCGCGTAGGGTTTAAGGTCGACATAGAATTCGGCATTGAAAAAGCCGGTCGGATTGGTGCCGTCATCGGGCCGCCCCAACTCGGAGGCAACCGTGGTCACTTCGGGAAAGGAACTCAACAGGGATCGCAGCTTGGGCGCGATCTTTGCCGCTTCGTCGAACGAGATGGTGTAAGGCATGGTCGCGCGCACCCACAGCGCGCCTTCATCCAAATGGGGCATAAATTCCGCGCCGATGCGCGGAACCAGCAGCAGCGAAGCCGCCAGCAGCAAGGCGGATGCGAAGGTGGTCCCCCAAGGATGGGCCAGACAAAAATCGAGGCCTGTGGTGTAGGCCGATTGGATGGCTTCAAAAGCGGCGTTGCGCCGCTCGCTTATCCCATTGCGCATGAACCAAGCACAGAGCACGGGCAATAGCGTCAGGGTGACGATCAAGGAGCCGATCAGGGCGAAAACCATGGTATCAGCCATGGGCTTGAACAGCGTTCCGGAGGGACCCGACAACACATAGATCGGCAAAAAGCTTGCCACGATCACGGCGACGGCATAGAACAGCGGCCGATCCACCTGCGCGGCCGCTTCGAGTACTATTTCCTTGACGCTGAGCGGATTGCCTTTGCGCGCGACGATCTGGCGGAAAATATTCTCCACCATCACTACCGCGCCATCCACCAGGATTCCGAAATCCACGGCGCCAATGGACAGCAGATTGGCGGAGGCGTTTTGCAGGTCGAGGCAAATGAACGCGAACAGCAGCGCCAACGGAATGCTGACGGCGACGATGAGTCCGGCGCGAAAATCATAGAGAAAAAATATCAGCACCACGATCACCAGCAGCATGCCGCGCAGCAGATTGCGCTCCACGACCTGCGTCGTCAGTTCCACCAAGTTGCTGCGGTCGTAGAATGGAACGATCCTGACGTCCTTGGGCAGAATGGTTTCGTTGAGTTCCCGGGTCTTTGCCTCCACCCGCTTCAGTACATCCTGGGTTTTTTCGCCCGTGCGCAGCAAAACCACGCCTTCCACCCCATCGTCCTGCTTCTGGAAGCCGAACTCGCCCAGGCGCGGCGCAATGCCGATGACGACCCGACCGAGTTCCTTCACCAGCACCGGCACACCGTCATGCACCGCCACCACCACGTTGCCGATGTCCTCCTGCGTGTTGAGACGTCCCATGCCGCGCACATAGTAGAACTGACCGCCTTGGGAATAGAAGCCGCCGCCGGAGTTGTCGTTGTTGGCCGTGAGTGCACTCTCAACCTGCGGCACCGACAGGCCGACTGCGGCAACCTTGGCAGGATCGAGCAGCATCTGGTACTGCATGCTGCCGCCGCCGAATCCGGAGTCATCCGCCACTCCCGGCACGGAGCGGTATTGCGGTTCGACGGTCCAGTCCTCGAAGGTCTTGAGCTCCATCGGCGAGCGGTCTGGGCTTTGCAGCACGTATCGATAGATGAGTCCGGAGGGCGAGGACATCGGCGACACCGACGGAGCGATGCCGCTCGGCAGGCTGAGCTGGGGTAAACGGTTGTAGACCTGCTGACGCGCGAAATAGTTATCGGTGTTATTTTGAAAAGTGAGGATGACGTCCGACAGGCCGTACAGCGAAATCGAGCGGATGGCGCTCATCTGAGGGATGCCGTTCATCTCCCGCTCCAGCGGCACCGTGATCAGCCGTTCCACTTCTTCCGCCGCGCGCCCAGGCCATTGAGTGATGACTTCCACCCGGGGCGGCGAGAGATCCGGATAGGCGTCCACCGGCAGCCGGTCGAGCGAGCGCGTACCCGCGCCGATGAGTATCAGCGTCATGAGAACGACGAGAAAGCCCTGCCGCAGCGAGGAGGCCACGATTCGGTTCATGAACGAGGCGCTGCGTGGCGCAGATCCGGCGGGCGGCAGCGGCTCGCTCATTGATTTTGCATGAATTGCACGAAGATCCCGCCTTCGGCCACGATTTGGTCACCGGCCTTGAGGCCGGCGGCGATGTCGTACTGCTCCTTGGAGCGATAGCCCAACGTCACGCGCTGCCGCGCGAAAGTGCCGTCGGATTCCGCGCGGTAGACGAACGGCAGGTTCTCATCGTCGCGCAAGATTGCCGAAACCGGAATCAGCAGACCGGACGTTTCCTGGCGGGATTGAATCAGCACGTGGACGTACATCTGTTTCCTGAGCAAGCGCGCAGGATTGTCCACCACCACGCGCACCGCCACGGATCGGGTGTCGGAGTTCACCAAGGCGGAAATGCTGTCGACTCGTCCGGGGAGCGCAGTAGGAGAGGCATCGGTAATTATGTCGGCCGCATCGCCCAGGTTCACCGACGCCAATTCAGCCCCAAAAACCTGCGCCATGACCCAGACGCGCGACAGGTCGGCCACCGTGAAGCAGGGCGTGGTGCCGGCTGCCAGCAACTGTCCGGGAGTGATGAGTTTTTCGACCACGGTCCCCGCGATCGGCGAGCGTATCATTCCCAGGGCGTGTGCGACGGGCCGCCCTTCTTGGATATCCTTGATGGTCTGTGCCGGAACATTGAACGACACGAGCGCCTGCAGCGCGGCGTCGCGGTCCGCTTCGGCGTTGGCAGCATCAGTTTCCGCCTGGGCCGCTTCGCGCTGAGCCACGCCCTTGTGCTGGAGCAGATCCTTGTCGAGGTCTGCTAGATGGCGGTTAGTTTGGGCGGTGGCCAGCGCCTTGTGGTAGGTGCCGACCGTCGCCGCGAAGTCCGGCGAATCCACCGCCGCCAGCGGCTCGCCTTTCTTGACCTGATCGCCCGCAGATACCAGCAGACGCGAGACCGGACCTGAGAAGGGGGCCAGCACGCTGGTGGCTTGATCGTTGTCGAAATCCACCGCGCCGGTGGTGTCGATGGTCTTGTGGAATTTCGCGAGCGTGACGGTATAAAGGCGGATGTGCTGGCGTTGTGCTGCAGTCAGGGTCACGTTGTGCAGTGTCGCCGCCGGTTGCGGCTCGCTGTCGGTTTTCGCCGAGCAGGCGGCGAGGCACGTGACTGCTGCGATGAGGGCTATGACCGGGCCTCGCTGCAGCGCGAGTTGAGGAGCTGCGGATTTCGTACAAAACGCTCTATTCATTCTCTTTTATCCGTACCTAAATCCGCACGTTGCCACCAGCCGCCGCCCAGCGCCTGAAATAGCGCAGCCGTATCGGCATAGCGGCTAGCCTGGGCTTGCACCAAATTAATTTGGGTCTGCTCGGCTGCTTGTTCGGCGCTCAACAATGCGAGATAGCCGGCGTAGCCGGCCTGCCATTGCCGATGCGCCAAATCCAGCGTGATCTTGGCCGCGTCCGCCGCGGCCGACGCGGCCTTCACGGACTCGGCATCTTGTTCGAGCGCCGTCAAGGTGTCGGCGACATTTTGGAAGGCAGTCAGTACCGTGCTGTGATATTGCTCCAACGCTTGCACGTAGGCCGCCTTCGCCGCGCGTTCCTGGTGCAATAACGTTCCACCCTGGAAGATAGGCGCCGTCACGTCTGCGCCCAGTGCCCAAAATCCGGTGCCGCCTGTAAACAGCTGGTTCATGGCCGCAGCCGAGCTGCCGGCATTGGCGGTCAACACAATATTCGGCAGCCGATTGGCCCTTGCTATCCCGATCTTGGCGCTGGCGTCGTGCAAATTGGCTTCGGCTTGGAGCACATCGGGTCGCTGTGCCACCAGCGTGGACGGCAGGCTGACCGGCAGGTCCTGCGGCAATTGCAGACTCGCCAAATCGAACTTTTCAGGGAGTGCCTGGTTGGGAAATCGGCCGGTCAGCGATGCCAGAAGATCGTGCAACTGGGCCAGTTGCTTGACCAGCGGCGGCAGAGTGGCCGCCATTTGCGCAAGCTGCGATTCCTGCGCGGCCACATCCAGCCGGCTGGCGTAGCCCTTATCGAACTGGTATTGCAGGATTTTAAGGTTGCCGGCGTTGCTGTCGATGAGTTGGCGGGTCACGTCAATCTGCATTTGCAAGGAGGCTGACTGAATCGCCGTGACCACCACGTTGGCCGTCAATGTCGTGTAGACCGCAATCATCTGGAAGCGGACTTCCTGCTCCTGCGCCCGCAACGACTCGACGGTGCGGCGGTTCAGGCCGAAGACATCGGGCACGTAGGAAATGCTGACTTGCGGCGTAAACAGATCGTAGAGGAAAGCGTTGGAGTTCAGGGTGGGAGCGATCTGTCCTGACTGTCTTTGCCGGGTAGCCGAAAAACTGCCCGCGACACTGGGATAGTAAGCGCCGCGTTGCGCCAGAACGGTCTCCCTGGAGACCGACAGGGCGGCCTGCGCCGCCTTGAAGTCGTGATTGTTGGCGAGTGAGAGATCAATGAGTTCGTTCAGAGCCGTGGAATGAAATAACGTCCACCAGTCTGCGGAAATATCGCTCCCCGTCACAAAGCGCTGCGCCTCGCCGGCGGAGTCGTTGCCGGGGGCGACGGTGGTCGAGAGCGGCGTGGGCGTGTAGCCCGCGGCCTCTGGGGCGGCGGGTTTCTTGAAATTGGGGCCCACCGCGCAAGCGGCGAGTAGCGACACGCACGCAGTGAGCAATGACAAGTGCAGGGCGGCGACGCCGCGTCGCGCACGGGGTTTGAAAGTCAGAGTCATACTTCAGCTAACAGTCGCAGCGTGATGCCGGGGTCCGCCTGGTTTTGTTGGACCATGAGACAGCATAGCCGCAATGAAATTCCCCCACACCACGAATACTCAGTGGCAGAGGGGCGGGGTGACCTTGGGGTCAGGGGCGGTTTGGCGGCGAGCCTCCCTGCGAGCGTCCTCCAGGCCGTGTCCCTTGGGGCCCGCCTCGCGTCGCCACAGCAGCAGGGCCGAGGCGAGCGCGACGAGACTGAGAATGAAAAAGAACCAGAGCATGACCTCGTAGCCCAGCGGATTGTGGGCGCCGGCGCCCGCCCGATCGGCGAGCCAGCCGGCGGCGAGATTGGATCCGGCCATGCCGAGCGCTTGAATCAGCGTGATCAGTCCCAGCGCCGTACCTAAGCGGCGCGGCTCGACAATCAACGTCGTGGCCGGCCAGATGATGGCCGGCACCAAGGAAAAACTGATGCCCATCATCACGGTCGTTACCCAGAGACTTAAGTGGGTCAGACCCAGCACCACGAAGGTCAAGGGCAGGAGCAACGTGCCGAAGGTCAGCATCAGCGCGCGATGGCCGAAACGGTCGGCGAGCAGGCCGAAGAAGGGGGTAGCGAAAATGGCGGCGAAGAACACCCAGCTATTGGCCACCCCCGCTTGGGCGAGGGAGAGACCCTTTGCATGCTGGAAGTACTCAATGGCGTAGGTGGTACGAAACGGGAAGAATACCGCCGCGTACAGGACGTGCAGACCCAAGATATACCAGTAGGACCTGTCGAAAGTCAGCAGTTGTGACCAATTCGCGCGCGCAGGCCGGGCGGCGCTCGTAGCTCGGGTGTCGCGCGAAGGTAGGGCGCCGCGAGCAAGTACGGCAGTGTCCTCGGCGCTGTCCGTGCCGCCGTTACCCGCCGCGAGGAAGTGCCGGTGACGGCGGTCCAGCCAGTAATAAATCGCCGCCGCCGCAAAGCCCGCCAACGAAATGCCAGTGCCCAACCAGAGGGGTGCCTGCCAACCGCGTTCGTACAGCGGGTACGCCCAGGCAGTCGAGGTGTCCACGGCATAGGAGCCCACCCGTGCCAGACTCAGATACAGCGCCGTGGCCAAGGCTATGCCGCTGCGTGGAAACCACTGCGCCAATCCCGCGATCAGGGCGATAAAAATCGCGCCTTCGCTGATACCGAAGATAAAGCGGCCGGCAACCATGAGGTCGTAGGGACTGCCCACGGCGGTGAGCGCCGCGCCGACGACGCCGACTGCGGCCGACCACAGCGCCATGCGGGCGGGTCCATAACGGTCGATCAGCAGCCCATTGATGAGTGCCAGCGCTACATTGGGAATGCTGATCACCCCGTTCAGCATGCCGAGTTGCGACTGCGTGAATCCGCGTTGCCGATGCAAGAGGTCGGCGATCGGGCCGATCACATCGTCCTCGTAATAGCTGCTCGACACGGCAATCGCCGCCAGTGCCAGTATCCACCAGCGCAGCGGCGAACTGCCGCCGGGAGGACTGCCGGCCTGCGCCGCGGTGGCCGAATTCACCGGAAGCGGGCGCCCTGACGCGCGAGCTCCGCCTGCACCGCAGCGATGTTCAACACATTGAATCCCTCATCCCGCTGAATGGAGACCGCCGCCGCCACTCCCGCACCCTGACCGCTCACCGCGCAACACATCATATTGCGAGCCGATGCGTGCGATACCCTGTCGCCGCCGATGGAGCGCCCGGCAACCAGCAGGTTGCCGACCCCCTTGGGAACCAAGGCGCGGTAGGGCACATGCCAGTAGCGCCCGGTGGTCGGCAGTATCAGAATTCCATAGCCGTCGATGAACTCGGGAAAAATGCCGATGGCATCGTCGAAGCGCGCCTGTTCACGCACATCCGTGCCGGTGAGATTGTAGAGAGCGTCGATTTTGCGTGTGTCACGTATACCCAAGGTCATTCCGAAATTTCGCAGCTTCGCACCTTCACAACCCGGCATGAACTTGCGCAAGGCTTCCATGGCATAGATGGCCTCGCGTCGGCCGCGCATTTCGCCTAGCGTCAAATCATTCGGGTCGGTGCCGTCGATTTCCGGCACGTGCACCAGGTTCAGATAAGTCAGGTCCCCCTGATCGGTGACCGTGCCCCAGGTGCCGGCGATGGTGTGCAGGTAGGGGGGAATGAGGCCGGCATCGAGCGCCTTTTTGAAGGGCTTGCGCAGGAAGGGCGAGAACAGCTGGTCCTCCTTGCCGGTGGTCTCGTAGTCCCATTCGCCATTGCCGGACCAGTCGGCGTAAGTCTGCGGGTCGGCCTTCACTGAATCTATGAATTGCTTCTTGTTGACCCCACTCATGGAGAACATGACGGATACCGCCATCATCTCTTTCTTGGGCGACATGTGGAAGGGCGCGCCGGCCCGGGCGGCGATGTCGGCGTCCCCCGTGGCATCGATGACGCGCTTCGCCAGTATGGCCTCGCGGCCCGCTTTGCTCTCGGTGATGACTCCCAGAATGACTCCATTCTCCATGATGGGGGCCACGCAGAGGCGGTGCAGCAAGGGTGTGATTCCGGCTTCCTGCACCAAGGTATCCGCCACCCATTTGAACATTTCGGCGTCCAGAGCGTGACTTAAGGACTGAGGCTCGGGCATGGCCGCTCCCATGGCCTTGGCGCGTTCCTCAAACTCGATGCCGATGCCCTCGCAATCGACGGTATGCTCGTGCCGGTACCAGGCAAAGCCTTCCACTCCCACCTGGGTGATATTGCCGCCGAAACAGCCATTGCGATCGATGAGTGCGGTGCGCGCACCGGCCCGGGCTGAGGCGAGTGCCGCCGCCAGACCCCCGGGTCCGCTTCCCACCACCAGAACGTCGGTTTCCAGGACTACGTCGACGGAACGGGAGATTTCTAAAATTTTCTTCATGTTCGAACGGGCCTTGAATCGAAAACAGGTACCGAGGCCGACTCGGTTTGCGCAGCGCGGTAAATCCCGTGCTTTCCTCTTGTCGGTGCGGCGCGGAAGCCTACTTGAATCTCAAGTAACTATTAAGTCATAGTAACCGTCATAAATATGTAATCTGCTCTGCGTACAAAACAACGCAGCGGGGACGCGGCGGGCCGAAGTCGGGATGCATGAGGGCTCGACATTGTATTGGGATGTCAATTGCCGTTGAGATCACTTGCGCGGGACGAGTCTTAAAGGACGGGTCGCGTTTCCTATCTTTTTGCCACTGATTCTTCAGGGAGAGATGCTTGAACAACAATCAGAAGCTTGCCTATGCCATATCGGCCGTGCTTAGCGGGTATACAGGCGCGCTGCATGCGGCCACGGACGCCGAAACGACCGCCACTTCGGGACTCGAGGAAATCACCGTGACGGCGCAGCGCCGCTCGGAGTCGATTCAGAACGTGCCGATCACGATCCAGGCGATCACCGGCGAGACGCTTGGCCAGTTAAGCGTGACTACCTTCGACGATGCCATCAGGTTGCTGCCGAACGTCACTTTCAGCGCCAACGGTCCGGGTCAGGGCAATATCTACATGCGTGGCTTGTCTGTCGGCTTTGCCGGCAGCCAGTCTTCGGCATCCATCAATCCCTTCCCAAACGTCGCGACTTACCTCGATGAGCAGTCGCTGACCTTCCCCGGGCGCAACCTCGACGTCTACATGGTCGACATGGAGCGGATCGAGGTGTTGGAAGGCCCGCAGGGCACCCTGTTCGGCGGCGGCGCCGAGGCCGGCGTGGTCCGCTACATCACGAACAAACCAAAACTCGATGTCACCGAGGGCCGCGCCGAAGGCGGTTTCGGCGTCACTGCGCATGGCGATCCGAATACCAGCGGGAACATCACGGTCAATCTGCCGCTCATCGACAACACGCTGGCGGTCCGCGCGGTAGTCTACATCGACAAGCGCGGCGGCTATATCGACAATGTGCCGACGACATTCACGCGCAATCCCAATGTCGACCGGGGCCCGAGTGCCTATAGCTCCTCGTATCCGGCGCACCTCGATACCTACAACAATTATTCGTTGGTAGAGAAGGCTCAGAATCCGACGACGTACGAGGGATTTCGCCTCGCGGCGCTTTACAAGATCAATGACAACTGGGATGCGCTGATCCAGCAGACTTACCAATACCTGGACGCGGAAGGCATGCCAGTGCAGATGCCCTTGGGTCTGGGATTGACCGCGCTCGGACCTCTCCAAGAAACTTCCTTCGAGCCGGCCTGGAACAAGGATAAATCCCAGACCACGGCCTGGACGCTCAATGGCAAGGTAGACGATTTCAAACTCGTCTACACGGGCTCGTATCTGACCCGCAGCGTCGATGCCAACATGGACTACACTAACTACACCCGTACCGCGGGTGGGTTCTATTACTCGTGCACGGGCGGCGGCGGGTCCAACTTCGGCGGAGCGGGTCCGGCGACCTGCTACTCGCCGGTCATGGGGTGGCACGATTATTTCAAGACTACGCACCAGAGCCACGAGGTTCGGGCGTCCTCGCCGGATGAGTTACGGCTGCGCGGCCTGGTCGGTGCTTTCTGGGAAGATTTCCAGATCAAAGACGACATGAACTTCAATCAGAAGACCATTCCGTCCTGTACGCCCGAGAATCTCGTGGCTGCCCTTGCCGGCGGACCGCTCTGTCTGGGGAACGTAACTCCGGTCCAGGCGGCAATCGACCCGACCACGCGCGGCGACACCACGAACTTCGGCGAAGACCTGCAACGCGGCTATAAACAGACCGCGGTGTTTGCCTCGGCCGACTTCGACATCATCCCCAAAGTGCTTACTATCACCGGCGGCACGCGCTACTTCAGATACGTGGAGCAGGAAGTCGGCTCGCAGTACGGCACCGGCGGGAGATGCGTCAACGTTCCGAACGGTGACCCGAAATGCTTCGCGACACCGATCAACTACGAGAATCACCACGGGACGTTCAGCGGGTTCAAAAGCCGTGGAAACGTAACCTGGCACATTACCCCTGACGCGATGCTCTACTACACTTACTCGCAGGGCTATCGTCCCGGCGCTTTCAACCGCCTGACAGGTGGGAAGACGCCTGTCTGGGTCGACGCCAACGGCGTGCCGCTGCCGAATGGCGTGGTCAAGGGTGCGACCGACACCAAGCCCAACCAATTCACCAAGCCCTTGAGCGAGGCACCGGACTCGCTGCTCAACAATGAAATCGGCTTCAAGTCGGAATTCTTCGAGCACCGCCTGCTGGTCAACGTCTCCGCCTACAAGATGGACTGGGAGAACGTACAGACGCTGATTTACAACCCGCCGATCTACGGCAACACGACCTTTGGACTGACGGGCCCGAACTACCGCATCAAGGGCGGAGAATTGCAGCTGGCGTTCAAGGCGACCGACAGCCTGACGCTGATGGCCAATGGATCATACAACGACTCAAAGCAGGTCACGTCGCCGTGCATCCGGTCTTCAGGCGTTACGGCGATCACGCCGAACAATCCGACTCCGGCGGGCAGCTGCATCACGCAGGTGAGATCTGGCGACCACAACGTAGCGGTACAGAATGCGCTGGGCGCGCTCGGCTCGACCCCGGCGTTCTCACCCAAGCTGCAGTACAACTTGCGCGCCCGCTACGACTGGACGTTCAATGACTTCAAGACGTTCATCCAGGCGGGGATGACCCATACCGGCGAGATGAGCAACCAGCCGAGCAGTTTCCAGTCGGGTGACGGTGTGACCATTCCCACCACAACCTGGCTGCGTTACACCATGCCGGCTTATAACACTTACGATGCATCGATTGGCCTGTCGAAGGGAGCGTGGGACTTGTTGGCGTACGGCCAGAACCTTGCGAATTCGAACGCGAGCACGTTCACGACTTCCGGTCAGGACATCAAGTCGGAGTATCCGCTGCGTCCGCGCGTCCTGGGGATCAAGATCGGCTTCAAGTTCTGATATTTGGTACCCGTAGCGGTTGCGCTACAATCCGAGGGCGGACAGTAATGTCCGCCCTTATTTTATTCTTTGGATGAAGGCATGACTGTGACCTCGCAGCCGGTGTCGGCACCCCTCAGCGTTGAACTCGAGGTGCAGAGAATCCGCGGGCTGGTCCAGGCGCACCGCTTCGCAGAGGCGGTGGCCGCCGCCGGTGCTTTACGCTCGCGGGTTCCCGAAAATCGGGACGTGCTGTACCTGCTTGCCCTCGGACAGCGGCATACAGGCCGCATTGCCGATGCCCTCGACACCCTCGCCAGTATGGAGCGTTATCACCCGAGGGCAAGCCGGCTCTACCAAGAACGCGGTCACTGCTACGTCGCGCTCAAGGATGCCCCGCACGCGATAAAGGCATACGAGCGCGCCGTTCAGATAAATCCTGCCCTGCCGGACGCCTGGAGCATGCTCCAAACGCTTTACAAAATGGCGGGGGACGATGCACACCAGCGAGTTGCCGCCGCGCATGCGACGAAACTGAAGTCGGTACCGCCCGACGTCATCACGGCCACGGGGCTATTTTGCGAAGGCGACCTCGCCGCCTCCGAAAAGCTCATCCGCGCCTTCCTGCTGCGCAATGGAGATCATGTCGAGGCGATGCGCCTGCTCGCGCGCATCGGTGTGGCGCGCGAGGTGCTCGACGACGCTGAAGTGCTGCTGGCTGCCGCACTGCAGATGGCCCCGGATTACATCGAGTTGCGGCGTGACTACGCCTGCGTTCTGCTCGATCGTCACAAGCATGCCGAGGCGATTGCCGAACTCGAGAGATTATTGAAGCTCGACCGGGATAACATCGACTACCGGACTCTGCGCGCCACGGCGGCCGTGGGACTCGGCGACCATGAAGGCGGCATACGCGGCTTCGCCGCGGTGCTCGCCGACACGAACCCCCAGTCGCGCCTGGCAGCCGACCTGCATCTGTCGATCGCGCACTCGTTGAAGACGCTCGGACGTCGCGCCGAATCGATCGAGGAGTACCGCAAGGCGATCGAAGTTCGGCCGAATTTCGGCGATGCGTACTGGAGCCTGGCCAATCTGAAGACCTACCAGTTCTCGGCCGAGGAGCTCACACAGCTCGAGGTGGCCGAGGCTGATCCCGCAACCGCGCTGAACGACCGCTACCACCTGTGCTTCGCACTCGGCAAGGCTTACGAGGACCGCAAGGCCTACCAGCTGTCCTATGGTTTCTACGAGCGCGGCAACACCATGAAGCGCGCTGAGAGCCGCTATCGCGCCGAGCTGCTGGAACAGAATACCGCGAACCAGAAGCGGGCTTGCACCCGCGAATTCTTCATCGAGCGCACCGGCAACGGCGCCCCCAGCCACGAGCCCATCTTCATACTCGGGATGCCGCGCGCCGGCTCAACGCTGCTGGAGCAGATCCTTGCGTCGCACTCGCACGTGGAGGGAACGCAGGAACTTGCCAACGTACCGCGGGCGGTTCTCGATCTGCAGGGCTATAACCCGGACCTGAACAATCCGCGCTATCCGGGATGTCTGTCGACGATGCCGCCTGAGGATTTGCGGGCACTCGGCGAGAAGTATCTGGCGGACACGCAGATTTATCGCACCGATAAACCACACTTCATCGACAAGATGCCGAATAACTTCCGGCACATCGGGCTCATCCACCTGATGCTGCCGAATGCAAAGATCATCGACGCGCGGCGCGAACCGATGGCGTGCTGTTTCGGTAACCTCAAACAGCTGTACGCGCGTGGCCAGGAGTTCGCCTACAGCGTCGATGACATCGCCCGCTACTACCGCACCTACCTCGAGATCATGGAGCACTGGGAGGCAGTGCTGCCGGGCAGGGTGATGCGCGTGTTCCACGAGGATGTGGTTGACGACCTCGCGGGCAGCGTGCGGAGGATCCTCGACTTCTGCGAACTGCCGTTCGAGGCCGCCTGTCTTGAGTTCCACCGCACTGAGCGCAGCATACGCACGGCTAGTTCCGAACAGGTGCGTCAGCCGATTTTCCGCGAGGGCTTGGACCAGTGGCGCAACTACGAGCCCTGGCTAGGGCCGCTCAAGGACGCCTTGGGCGACGCGTTGGTCCGTTATCGAGCTTGAGGACGCGTTAAGTGACTGTTGATTGCAGATTGTCTACAATCTACAATCATGCTAGATTTTAGCCCTTCAACCCCAGAGGTGTGCATGGCGGCAGCCGTTCCCACAGTGCTACAACTGGTTCAGGCAAACTCGCTCCCAGGCCTCGTACAAATCGAGATAGAACAGCTCATCCTGCGTGGCGAACTCGCCATCGGCGAGCACGTCAACGAAAGCGAGTTGGCCAACCGATTCGGCACCAGCCGCGGTCCGATACGCGAGGCGCTGCGAGCCCTGGAAGAGTCACGCCTGGTGCGCTCGGAGAAAAATCGCGGCGTGTTCGTCCGCGAGATCTCCGTCGCCGAAGCCGATGAAATCTACGACATCCGCGAGGCGCTCGATCAATTGATCGGTCAAAGGGTGGCCGAACGCGCCAGCCAGGAGCAACTTCGCGACCTTGAAACGGTGGTCGCGCAAATGGATGCCGCCGTTCGCGTGCAAGATGTCAAGGGCTATCATGCATTGAATCTAAAATTTCATGACCTGTTAGTGGACTTTGCCGGCAATTCCCGCTTGACAGAAAGTTACCGGCTGCTGACTAAGGGCTTGCTGCTGTTCCGCCTGCGCGGCCTGCAGGACGGCGGCGGCTTCGCTGTGTCCAACACCGAGCATAAAGCCGTGATCGAAGCGTTCGGGGCGCGCGATTCGGCAAAGGCCGGGCGCTTGCTGCGCCAGCATGCGGTGGCGAGCCGCGCTCGAATGCACAAGGCCGCCGCGGCTGCGGCCGCGGAGTAGGCATGCCGGCCGACCTCAGCGTCAACGGTCGAACGTATCGCTGGATGGATGCGCCGCTGGTCGTAGTTTGCGTCGACGGCTGCGAGTTCGAGTACATCACTGCCGCGGTAGCCGCGGGAGTCGCACCCTTTCTTGGCAAGCTGCTCGCCGGCGCCGGCACCTCATTCATTGCCGACTGCGTCATGCCGAGCTTCACCAATCCCAACAATCTGTCGATCGTGACCGGCGTGCCGCCCGCGGTGCACGGCATTTGCGGCAACTACTTCTTTGACCCGGAGCGGGGTGAGGAGGTGATGATGAACGATCCGCGTCATCTGCGGGTCGGCACCATACTCGCGGCGTTTTCCGCGGCCGGCGCCAAGGTCGCGGTGATCACCGCCAAGGATAAATTGCGCAAGCTCTTGGGTCACCACATGCGCGGCATCTGCTTCTCTTCCGAAAAGGCCGATCAAGTTTCCTTGGCCGAGAATGGTATCGAGAATGTCCTGGAACGCGTCGGCATGCCGCTGCCCTCCGTGTACAGCGCCGAACTGTCAGAGTTCGTTTTCGCCGCAGGCGTCAAGCTGATGGAGCGTGAACGACCGGACATCATGTACCTGTCGACGACCGACTACATACAACACAAGGCCGCGCCCGGAACGCCGCCGGCAAATGACTTCTACGCCATGATCGACCGCAATCTGGCGCGTCTCGATGCGCTCAATGCCACCATCGTGCTCACGGCCGATCACGGCATGAACGCCAAGCACGGCGCTGACGGGCAGCCCAAGGTGATTTATCTGCAGGACGCCTTTGATGCATGGCTTGGCAAGGACACGGCCAGGGTGATCTTGCCGATCACCGACCCCTACGTGGTGCACCACGGCGCACTCGGTTCTTTTGCGTTGGTGTACCTACCGTCGGCTGAAGCGCAGCGCGCGGCCGCGCAGATTGCGCAGCTTCCCGGCATTGAAGCCGTGCTTACCCGTAGCGAAGCCGCCGAGAAATTCGAGTTGCCGGCCGACCGCATTGGCGACTTGGTGGTTGTCGCGACGCGCGACACCGTCATCGGTACCAGCCGCGACCGGCACGATCTGTCGGGGCTCGATGTGCCGCTGCGCTCGCACGGCGGCATGTCGGAGCAGAAGGTTCCGTTGCTGGTGAACCGCCACCTCGGCCGCCCGCCGGGCGAGCGCCGCTGGCGCAACTTCGACGCGTTCGACCTTGGGCTGAATCTCGCTGCCCGATCTTCGTAGGTGACCGATGACCGCCATCGCTGCTACTGCCGCATCTCGTCCGCCGATTCGAGAGTCGCTGCGTATTGCCGGCGAGAAGGTGTTTCGCGACCGGGTCATCGAGGTTCGCCACCCTTATAGCGGCGCACTGGTCGGCACGGTTAGCAAGGCCACGGCGCTCGATGTGCGTCGGGCATTGCAGATTGCACGGAACTTCCGCTCGCCGCTGACTCGTCACGGGCGCTACGAGATTCTCATGAAGGCAGGTGCCATCATTGCGGCCAGACGTGATGAGCTTGCACACCTGATCACGCTGGAGTCGGGCCTGTGCCTCAAGGACTCGCTATACGAGGTCGGCCGCGCATCCGATGTGCTGCTGTTTGCCGCCAACTTAGCTCTGGTCGACGACGCGCAGGTGTTCTCGTGCGATCTGACTGCGCATGGAAAGAGCCGCAAGATTTACACCCTGCGCGAGCCGCTGCAGGGTGTGATCACCGCCATCACCCCTTTCAACCATCCGCTGAACCAGGTCATCCACAAGGTGGCCCCTGCGGTGGCCACCAATAATCGTGTGGTGCTCAAGCCCAGTGAGAAGACGCCGCTGACGGCGTTCGCACTCGCGGATATTCTGTATGAGGCAGGACTGCCGGCGCCGATGCTGTCGGTGGTGACGGGCGACCCGGCCGAAATAGCCGAGGAACTGCTGACCAGCGCGGATGTCGACCTGGTCACCTTCACCGGCGGCGTGTCGATCGGCAAGGCCATTGCTGCGAAAGCCGTGTACAAGCGCCAGGTATTGGAACTCGGCGGCAACGATCCGCTGATCGTGCTCGAGGATGCGGATGTCGAGGAAGCGGCGTCGTTGGCGGCGAGCGGCTCCTACCGCAACTCGGGCCAACGTTGCACGGCGGTGAAGCGCATGCTCGTTCAGGAGAGCGTCGCCGACCGTTTCGTCGAGTTGTTGGTGGAGAAGACGCGCGCCCTCAAATATGGCGATCCCTTCGATCCCACCATGGATATGGGAACGGTAATCGATGAGGCCTCGGCGCGGCGTTTCGAGGTGCTGGTGAACGAGGCGGTGGCGGGCGGCGCCAAGCTGCTGATCGGCAATGTACGTCGCGGCGCACTGTACTCACCCACCGTACTCGACCGCGTCACTCCGGATATGACTGTGGTGCGCTACGAGACCTTCGGTCCGGTCTCGCCAGTGATTCGCTTCAAGACCGTCGAGGAGGCCATCAGTATTGCGAACGGTACCGCCTACGGCCTGTCATCCTCGTTGTGCACCAACCGCATAGATTTGATCACACGCTTCGTGCGGGAGCTGCAGGTAGGCAGCGTGAACGTGCGCGAGGTGCCGGGCTATCGGCTGGAGATGACGCCTTTCGGCGGCATCAAGGATTCGGGATTGGGCTACAAGGAAGGCGTGCTCGAGGCCATGAAAAGCTACTGCAATACGAAGACCTATTCGCTGCCTTGGTGATCAATGCGCGACGCTGAAAAGACGGCAGACGTAGGCTAGCGAGCGCATGGGCAGCACCGTCGTTCTTGACCTGATGGGCGGAGTCGCGCTGCTGCTGTGGGGACTGCACATGGTCCACAGCGGCGTGGTACGCGCCTTCGGCGCGGATCTCAGGCGTCTGCTCGGTATGGCATTGAAAAGCAGGCTGCGCGCGTTTCTGGCGGGCGCCTTCGTCACGGGACTTTTGCAGAGCAGCACCGCCACCGGCTTGATGGTCGCCTCATTCGTCAGCGCCGGTACTCTGGATCTGGCGCCGGCCCTTGCCGTCATGCTCGGCGCCAACGTAGGCACCACGCTGGTGGTGCAGATGCTGTCGTTCAACATTGCCGTGGTAACGCCCGTGTTGTTGCTGACGGGCGTAATCGCATTCAAGCGCGGCGGCAGAACCCGAACCCGTGATTTGGGTCGGGTGGTGATCGGCATCGGCTTGATGCTGCTGGCACTGCACATCTTTCTCGGCGCTCTGGTGACGATGGAAAGTGCGACCGTATCGCGTGCGGTGTTGGGGGCGATTACTGATCAGCCTGCGCTGTGCCTGTTGATTGCAGCGGGTATCACCTGGGCTGCACATTCGAGCGTGGCTGTGGTGCTGGTGGTGATGTCGCTGGGCGCCGCCCACCTGGTGTCGCCCACGGCGGTCGTGGCCCTGGTGCTGGGCGCGAATGTCGGCAGTGCTCTCAATCCACTGATCGAGACCGGCCAACCTGGGAATCCGGCGAGTCGGCGCCTGCCCATCGGCAATCTGGTGACGCGCCTGGCCGGTTGCGCCCTGGTGCTGCCATTTCTGCATCCCATTGCGGATTTCCTGCAGCGCTACGAGCCGAATCCGGCGCGGTTGGCGGCGGACTTTCACACCGCGTTCAATATATTGCTCGCCCTCATGTTTATCGGCCCACTCGACTTCATCGCCACCCGACTCACGCGCTGGTTGCCGGATCAGCCGAAACCCGCCGACCCGGGCACCCCGGTGTATCTCGACCCCTCGGCCGTCAGCGCTCCCGCCGTCGCGCTGGTCTGCGCCGCGCGCGAGGTGCTGCGGATGGGCGATTTGATCGAGACCATGCTGCGTCAGGCGATGACGGCGCTGCAAACCAATGACCGCAAGCTGGTCGCCGAAATCAGCCGTATGGACGACGCCATCGACAGTCTCAACGACGCCGTGAAGCTGTACGTTACGCGCATGACACGCGACAGCCTCGATGACCGAGACGGTTATCGCGCCATGGAGATCATTTCTTTCTCCATCAATCTGGAGCATGTGGGCGACATCATCGACAAAAATCTGATGGACCTGGCATCCAAGAAAATCCGCCGTGGCATCACGTTTTCCAAGCAAGGTGAGGCCGATCTGGTTGAGTTCCATGGCCAGGTGGTCGACAGCCTCAAGCTTGCGGTGGGTATCTTCATGTCGGGCGATATGAACGTGGCGCGGCAACTGGTGGCCGCCAAGGCGCTTCTGCGTGAGCGAGAATTCGCAGCCGCCGAGCGCTACCTTGCGCGCCTGCGGGAGGGAACACCGGAATCGATCGAGTCGTATTCGCTGGATTTGGATATTTTGCGCGATCTGAAGCGCGTCCATTCGCACCTATGCTCCGCTGCCTATCCCGTGTTGGAGCGCGCAGGGGCGCTGCAACGCAGCCGCCTCAAGGACACGGCCTTTGGCCGGCGCAGGGCCACGGCCGCTCGCCTCCCCGACAAACCACTGCTGCCCTGAATGAGGATTGCATGACCGACCCGATATTGCTGACTCCCGGACCCCTGACGACGTCGGCGCAGACCAGGTCGGCCATGCTGTTCGATTGGGGTTCGTGGGACGGCGCGTTCAACGAGTTGACCGCTTCGGTCTGCCGCGATCTCGTTGCCATCGTGCATGCGCAAGATGAACACGTGTGCGTGCCGCTGCAGGGCAGCGGGACTTTTGCCGTCGAGGCGGCGCTCGGGACGCTGGTGCCGAAGGGCGGCAAGGTTTTGGTGCCGGACAATGGCAGCTACTGCAAGCGCATCGTGCGCATCTTGGGCTATCTGGGCCGCGAAGCGGTGGTGCTGCCGCATGGGGAGCAAGAGCCGGCAGATCCGTCGCGAATAGACGCGGCGCTGGCTGCGGATGGCGATATTACGCACGTCGCGCAGGTGCACTGCGAGACCGGCACGGGGATTTTGAATCCGCTGCCGCAGATAGCAGCCGTGGCTGCCAAGCACGGTCGCGCGCTGATCGTCGACGCCATGAGTTCCTACGCTGCCATTCCCATCGATGCCCGCACCATGCGCTTCGATGCCTTGATCGCTGCCTCCGGCAAATGCCTGGAAGGGGTACCCGGCATGGGATTCGTCATCGCACGGCGAACGGCTCTGGAGCGCGCCTCCGGCAACAGCCGCTCGCTTGCCATGGATCTGGTTGATCAGTGGCAGTACATGCACAAGACCGGCCAGTGGCGCTTCACGCCGCCGACGCATGTGCTCGCCGCGCTGCGCTCCGCCATCGATCAATATCAGGCGCAAGGTGGATTGCCGGCGCGCCTGGCGCGCTACACCGAAAACTGCGCTGCCTTAGTCTGCGGAATGCGCGCCCTGGGCTTCAAGACATTTCTGCCGGACGCGATGCAGGCGCCCATCATCGTCACGTTTCACGCGCCGCCGGATCCGCAGTATGATTTCACCGAATTCTATCGGCGAGTGCGGGATCGTGGCTTCATCCTCTACCCCGGCAAGCTGACGGCGGTGGATACATTCCGGGTCGGCTGTATCGGTGCCATTGGTTCCGACACTCTAAGGCAGGCCGTGGCCGCCGTGGCCGATACCTTGAGGGACATGGGTGTGCGCAGGGTCGCGCCGCAGTGAGCACGCCGAGCGTGCAAGGCATGCAGTTCGAGACGCTGCGCGCTCGGGGATACGTGGTGTTGCCGCAGATGCTGGCCTGTGACGAACTGCTGCGGCTCAATCAAGCCGCACGACAGCAACTCGCCGCGCGTGCTGAGCCGATCGAATTCGAAGCCGATCTGCACTACCCCGGCGCACCGCCGTCACGCAGGGCGGTCGGCGGCGAGACCGTGCGCCGGTTACTCGATGCCTATGGCCGGGATCCGCTATTCGCCAAGTGGGGCAGAGCGCCGGAGTTGCGTGCGTGGCTGGAGAGTTATTTTGGTGAAAGTGTGCTGCTGTCGCGTGTGCATCACAATTGCCTGATGACCAAGCATCCGCGCTACGGCAGCCTGACGGATTGGCACCGCGATATCCGCTATTGGTCATTCGAACACGAGGATCTGGTGTCAGTGTGGTTCGCGCTCGGCGCGGAGCATTCTGAGAATGGCGGCCTGTGGTTCGTGCCGGAATCGCACCGCTTGCAATTCGAGGCAGATCGCTTCGATGAAGCGCGGTTTTTCCGCGCCGACCGGACCGACAACGCCGAGGTTCTGCGCACCGCCGAGTCGCCGCGGCTGGCGCCCGGCGACGCGGTCTTTTTTCATTGCAACACCTTGCATTCTGCCGGTCAGAATCACTCAGAACAGGTGAAGTTTTCGCTGGTCTACACATTTCACGGCCGCAGCAATGCACCAAAAGCGGGAACGCGCTCGTCGTTAAGGCCTGAGGTAGCTCTCTAGCTGGAACGTGCGTCCTTCGCTTGTTACAAATTACGTGTAATCCTAGGCGCCGGTTTACCCCTAAAAGGATGTGAATGGTGGCAAAGGTACCCCCGGGCGTCGGTCCGCAGTTTCCCCAGGTTGTGGTGCTGGTGGGCGCCACGGGCGACCTCGCCCGGCGCAAACTACTCCCTGGTCTGTTTCATCTGGCAAGTTCGGGGTTCATTCCCGGATGCCGGATCATCGGCGTGTCGCTCGATGATCTCGACGCCGAGGGTTTTCGCAAAATTGCCCGCGAAGCCCTGACGGAGTTCTCAACCCGCAAGGTGATCGATGCCGATTGGGCCGCCTTTGCCGCCAACCTGCAATACGTTCCCATGAACGCCGGCGCTGCGGCGCTCAAGGCTGCGGTCATCGAAGCCGAGCGGGCCTTCAAGGGGGAGAGTCTGCGGCTGCACTATTTGAGCGTGCCGCCTAACGCCGCGCTGTCCGCGGTGCGCTTGCTCGGCGAGGCAGGCCTGGTGGAACGCTCGCGGATCATCATGGAAAAGCCCTTCGGCACCGACCTCGCGAGCGCGGTGGTGCTGAATGCCAAATTGCACGAGGTGTTCGAGGAGGACCGGATTTTTCGCATCGACCACTTCCTGGGCAAGGAAGCGGCGCAGAACATTCTCGCCTTTCGCTTCGCCAACGGCTTGTTCGAGCCGATTTGGAACCGCAACTTCATCGACCATGTGCAGATCGATGTGCCGGAGACCTTGAGTCTCGGCAAGCGATCGGGTTTTTACGAGCAGACGGGCGCTTACCGGGACATGGTGGTCACGCACCTGTTTCAGATTCTCGGCTTTATGGGGATGGAGGCACCGACGTCCTTGGAGCCAAACCCGATCAGCGAGGAAAAGAACAAAGTGTTCCGCAGCATGCTGCCGATCAAACCTTCGGACGTGATCCGTGGGCAGTACACCGGCTACCGCACCGAAGAGGGTGTGTCCCGCGATTCAGATACAGAGACCTTCATTGCCCTGAGGTGTTTCATCGACAACTGGCGCTGGGCCGGCGTGCCGTTCTACCTGCGCACGGGTAAGCGCCTCGCGCAGGGGCAGCGCATCATCTCCATTGCCTTCAAAGAACCCCCCAAGAGCATGTTCCCGGTTGGCTCCGGCGTGAGTGCCCAGGGGCCGGATCACCTTACCTTCGATCTGGCGGACGCTGCGAAAATGTCCCTTTCCTTCTACGGCAAGCGGCCCGGACCGGGCATGCGACTGGACAAGCTCAGCATGCAGTTCGCCATGCACGACAGCGGGCATATCGGCGATGTGCTCGAGGCCTACGAGCGATTGATCTTGGATGCCATGCGCGGCGATCACACGCTGTTCACCACCGCTGACGGCATCGAACGACTCTGGGAGGTGTCGGCCACGCTGATGGAGGCACCGCCGCCGGTGCGTTTCTACGATCCCGGCTCGTGGGGACCGAACTCCATCCATCAGCTCATCGCGCCGCATGCCTGGCGGCTGCCCTTCGAGCGGGTTTGGCGCGATCCCAATACCGTGGGCAGCTGAGCGCGAACGGCTTCGCGGATTCTCAACGGCAGGCCCCCTACGCGACCGCAGCTATCGAATGCGCTGCGGTCCGTGTCATATTCGCGATATGCAAAATCTCGATTGGCAACCCATCGTTTCCGGTAATGCCGAGTTGCAGCTGTCATCCGTGCCCGTCGGGCGTGGCCAGGCACTGCGCATGGACTTCGATTTCAAGGGCGGCGGCGGCTTTGTGGTGGCGCGGCGTATAGTGCGGCGGCCGATGCCCGAGGAGTACGCGGTGACGTTTCGCCTGCGCGGTCGTGGTGCGGTGAACGCCCTCGAGCTGAAGCTGGTCGACGAGACAGGGCAGAACGTCTGGCGGCATGTGCAGAAGGAATTGCGGCCGCCGGCGCGATGGAAAAAGATCACGATCGAGAGCAGCGCCATTGACTTTGGCTGGGGCCCGTCTAGCGGTGGCCATATCAAGGCGCTGGGTTCGCTGGAGTTGGCCATCGTGGCAGGCGAGGGCGGTAGCGGCACATTGTGGATTGCCGACGTCGAGATCGAGGATCGCAGCCCGAACGAGCCGCCCCAGGTCACTGCGTCGAGCGCGCTCCCGGACTTCGCCGCGTCCGCTGCATTGCTCGGTGCGGGGTGGAGGCCGCGGCCCGATGACCTTCGGCCCTGGATCGTCATCGATTCGATCAAGCCGCGCGTCATCGGTGGCTTGCGGGTCGAATGGCTTGAACACGCGCCGGCCGGCGGCTTCCGGGTGCGCGGCTCGAATTCCGGCCGACGCTGGAAGACGCTGCACGCGGCCGCGCAGGCGGGCGGCAAGCGTAGCTACGTGTACTTGCCTGGCATCAAGACTCGGTATCTTCGTCTCGAACTCGATGAGCCGTCATGCGGCGCCACCCTGCGCATTGAGTCGTTTGAGTTCTCGCGTTCCATTCACGCATTCTGGAATAATATCGCCATCCGTGAAGCGCGCGGCTGGCATCCTCGCTGGCTGCACAATGAACAAACGCTGTGGACCCCAGTCGGCACTTCGCACGGCATCCATTGTGCCTTGATGAATGAGGACGGGATGGTCGAAGTAGACCAAGGATCGTTCTCGATTGAACCCATGCTGCTGGTCAGGGGACAACTCATAACCTGGACGGATGTGACGCCACGCCAGGAATTGCTCGGCGGTTGGATGCCGGTGCCATCGGTGATCTGGGAGACCCAGGATTGGCGACTGCGCGTTCGGGCAGAGGCCACCGCCAGCGGCACTACGCGCGTGTCTTATCGGTTTGAGAATCTCACGGCTGCGCAATTGACCGCTCGACTATTCGTGCTGTTGCGACCGTTTCAAGTGACCCCGCCGTGGCAGAGCTTTCGAAATTTGGGCGGCGTAAGTCCGATTCGCGACTTGGCATGGCGCGACGGGGTAGTGCACGTCAATGGGATCGCCCGCCTGATTCCTCAGAGCGGTGCAGGTGGGAGTGCGTTCATGGGGTTTGGCGCGCTGAACTTCGACGAGGGCTTCATGGCCGCCGGCCTGGCGGCAGGCGCGCTGCCGGGCAGAGCGCAGACGCATGATCCCTTCGGCTTCGCCACCGGTGTGCTTGGCTTTGAATTGTCGCCCCAGGCGCAGCAGTCGGTGGAAAACATCGTGAATTGCATGACTGACGCTGCACTCTCGACGCGCGAGCCGTCAATCGAACGCGAGGCGGAATTCGCGCGCGAGCCCGCATTCCAATGGGAACCCACGCTCGCCGTCGGTCAGTGGACCGGCAATGGCTGGTTGACCGACGCCGTGCATGCGGCGCTCACGGCAACGACGCACATTCTGGTGACCCGCGCGGGTCCTGCGCTGCAGCCCGGCCCGCGGCGCTACACGCGTTCCTGGATACGTGACAGCGCCATGATGAGTGCGGCATTGCTGCGCATGGGGCATACGCAGGAAGTCAGGGAGTTCATTCGCTGGTACGCGCCCTATCAGCGCGCGGATGGCTTCGTCCCCTGCTGCGTCGATCGCGAGGGCGCAGATTGGCTGGTGGAGCACGACAGTCACGGAGAATTGTTGGCACTGATTGCGGACTATCATCGGTTCACAACGGATGATGCTTTCCTGAAGGAATCGTGGACTCACATCGAGCGGGCGGCGGGATGCCTCGAAGGGCTCCTCGGTGCGGACGGGCTGTTGCCCATATCGGTGAGTCATGAGGGCTATCTTGCGCAACCCGTGCATTCCTACTGGGACGATTTTTGGGCGGTACGCGGTTTGGGCGATGCAGCCTACCTGGCGCGGGCTGCCGGCCAGGAGAATTCGGCACAGCGTTGGGAAGCCCTGAGTGCGCGCCTTGCCGCTGCGCTTTACGCATCGATCGAAACGACCCGGGCGCAGCGTAAGCTTGATTTCATCCCGGGCAGCATTGAGTGGGCGGATTTCGATCCGACGGCCACCGCCAACGCCCTCTACCTGCTCGATGTACCCGCAGGCCTCAACCGTCGCGCTCTCGAGCAAACCTTCGACAAGTATCTTGCCGACTGGCGCAGTAAGCGCAGCGGCGCAGTTGCATCGAGCAACTACACTCCCTATGAAATCCGTATCATCGGCGCCTTGGTGCGGCTGGGAAGACGCGATGCAGCCCTGGAACTGTTGCGGTTCTTTCTGGCGGATCGTCGACCGCCACCCTGGAATCAATGGCCGGAGATCGCGTGGCAGGACGTCAAGGCGCCGGCGCATGTCGGTGATTTGCCGCATACCTGGATTGCAGCGGAATACGTGCTGGCCGTGCGCAGCCTGTTTGCCTACGAGCGTGAAGCCGATCATTGCCTGGTGTTGGCGGCGGGACTGGCCGCCGAATGGATTGAGGGTGGCGGTGTGCACGTAGTGAGCATGCCCACGCTGTACGGTCCGCTGAGCTACTCGCTGCACCGGCTGGATGATGGCACATTGCGATTCAAGATCAGCGGCTCACTCGCGGCCAAAATCATCCTGCGCCCGCCGCTTGCGGCCGGTTTGCGCAAGGTGCATGTCGATGGAGTCGAAAACACGAGTTTCGACCAGGATTCCGTGACCCTGCTGAATACGCCCGCCGAGGTGATCTGCACCAGCGAATAGCCGCCGGTTCGCTCGAGCGGGCATTCTGACTGAGGCGCTGCAGGAAAGCCGGTGCTGCGCGCTTCGGTGGTATGCTGCTCGCGATGACAGAGGGCTCATCGGAAAACTCAGGCATTTCCCCCGAGGGCGAAATTGCCCAGCTGGGCTTGCGGCGGCAAATAGGCCTGGTACTGCGCACCATCTTTGGATCACCCGCGGGCAAGACCCTCACCCTGCTGTTGGCTGCCATCGTGCTGGTGGTTGCTGCCACGGCGTATGGACAAATACGGCTCAACGGCTGGAATAAACCCTTCTACGATGCGTTGTCGCGGCGTGATTTACGCGACTTTCTGTACCAGCTCGGCGTGTTCTTTTTAATCGCGGGTTTTCTGCTCGGGGTGAACGTCGCACAGCGCTGGCTGGTGGAGACCTTGGAACTCAGGCTGCGCGAGGGATTGGTGCTCGGGTTGCTGCACGACTGGATGTTGCCGCGCAAGGCATTTTGGCTGGCCAATGCCGGATCGCTGGGCGTGAACCCGGACCAGCGCATACATGAGGATGCGCGCAAGCTTTGCGAGCTGTCGGCCGATCTGTTCGTCGGACTGCTGCAGGCGTCGATATTATTTCTAACTTTCGCCGGCGTGTTGTGGGTGCTTTCGAACGATTTCATATTCCGGGTCGCGGATCGGGATTACACAGTGCCCGGCTTCATGGTGTGGGCAGCAGTGCTATATGCGAGCGCGGGCTCACTGCTGAGCTACTGGGTGGGGCGCGGCCTCATCGGCCGAAACGCGCAGCGTTACGCACGCGAAGCGGATCTGCGCTTTTCGCTGGTGCGCGTAAACGAGCATGTGGATGACATATCGCTGGCGGCGGGCGAGGCCGACGAGAAGCGCCGCATCGAATTGCATTTGGGCAACGTGCTGGCAGCGACCCAACGCATTGTCCGCGGCCACGCCAACCTCACCTGGGTTACCGCGGGCTTTGGCTGGATAACCATCGTTGCGCCCATACTGGTGGCCGCCCCCCTGTATTTCAACGGCAAGGTCTCGTTCGGCGGATTAATGATGGCGGCCGGCGCATTCAGCCAGGCGCAGTCGTCGTTGCGCTGGTTCATTGATAATTTCAGCGCCATTGCGGATTGGCGCGCGACCTTGCTGCGGGTCGCGAATTTTCGTCATGCGCTGATCGATGTGCATGAGCCAAGCGGCTTTGAGAGCCGCATCGACTACACCGAGGGCGAATCCGGCGCAATTTCAATCGACGATCTGCAGATCGTCTCGGCGGCGAATGCCGATATGCTCAAGGAAAGGAAAGTGCTGGTGACGGCCGGCGAGCGGGTGCTAATTCAAGGTGCGCCGGGTACCGGGAAGACGCAGCTGTTTCGGGCATTGGCGGGACTTTGGCCGTGGGGTTCCGGACACATCGTGCGTCCGACGGGCGAGCAAATATTCTACTTGCCGCGCGGCACTCCCTACATGCCGCGTGGGACCTTGCGGGAGGTTCTTGCCTATCCATTGAAGGCCGAGAGCTTCGAGTCCAGCGCCGCCACGCGCGCGCTCTACCGGCTTTCGCTCGAGCGCCTCGCGCCGCTGCTCGATATCACGCGTCGCTGGGACCGGGAGCTGAGCCAGGACGAACAGCTGTGTCTGGCCATCGCCCGCATCCTGCTGCAAAATCCGCCGTGGGTGCTTATCGACGGCACCTTCGGTTCGCTGGATGATGACGTGCTTGATCTGGTCATCGACGTATTCACCAATGAGCTCAGCCGCACCGGCATCATTCACATCGGCGGGCCCGGGCAGGCGCATCCGCTGTTCACCCGAGTCTTGCACTTGGTCAAAGATCCTCGCACCCGGCGGCGTGGCCTGCCGGTGAAGGTGCCTGGAACCCAACTATGAGGGACACTAATCGACCATCCGCCACCGTTGCACCGCGGCAGATGTGGCAGCGTTGTTTGTTGTTTTTTCTGTTGGGCGTTTCTCACTCATGGGCCGCTGCGCCGCAGCTCGAATTTCATGCGCCGGCGACGGTGGGCGATGTGGCGACCGCGCCGGCCATCCGCGACCTGGCGGAGCGCCTGCTTCCCGTTTATGAGGAGCCGGATCGCGACCGCTATCTGGCGAATTTGTCGGCGCTGCAAATGGCCGCCGGTGATTTCGCGGCCGCCGACGTCTCGCGGCAATCGCTGCGCGACCGACGGCGGCGCTTGGACGCCGGCCGGGCGGTGGGCCGCGGCGCCATCCGCGATCTGTACGCCTACGCGAGAGCTCTGGAAGCCGAAAATCGAGTCTCGTTCGCTGCCGGTTTCACCCGCTCGTTTCGCGAAGTGGCGGCGCGCTTCAATGATCACGACGCCTACGCCGTGGCGGGATGGCTCGAAATGCCTCCCGCGGTGTTTCGCGACGCTCTGCAAAAGTCGCTCGACGGCCAAAGAACGCGCGACAGCATCACCCAAGCGGAAGCGGTGGAGCTGATTTGGAAGTACAACGACTTCGATGCCTATCGAAGCTTTGCGCCCTTGGTGAGTGCGTTGGTCGCCGAGGACGACCGTCGGCGCTATATCGTCGAGGAGGATATCCTGATCAGGACCCCCCAGGCGCGCATTGCGGCGCTGATGATCCGCCCGAAAGGCTCTGCCAAGCCTTTGCCCACCTTGCTCGAGTTCACTATTTACGAATCGCAGAACTACGCCAAGGAGTGTGCGGCGCATGGCTACGTCGGCGTGGTTGCCTTTGCCCGCGGCGTGCACGGCAGTTCGCAGCAAACTGTTCCGTATCAGCACGATGGCGAGGATGCGCGCGCCGTCATCAACTGGATCGCGAAACAGCCTTGGAGCGACGGCCGGGTTGGCATGTATGGCGACGGTTACAGCGGATTTACCCCTTGGGCGGCGGCCAAACGGCTGCCGCCCGCACTGAAGGCCATAGCCACGTCAGCGCCGACCGCGCCGGGCATCGATTTTCCAATGGCAGGGGGCATCTTCCACAACTCCGCCTACCGCTGGTCCTCGTACGTTACCAATACCACCCCGGCGGATGACGCCCTCTACAATGACGACAGCGCCTGGCATTCGCTGGATCAGAAGTGGTACACAAGCGGCAGGCGCTACCGAGATTTGGGCCGCTTACACGGCAAACCCAACCCCGTGTTCATCCGCTGGCTGAATCATCCCAGCTATGATCGGTACTGGCAGAACATGATTCCTTACCGGGAGCAGTTCGCAACCATCGGCATTCCCGTGCTGACCATCACCGGCTATTACGCGGGCAGCGAGCCGGGCGCCTTGTACTATTTCGAGCAGCATCATAAATACAATCCGCGCGCCGACCACACGCTGCTGATCGGACCTTACGACGACAGCGTCATGCAATATGGTCCCTCCGCCATGCTGCAGGGTTATGAGGTGGATTCTGCGGCCATGATCGATCTTCGCGAGTTTCGCTATCAGTGGTTCGACCACGTCCTCAAGGGAGGCGCAAAGCCTTTCCCCCTCAAGGACTGGGTCAACTACGAAGTCATGGGAGCGAATGAGTGGCGGCACGCCGCCTCGCTCGAAGGCATGGCCAAGGGGAGCATGAGGTTCTACCTGGACGGCAGCGGTGCGGGTGAGCGGCATCGGTTGACGCAACGCAAGCCGGCGCGCGCCGCAGCGTTGCGCCAATCCGTCAGGCTTACCGATCGCAAAGACTTCGCTTGGACGGCCCCGGCGGACTTTACGAGCAGGAATTTGGCAACCCACAATGCACTGATGTTCATCAGCGAGCCGCTGTCGAAGGTTACGGAGTTCAACGGTTCGTTCTTGGGCAGGCTCGATTTCACCGTGAACAAAATGGACCTGGACCTCAACGTCACTTTGTATGAGTTGCTGCCGAGCGGCGATTACATCTACCTGTTCAATCCTACCTACGAATTGCGTGCCAGCTACGTGCCGGACAGGGTTACCCGGCACTTATTGCGGGCAGGTGAGCGTCAGCAGCTCAATTTCAAAAGCGAAAGGATAACCGGCCGGCGATTGCAGGCGGGCAGCCGCCTAGTCATGATTCTCGGCGTCAATAAGCGGCCGGATCGCGAACTTAACTATGGAACGGGCGGCGACGTCAGCGAGGAAACCATTGCGGAGGGTAGAACTCCCATCAAGCTGCAGTGGCACAACGACAGTTATATCGAAATCCCGGTGCGCAGGTGAAGCCGCTGAAAACGGCAGCGCTATTGATGATGGGCTGCGGTGTGCTTTCGACTGATACAGCCGGCGCAGCCACGGGCAGCCCGGCGCTTGCGCCGCAATACACCGCCGCGGGATTGCTGCTGCGCCCGGATCGCTACCGAGAGTGGATCTATCTCACATCCGGCTTCGACATGAGTTACAGCCCCGCGATGTCAATGGGCCATGCGTTCGACAATGTATTCGTCAATCCGCAGGCCTATGCGGAATTCGTGGACACCGCCACCTGGCCGGACAAAACCGTGCTGATCATCGAGATTCGCAGCGCCGAGAGCAAGGGTTCCATCAACAAGAGCGGCAATTTTCAGGGCGCCAAGGTGATCGGGCTCGAAGTACATGTCAAAGACCGGACGCGCTTTGCGGAACAGTGGGCATTCTTTGAATTTGAGAACGACGCGCCGGCCAAGGTGATTCCCCGCTCTGCCGAATGCTATTCCTGCCATGCCGCGCACGCGGCGGTGGACACTACCTTCGTGCAGTTCTATCCCAGCTTGCTGCCCATCGCGCAAAAGAAAGGCACTCTGTCGCCGGCCTATAAGCAGGAAATTGCGGGGCCTGAGTCAAAGTAACGAGCCGCGCGCGCCCACTTAGATGCTTGGAGAAAACTGCGGCACTCTGCGTCCGTTCGCGGTGTGCTCGAAACCCGACGCCAGTTTGATCAGCTTGGCTTCGCTGAAGGCGGCACCGAAAAACGATAGCCCGACCGGCAGCCCGCGGTACAGTCCCGCCGGCACGGTGATGTGCGGGTAGCCCGCAACCGCCGCGGGAGATGAGCACCCGCCGGTATCCGAATCGCCGTTCACGGCATCAATCAGCCAGGCGGGACCCGAGGTCAGTGTCACGATGGCATCGAGACTGTGTTCGCAAAGCACCGCATCAATGCCGCCCGCACGGGTGGCCGTCAAGCAAGTGGCGCGCGCATCCTGATAAGCAGCTTCATCTAAACTGCCCTTGGCCTGCGCCTGACGCAGTAATTCCTGATCGAATAACGGCATTTCGCGCGCCGCATGCGTGTCATTAAAGCGGATCAGGTCTGCCAATGAGCGCACCGGAAACTGACCCGGCAGGCGCGCAAGATAAGCGTTGAGGTCGGTTTTGAATTCGTAGAGCAGGACTTCCTGTTCTGCCGCCGCCGCTGCGCCGTGCATGGGCAAATCGGCGGGGTCGACGAGGGTTGCGCCGGCGCGTTTGAGCGTGGCGATGCAATCGTCCAAAAATCCATTCAGCGGCGCGTTCTCGGCGAAGAAGCGCCGAGCAATACCCAAGCGTGCGCCGCGCAAGCCGTCATTGTCGAGATAGCGAGAGTAGTCGCTGATGAAGCGATCGCCGACGGCGGCGCCGGCGGGGTCGGCTGGGTCAGGGCCGGCCATCAAGCCGAGCAATAGCGCCGCATCGCGTACGCTGCGCGCAAGGGGTCCTGCGGTGTCTTGACTGTGCGAAATCGGTACGATGCCGGTGCGGCTTACGAGACCTACGGTGGGCTTCAAGCCGACAATGCCGTTTATCGAAGCCGGGCTTACGATCGAGCCGTCGGTCTCGGTGCCTACTGCGACGGCACAGAGATTTGCGGATACCGCCACCGCCGATCCCGAGCTTGAGCCGGAGGGAGTGCGGTTCAGCGCGTAAGGATTGCGGGTCTGGCCGCCGCGACCGCTCCAACCACTGGAAGAATGGCTCGAGCGAAAGTTGGCCCATTCGCTCAAGTTGCTCTTACCCAGGATTACGGCGCCGGCAGCGCGCAATCGCGCCACTAGCGGCGCGTCCTTGCCTGCATACCAGCCGTCGAGCGCCAGCGACCCGGCGGTGGTCATCATGCGATCCGCCGTCTCGACATTATCCTTGATCAGAAGCGGCACTCCGTGCAACGGTCCGCGGGATCCCCGAGATTGGCGCTCGCGGTCGAGTTCGTCGGCAATGTCGAGCGCGTGCGGATTGACTTCAATCACCGCCCCCAGCGCGGGGCCGTGGCGGTCAAGGGAATTGATGCGCTCCAGATACATTTGGGTCAGCCGGCGCGACGTCAAACGCCCGTCGGCGAAGGCGGCGGCAATGTCCGCCAGGGTCAATTCCTCCACTGCTACGCCGGTCTTCGCCAGTAAGACCTCGGGAGTCGCCAGTGCGACCACGCTGGTTACCAGGAGAAAGTTGCGACGATTCATAATTTCATCCCTGCGGTGTTGTTTGTCGTGTCGAGTCGGCCTTGCGACTGACACGCTAGCCGATCTGGGCTCCGAACGAAAGCAAGGCCTGCTGACGCCGCGCTGTGGTTCCGAGCGCCGCCGGGTTAGAATTTCGCTGGGCCTTGGAATGGCTGAATCAAGTCCAGTCTCGGAAGAGGAGTTCGCATGAGCGATGAGATCGTCTTTTATCACAACCCGATGTCGCGTGGCCGCATGGTGCATTGGATGCTGGAGGAGATCGGCGCGCCCTATCGGATCGAACTGTTGAGTTTCGACAAGGGCGAGCATAAGCAGGCGGCTTTTCTCGCGGTCAATCCGATGGGAAAAATTCCAACCATCGTGCATCGAGGCACGACCGTGACTGAAACCGGTGCCATCATCACCTATCTCGCAGACGAGTTTCCCGCAGCGCAGCTCGCACCGCTCATCGGTGAAGTTGCGCGGGGCACCTACCTGCGCTGGATGTTCTTTGCGCAGGGCTGCATTGAGCCGGCGCTCATCGATCGCATGCTGGCGCGTCCGCCCGGCGATAAGCCCATGGCACTCGGCTATGGTTGCTACGACGACGTGGTGAATACGGTCGAAAAAGCGTTGACGCCCGGTCCTTATATCCTCGGAGATCGCTGCAGCGCTGCCGATGTATACATAGGGTCGCAATTGGGTTTTGGCATGATGACCAAGTGCCTCGAGCCGCGGCCGGTGTTCCAGAGCTATCTTGGCGCGCTTTCGCAACGCCCCGCTTACCAACGCTTCAACCAACAGAGCGACAGGCTGGCCGCACAGTTGCTGGTGTAGCAGGCTGCCTAGGCAATTCGCGCGCTGGGTTGCGTGGTAAGCAGCCAGATGCCGATGAGTACGAGCACGGTACCCGCCGCCACCCAGGCGGTGAACGGTTCGCCCAATAGCAAGACCGCCAAGAGTATGGTCGACACCGGGCCGATGGAGCCGGTCTGCGCGGTCAACGATGCGCCCAGCTTTTCGATCGCCATCATCACCATCAGGACGGGGGCGAAAGTGCATGCGGTGGCGTTCAGCACCGAGAGCCATAAAACTTCGGAAGGTACCGTCATGGAACTCAGCGGCCGTAGCAAAAGGAATTGGACGATGCAGATGACGCAGGCGACGCTGGTGGCGAGCCCGGTCAGGCGCAAGGCGCCCAGGCGTTTTACTTCCTCACCGCTGTAGACCAGATAGATGGCGTAGCTGACGGCGCTGCCGAACACCAGGGTCGCGCCCAGCGGCACATTCGCGCCCTGCAGCGTCAGTTCCTTGCCGAATACGCACAACACGCCGGCATAGCTGACGAGCAGCGCGGCCACCTGCCTGCGCGTTACCCGGCGGCGAAACAGGACAATTCCGAGTGCCAGCACCAAGGTCGGATTCAAGTACAGAATCAGCCTCTCCAAACTCGCGCTGATGTAACGCAATCCGGCGAAATCAAGAAAACTAGCCAAATAATAGCCGCAGAAGCCGAGGCCGAGCACCGCTCTTGCGTCGCGCCAGGTGAGCGGCGGTTTGCCTCGGCCCGCCCACCACGCGAGAATGAGAAACATGGGCAGTGCGAACAGCATGCGGTACATGATCAACGTGACCGAGTCGACTCCGTACCGATACGCCAACTTGACGATGATGGCCTTGCCGGAAAAGGCGATCGAGCCGAAGGTCGCGAGCAGGAAGCCGTTGCGCCGGGCGGCAGCGGAAGCGTGGGTCGTCCGGGCGGGCGGGTTCATCGCCCCTATTCTACGGAGTCATGCGCACTGAATCCCTTGATTAAATCGACGACAAGCGCCGGTTCGTCGTAGGCTGCGGCGATGATTCCCCATCCAATTCCGCTTCTCAAGTGGCTGGCCACGTTCGCCGCCATGTTCACGGCAGGTGCCGTTGGCTTTATGTTGCCGAGCATCGGTGTGCATCCGACTTTGCCGTTGTTGGCGGGGGCGATTGCGGCGGCTGCCTGCATTCGTTGGGGACGGCATATGTGGCCGGCGGTACTGGCGGCGGGTGTCGGGATCGACTTGTGGCTGCATCAGCCGCTGCTCGCCTCGCTGTGCGTCGGCATTGGGGCAACCCTTGCCGCAGTGTTTACCGCATGGTTTCTGGAATGGCGCGGCTTCGATGCCGGTTTCGGCCGGGCGCGCGATGTACCGCTGTTCATTATCGCCGCGGTCATCGGCACAATGATTCTTCCCACCGTCGGACTGGCCGGATTTTATCTGGCCGGTGACCACGTTCGCGCGACCAATCCGATACGCTGGCTGCGCTGGTGGAGCAACTCGACCGCGGGTGTGCTGTTGGTCGGGCCCATGCTGGTGGCGCTCAGTCGCCAGAGCCTTGGGCAGTTCCGCGACCACTGGGCTGAGGGTGCCGTATGGATGCTGGCAGTCGCCAGCTGCTGCGTCAGCACGCTGTACCTGGATGCAGGCGGTGTCGCCCGGCCACTGGTCGTCCTGTTTGCGTTGCTGCTCGTGGTGGTGGGCACCATCCGCTTCGGGTTGGTGGTCGCGGCTTTTAGCGGCCTGCTCATTTCGGCCGCGGGCGGATTGGGCTTTGCGTTCGGCCGTGGCGTCTATGCCGGGCTCGATGAATCGGCGGGTCTGGCCACAATCTGGACGGTGAGCGCCGCCCTCACCGGCGCTAGTCTGATCATTACGTCACTGCTGGCGGAGCGGGACCGCGCGGGCTTGGAACAACTGCGCGCCGAACGCCGCTATGCGCAAATCTTCGATGGCAGCCCGCAGCCGCTCTGGGTTCACGATCCGGATACGCTGGAGTTCTTGTTGGTCAACGAGGCTGCCGTACGCCAATACGGCTGGAGCGCGGAGGAATTCCTGGCCCGGCGCGTGAGCATGCTGGCGCCGCCCGGCGGACCACGCGTTCTGCCGCCGGCGGCCGGACACGGCGCGGTTGCCGAGCCTTTTGAAACGCGCCACCAGACGCGCGATGGGCGCATTCTGGCCGTGGAAGTCTGGACCCGCGCAATTGATCTGAGTGGGAGGCGGGCGGCGCTGGTTTTCGCCAGCGACGTGACCGAGCGCCGCGCGCTGGGCAGTGCTCTTATCGACGCCATCGCCACTGAGCAGCGCCGCATCGGCCAGGAATTGCACGACGGTCTGGGACAGGAGCTGACCGGTCTCGCGCTGTCGGCGCGGGCCTTGGCGACCCGCGCCGAGCGCGATGGCCAGCCCATAGCCGCGAGCCTGGATCAGCTTGCCACCCTGGCGGCGAGCTGCATTCAAGCGGCGCGCCGCATTGCGCAGGGTGTCTCGCCCTTGAACGATGCCGACGGCAGCTTGCAGGGCGCGCTCGGGGCACTGGCGGTCCGCAGCTCTTTTGGCAACACGGTGGTGCGTTTTCGAGCACGCCTGGATACTCCGATCACCGTGGATCTGGAGGCGCGCAACCATCTGTACCGGATCGCCCAAGAGGCCGTACAGAATGCGCTGAAGCATGCCCGCGCTCGAGTCGTCGACATCGATCTATGGGTGTGTGAACGAGCCTTGCGTTTGACGGTCAACGATGACGGTGTGGGATTGCGGAGGGTGGGCTCGTCCAACGCCGGACTCGGCATGCGCACCATGCATTTTCGCGCGAGTTCCATCGGCGCTACACTCGTCATCAACAGCCGCAGCGAAGGCGGCGTTTCGATAGCCTGCGAGGTTGAGCAACCGCCGGTGGCTGCGATCGCCGATGCGCTCCGGCGACGACAATAATGGGGCCGAATTCGCAAGTCTTGGTGACGCGTCAAGCGTCATGCCGCGTTTCGCCGAGTCCGTTGACGTGCGGGCATCTGCAGCGCGGAACTGCTGAGACGCCTAGAAGTCTTATATAATAACCACATTGGTTTAACGGCGATTTACCACCGGTGACGTCATGAAAAGCCCCTCCACGCAGCGTTCGCTTTGCCACTTTATTTGCGGCTGCCTTGCGGCAGCGGCCCTGAGTGCACCTGCTCTCGCGCAGCGCACGGGAGGCGGTCACGTGGCGGGAGGAGTCGGCCACTTCGGCGGCTACCACGGCGGCTTTGCCGGGTACCGTGGTGGGTACGGCTGGCACGGAGGGTACGGTGGGGGAGGCGGCTATGGCTGGCGGGGCGGCGGCTACGGCTTCTACGGTCCTTGGGGTTGGGGAGGCCTGGGCTTGGGATTGTATTTCGCCAGCCTGCCCGTGTATTACTCGACGCTTTGGTGGGACGGCGTCCCCTATTACTACTCCGACAATACCTACTATCGTTGGAATGGCACAGTCAGTCAGTACGAAACCGTGAGCCCGCCTCCGGAACTTGCGCAGCAGGGAGCGGCGCCGACATCGGCCGCCGCCGATATAATTGCGTACCCGAAGAATGGGCAAAGCCAGGAACAGCAGGGTACTGACAGGTACCAGTGTCATCGTTGGGCCGCCGATAAGACCGGCTTTGACCCGACTCAGCTGTCGAGCGCCCCGGCGCCCGGCAGGCGTTCGGACTACATTCGCGCGCAGACCGCATGTCTCGAGGGCCGCGGATACAGCATTAAGTAGCCCACGTCGGGCAATTCACAGCAATTATCGACAGTGCTGTAATAGCGTGTCAAAATACGTGGTTTTGACGCTGGCCTACCTAGGCCCCCACACTTTTACGGAACTGCTATGCCCCGCACAACACCTCTTTCCGATATCCGCAATATCGGCATCATTGCCCACGTCGACGCCGGCAAGACCACGACGACCGAGCGCATCCTGTATTACACGGGACGCAAGCACACCATCATCGACATTCACGACACCAAGGATCTGAAGACGTCGACCACCACCGATTATCTCGAGCAAGAGCAGAAGCGCGGCATCACGATTCAAAGCGCGGCCGTGTCCGCCTTCTGGCGCGATAAGAAAATCAATCTTATCGACACCCCGGGACACGTTGATTTCACCATCGAGGTCAACCGAAGCTTGCGCGTGCTGGATGGTGCGGTAGTGGTGTTCGACGGAGTCGCGGGCGTGGAGCCGCAATCGGAGACCAACTGGCGCCTCGCCGACAACTACGGCGTGCCGCGTATTTGCTACGTCAACAAGATGGACCGCAGCGGCGCGAATTTCCTGCGTTGCGTGGACATGATCAAGAAGCGCCTGGGTGCGCGCCCCTTGCCCACACAGCTGCCGATCGGATCGGAAGAGAATTTCAAGGGCATGATCGATCTGGTCGAAATGAAGGCTCTGGTGTGGGACTCGGACGACAAGGATGCGCAGTGGCAGACCTTGGAGATCACTCCTGATCTGGCCGACAAGCTGCACATCACCACGCCGAGCGATCGAAAAATTCTCGGCGACATCGCCAAATACCGTACGGAATTGGTCGACACCTGCCTGGAGCAGGACGATGAGGCCATGGAAGCCTACTTGACGCACGGCACCGCTCCCTCCGGCGATGTGCTGCGCAAGGCGCTGCGCAAGGGCACGCTGCATTCGGCATTCACCATCGTGCTGTGTGGTTCGTCGTACAAGAACAAGGGTGTGCAGCAGGTGCTCGACGCGGTCGTCGATTATATGCCGGCCCCCACCGACGTGCCCTCCATCAAGACAGTGGACGCCGACGGCGAGCCCATCGGCGAGCGCAAGTGCTCGGACGACGAGCCCTTCTCGGCATTGGCTTTCAAGGTGATCAATGACGCCTATGGCGCTTTGACGTTTATACGCGTGTATTCCGGGGTTTTGACCAAAGGTGCCTCGGTGTTGAATTCCACCCGCGGTAAGCGCGAGAAAATCGGCCGCATGGTCGAAATGTTTGCCAAGGAAGCCAATCCCGTTGAAGAAGCCCGCGCCGGCGACATCATTGCGTTGGTTTCCCTGGCGGATACTGAAACCGGCGACACCTTGTGCGATTCCACCAACCCGGTGGTACTCGAGCGCATGCGCTTCCCCGACCCCGTCATCAGCGTTTCGGTGAAGTCGAAAGTCAAGGCAGAGCAGGAGAAGTTCGGCACCGCACTCGGAAAAATGGTGCGCGCCGATCCGTCACTGCACTTGGAAACCGATCGTGAGACGGGTCAAACCATTCTGCGCGGCATGGGCGAGTTGCATCTGGAGGTGACGCTGGATCGGATGCGTACCGAGTTCGGCGTGGAGGGCCTGATGGGTGAGCCGCAGGTCGCTTATCGCGAAACGATCACCAAAAAGCTGACCGAGCAGTACATCCATAAGAAGCAGACCGGCGGTTCGGGCCAGTTCGCCGAAGTGTGGATCACCTTCGAACCGCTGGAGCGCAGTGCCGGCTTCGAGTTCGTCGACAAGACCGTCGGCGGTTCGGTACCCAGGGAATTCGTGCCGTCGGTCGAGAAGGGCCTGAAGATTCAAAAAGAGGACGGCGTGCTCGCGCACTATCCGACCGTGGATTTTCGCGCAACCCTGATCGACGGCAGCTTCCACGACGTCGATTCCAACGCGCTGACGTTCGAAATTGCCGCCAAAGCGTGCTTCCGCGAAGCCATTCGCAAAGCCGGGCCGATCCTGCTGGAACCGGTCATGAAGGTCGAGACGGTAACGCCGGGCGATTACCTGGGCGATGTGATCGGCGACATCAACCGCAGGCGCGGCGCAATCCAGGATCAATTGGAGCGCGGCGCCAATATCGCCGTCGTCGCCAACGTGCCGCTGTCGGAAATGTTCGGCTACATCGGACAGCTGCGCGGCATGACGAGCGGGCGCGCTTCCTACACGATGGAGTTCTCGCACTATGAGCCCGTGCCGCGCCAAGTCGCCGATGAAGTCATCGCCGAAGTGGCAAAGGCCAAGGCTGCGGCGCTCGCTTAAGGGATTTATTTCTTTACACCTTCACGACACCGGCCTATCTTCTGTGAAGTTAAGGTCACATAGGCCGGCCGCGTGTGTTTGTATGAATGTTAATCGGTGCTGTCCCCGCACCCGCGCTTTGGCTTGATCACGCTTTAAACTCTTAGAAGCGCCGTCCCGCTTAAGTGCGGGAGGCGCGGGCGCGAACCTGCTTCGTTTCGCACCGAAATCCTCCGCATCCAACATCTCTGCTCACGCGGCCGGCCCGTTCCTGGAGTGCGGCGATGATCAATCTTCTCAAAAGCATTACTGAAGATGCACGGGTCAAGCAATTGGGTCCGGGCCTCATCACGGGCGCCGCCGACGACGATCCGAGCGGCATTGCCACGTATTCTCAAGCCGGGGCGCAATTCGGCTACAGCATGCTGTGGACCTTGCTGTTCACGTATCCGTTGATGGTCGGCATCCAAATGGTGAGCGCCCGGCTCGGGTGCATCACCGGCCGGGGCCTGGCTGCGAATGTGAAATCCGTGTTCCCGCGATCGGTGCTGTACGGCATCGTGGGTCTGCTGTTGATCGCCAATATCATCAATATTGCTGCGGACATCGCCGCGATGGGTGAGGCGCTGCGCCTGCTGCTCGGCGGCTCGGCACATCTGTATACGGTGGCATTCGGCGTGCTATGCCTGGGGTTGCAGGTCTTTCTGCGCTACTCGACCTATGTGCGCTATCTGAAGTGGCTCACGCTGTCACTGCTTTCCTATGTCGCGGTGATTTTCACCGTCCATGTGGATTGGGGCGCAGTGCTCGCCGAGCTGGCGATGCCACGGCTGGTCCTCGACCACAACACCATCACGATGATCGTGGCGGTATTCGGCACCACTATCAGCCCCTACCTGTTCTTCTGGCAGGCGGCACAAGAGATGGAAGACCTGCGTGCAGTCACCGCCCGCAACGGCGGCAGCTCGCTGCTGCCCTATGCCGAAAAAGTAGCGCGTCAGCATCTGCGGCGCATTCGCTGGGATACGTACATCGGCATGGGTTTCTCGAACTTGATTGCGTTTTTCATTATCTTGAGCACGGCGGCTACGTTGCACGCGGCCGGCGTCGTCGATATTCAGACGTCAGCGCAGGCAGCCGAGGCGCTGCGTCCTCTGGGTGGACACACGACATTTCTATTGTTCAGCTTGGGAATCATCGGTACCGGCATGCTCGCTGTACCGGTGCTGGCAGGCTCGGCCGCTTATGCCGTGTCGGAGAGTTTCGAGTGGCAATCGGGACTGGACATGAAGGTGCACGAGGCGCTGGAGTTCTACGGCATCATTGCGGTCGCCACGGTGGGCGGAGTGGCGCTGACCTTCACGCATCTCGATCCGGTTCGGGCCTTGGTGTGGAGCGCCGAGATTAACGGTGTCATTGCGGTTCCCATCATGGCAATCATGATGCTGTTGGCGGCGCGTAAAGACGTGATGGGACGATTCGTAATCCGGCCTAGATTACGCAGTCTAGGGTGGGCTGCGACGGCGGTGATGGCGGTGACGGTGCTGGCAATGTTCATCACGACGTGACCGGCAGGCTTAGGTAAGCTACGCATAAATGAAGGATCCATCCTCCCTTCCCGAAGCCGCCGTCGCTGTGGATGCGCATACCGAGAAATTGAATACCAAGGCGGCGGGAATCATCGGCATTGCGGTGATGTGCAGCCGCGTACTCGGCCTCGCCCGTGAGCTGATCTTTGCCGCGTTGTTCGGCGGCGGTGCCGCCATGGACGCCTTTACGGCGGCGTTTCGTATTCCGAACCTGCTGCGCGATCTATTCGCCGAAGGCGCATTGTCGACGGCGTTTGTTGCGACCTTCACCAAGACCATCGCCCGCGGCGGCGACACTGCGGCGTGGCGGCTGGCGAACAAGGTGGCGACGCTGACGAGCGTGGTCTTGGGGGCACTGTGCATTGCCGGAATGGTGTTTTCGACCGAGCTGGTCGCGACCTTGGCGCCGGGTTTCGGTGCGGAGAAGGCGGCGTTGACGGTGCAGCTGACGCGCATCATGTTTCCCTTCATTTTACTGGTGTCGCTCGCTGCGCTGGTGATGGGGATGCTCAACTCCAAGAGCATCTTTGGGATGCCGGCCATGGCATCGAGTTTCTTCAATATCGGATCCATTGTCGGCGGCGTGACTCTAGGCTACTGGATCGACCCGCACTTCGGGCCGCGAGCATTGCTGGGATTGGCGGCAGCGACGGTTCTCGGCGGGGCGCTGCAGCTGGGGGTGCAATTGCCGTCGCTGGCGCGATTGGGCTACCGCTTTCGCCCGGATTTTCGCTGGCGCGATGCCGGGGTGAAGGCGATTTTACTATTGATGGGGCCGGCGGTGATTGCCGCCAGCACCACGCAGTTCAATGTGCTCGTCAATTCGATGTTCGCCTCGACTCTCGGCGATGGACCCATTTTCTGGCTTTCCATCGCGTTTCGTCTGATGCAGCTTCCCTTGGGTGTATTCGGCGTTGCACTGGGCACAGTCACTTTGCCGCTGCTCTCGCGGTTGGTGGTGGCCGGTCAGAAGGCCGCGTTTCGCACCGAGCTTGCGCGTGCAATGCGCCTTGCGCTACTACTCACAATTCCATCGACGATAGGCCTTATCATGCTCGCCGAGCCGATCATTTCCGTGCTTTACCAGCATGGCAAATTCAACGCCTATCAAGCGGCGCAGGCCGCCGGTGCCTTGCGCTTCTATGCCATAGGCCTTGCCGGCTATGCCGCGCTCAAGGTGCTGGTAAACGCGTTCTACGCTCTCGATCGGCGCAAGACACCGATGCTGGTAAGTTTTCTCGCGGTGGCGCTCAATCTGCTCCTCAATTGGATATTCACCTTTCGCCTGGGGTGGGGGCATCGGGGCCTGGCTTTTTCCACCGGCTGCATCGCCACCGTCAACTTCCTGCTGTTGTACGCGCTGATGCGCCGGCACCTTAAGGGTTTGGAATCGCGCCGCATGTTGGTGATGCTGGGAAAGGCGTCGATCGCAGCGGCAGCCCTGGTTGCCGTGTGCGCGGCCTCGTCTCATTGGCTACTGTCGGACTGGGAAACACAGGCCTTCCCGGCCAAACTCGCGTTCCTGCTCGGAACAGTCATTGTGGGCGGGGCGGCGTTCGCGGGCTGCGGGGTGCTGCTGCACATCGAGGAGCTGAAGGAGTTGCAGGGCGCCATCACGCGCCGCCTGCGGCGCCGGCGCGATACTTGACCCGTTAGGGTATGGCAAGGCCCTTAGCCACCGCCGGTCGAATGATTGAACAACAAACGAGCCAAAGCAACATGCAACCAATCGACTTGGGATTCTCCATGCCCGCTGAGTGGGCGCCGCACTCGGGATGTTGGATGGGATGGCCGCAGCGGGAATCGATCTGGCATGGACACATCGAGGCGGCTCGCGCTGACTATGCGCGGGTAGCACAGGCGATTGCGCGGTTCGAACCGCTCACCATGCTCGTCAGCCCCGAGCACGCGCCCGACGCGATCATGAGATGCGGGCCGACGGTTCGCGTAGTTGCCGCGCCCATCGACGATTCGTGGCTGCGCGACTCGGGCCCCACCTTTGTGCTCGATGCCGCCGGCAAGCGCGCGGCTGCGGCATTTGTCTTCAATGCCTGGGGCGCCAAGTGCCGGCCCTTCGACAAGGACGCCGCCATCGGTGCTCACGTCGCGCAGTTGGCAGCGTCGCCCGTATTCCGGTCAGACCTCGTCGTCGAAGGCGGAGGATTTCTCTCGGACGGCGAGGGGACTTTGATTATCGCGGAGTCCTGTGTGCTCAATCCCAATCGCAATCCCGGCTGGACCAAGGCGCAGGCCGACGCCGAGTTACGCGCCATGCTCGGCATGCGCAAGATCATTTGGCTGCCTGGCGATTTGACGGATAACGCGACCGACGGACACGTCGATGGATATCTCGCATTCTTCAAGCCGGGCGCGGTGCTTTTGGAAGCAGTTGCCGATCCGGCTGACCCGAGATTTCCCATTATGGCGGCGAACCGCAAGGTGCTGGAGTCCGAAACCGATGCACGAGGCCGACGCTTTGAGTTGGTGCCCATTGTGGAGGCGCCGCGTACGGCGGTGCCGGACGGCGAGGATATTTACTGCCGTTCGTACGTGAACTTTTATCTGGCGAACGGCGCCGTCATTGCTCCGGCCTACGGCATCGCCGAGGACGAGGCCGCCACCGATACGCTGCGGCGCGCGTATCCGCAGCGGCAGGTGGTATGTCTTGATTTGCACGACTTGTTTCGCGGCGGCGGCGGGATTCATTGCATCACCCAGCAGGAACCGCGCGCTCTGGCTACTTGAACGATCGAAAAATAGTAGCTTTGATGCTGTTTGGCGGTCTATGATCCAGACAATCCGGATTCATGGGCCGTATCGGAACCGTCAAGGACGTTTGTGCAAAAGAAAAAATTCTCTGTGCCGGTGTGGTGTGCATGGCTGTTGCTGGTCGGCGCCGGCGGGCAGGCCGCTATCGCCGGCGCGTCGATTGCCGCGGCGCCGGCGCCCGTCACGGCGATCCGCGCCGGTAAACTCATCGACGTCGGCAGTGGACGCGTACTCGCAGACCAAATAATTGTCATCCGCGGCACGAAGATCGAGGCGGTGGGCGCCAATGTGACCATCCCGGATGGCGCCAAAATAATAGATCTGTCGAAGATGACAGTTCTGCCCGGACTGATTGATTGCCACACGCATCTTGCCGATCTTGCCGACGCCGAACCGTTGAACGTTCTGCAGAAGTCGGTGGCGGAAACCGTCTACCTTGCCATCCCCAATGCCAGCGTGACCTTGCTCGCGGGTTTTACCACCGTGCGCGATGTGGGCGTCTATCGGGCATTCAATGACGTAGCGATGCGCGATGCCATTGAACACGGAATCATCATCGGACCGCGCATGTATGTTGCGGGCGCCTATGTCACCATCACCGGCGGTGCGGGGGCGATGACCGGCCTGCCGCCGGATATACAGCTGCCATTGGACTTGCGCTTTGGCGTGGCCGATGGTCCATGGGAAGTGCGGCAGAGGATCCGCGACCTTGCGCATCGCGGCGCCGATCACATCAAGATCCTGTCCACGGGAGCCGTGCTCACTCATGGCAGCAATCCGAAGTCCATCGAGTTCACTCCCGAGGAATTGCGCGCCGCCGTCGAAGAGGCCGCCAACTTCGGTCTGCGAGTCGAGGCGCATGCACATGCGGCCGAGGGCATCAAGAACGCGATTCGCGCCGGAGTGGCCTCGATCGAGCATGCCACGCTCATTGACGATGAAGGCATTGCACTCGCCAAGCAGCACGGCACTTATCTGGACATGGATATTTACGATGAGGAATGCATTCAGTCCTCATCGAGCACACCGGCTGACTTTCTACGCCACGATGCGGAGCTGGGCGCGGCGCAGCGTCGCAATTTTACCAAGGCGGTTCGCGCCGGCGTCAAGATGTCCTTCGGCACCGATGCGGGTGTATGCCCGCATGGAATCAACGCGCGCCAGTTCGCCTTCATGGTGAAGTACGGCATGACTCCCATGCAGGCCATTCAGTCGGCCACCTTGAATGCGGCGGATCTGATTGGTCATTCCGAGCTGTTCGGCTCCATCACGGCCGGCAAATCGGCGGATATCATCGCCGTGAACGGCGATCCGCTCGCGGACATCCGCGAGCTAGAGCATGTGCATTTCGTGATGAAAGAAGGCACGGTCTACAAGCAGGGCGATTAGGGCGCGATCACGCCGCCGTCGCACACTGCGCAACCGAGATTCGGCGCCATTTGGCACGAATTGAGGGTGCGCCACCTCGGTTGGTCGCTCATCGGCGACGATTTGTATCCGGCGCCGGGCGTGGTTACAAGGTTAGTCATAATCATTCCGGCCCTCTGCCTTGAGAACTGGCGCACGGCCCTCGGGCGCCGGGGATCGGCTATGATGCGCGGAGCAAAATCATTGCGGGGAGCGGTGCCGTGAAGTTACACCTGCCGACGTCAGTTTGGCCGATCCTAATGTTATGGGTGTTGGGTGCTGCAAGCGCCGCGGCCGGCCCTGTGTCGCGCCTCGAGGTGCACATTGTCACCGGTGCAGATGAACTCGCCGCGGGCAGCTCCCTGGAGCTGCGTATCTATGAGGCGGGCAAGAGCGCGCGCCGCTTGCCGCTGGTGCACGGCGATTCCTGGCCGCGCGACTCCACTCACGTGATTCCGGTGAAGCTGAGCGAGCCGCTCGATCCGCGCAACGTGGTGCGGTTTGGCCTGTATTACCGGGGCGCGAGCCCACTGTCCAAGGTTTTCGAGATCGTCGCCGCGGATGTGCAGCTGCCCTCGTCCACTGCGGCGCCCGAGCGTCTGCTCGACGCCACGCTGTCGGGCGTGATTTCCCGGGAAGGCGAACTTGCGACCTTGGATCGCGAGCAGTCGGCGCTGAACTGCAGGAGCGATGCGGATTGCGACGATAAGCGCACCTGCAATGGACGCGAGCGTTGCGCGCCGCGTGCTGCGGGCGCCGATGCGCGTGGATGCGTGAAGGGCACACCGGTGGTGTGCCCGGTCAATCAGGTTTGCGGCGAAGGCCGCGGATGCCGCGGAATTTCCGAGTCGCCCAAATCGCAGGAGCCCTAGACGGATCTCAGTTTGTCCAAGGCCTGCAGAGCAAGTAGGCGCGTCAATTCTGCCGCAGGCACCGAGCGGCGAGCCAATCGTGCGGCCTGCCCCGACCATAGATTGCTGAAGTCGTCGCGGCCGAGGGCTTCCGCTTTGATTTTGAGCGGGGTTACCGCCGCGGCGGCCGACGGAAACGCCGGCGCGAACAATGAATGCGGCCCCTGCTCCTGCATCAGGCGATTGGCAATGCCGCGCGCCGGCCTGCCGGTGAACACATTGGTCAGCATGGTGTCCTCATCGCCGGCGGCGTTCAGGGCCTGGCGATACACCTTGGACAACTTCACTTCGGGGCAGAATAAATAAGCCGTGCCGATTTGCACCGCGGCGGCGCCCAGCACGAAGGCGGCGATGATGCCGCGCGCATCGGCAATGCCGCCTGCTGCGATGACGGGAATTTGTACGGCGTCGGCTACCTGCGGTACCAGCGCGAAGGTGCCCGGCTGTCTCCACATGTCGGTCGCGAGAAAGCTCCCACGGTGGCCGCCGGCCTCATACCCCATGGCGATAACGGCATCGCAGCCCCGATCCTCCAGCCAGCGCGCTTCGGCGACGGTGGTGGCGGACGAAATCACCTTGGGCCCCGCAGCCTTGACGCGCTCCAACAAGTCCTGCGACGGCAGCCCGAAATGAAAGCTCACCACGGCCGGCCGGTATTCCTCAACCAGAGTGCAGTAAGCGTCATCGAAGGGCTGCCGGCCGACGCCGCCAGCTGCGGCTTCGGGGTCCAAACCGAGTTCGACAAAGTAGGGTGCGAGCTGCGCACGCCACTGCAAGCTGCGCACGGAGTCCTTGACCGGTGCCGGGTGACAGAAGAAATTAAGATTGAGTCGCCGCGCCGTGGCGGGGCCGATCATTTCGAGCGCCGCACGCATTTGCTCGAGGCTGAGCAGCGCACAGGGCAGGGATCCTAAGCCGCCCGCATCGCTCACGGCCATGGCCAATTCGGCGGTGGACGCCCCAGCCATGGGCGCCTGAATGATGGGGACCTCAATGTCAAACAAGTCCAGAATTCGCCGATCGGGCCAGCTCTTCATATCCCCCCCTGCGGCTCTCAACGAAATGCGATCACCACCGCGGCAGTCAACGCCAGCAATGCCGCGGCTTGATAGCGATAGTCTTGCCAGACGGACACGCTCTTCAGGCGCAACCGTTCGGTGGCATCAAGATCAACCTTCCATAGCCTCACAGCGCCCGCGGTCGCGCAGGGTGCGGGATTGCGCAAGCTCACGGCGATGAGAATTGCGGCATCGAGAGCCGTGAGAATCGGAGCCGCATAGAGAAAGTGGAAGTGCGTCCAGTGAAACACCACATTGATCATGAACAGCGCCAGGCCGGCGAGCGAGCCCAGCACCATGGTAGCCGCTGCCCCATCCGCATTTGCACCGCGCCAAAACATGCCCACCAAGAACAGCGCGACTATGGGTGGCACCGCATAGGCAAGTACGGCTTGCAGGTACTGCCATAGGGACGGAAAGAACTGCAGCTGCGGCGCCCAGGCGACGGCGACCAGCAACAAGGCGGCGGTGCTGATGCGTCCGATTCGCACGACTTGCGCATCCGACATCCGCGGATTAAATTGCTTGATCACGTCCATGGTGATCAACGTCGATGCCGAATTGAGCATGGATGCGATGGACACCATGGTGGCGGCGATGAAGCCGGCCACCACCAATCCCACCAGGCCCGCGGGCAGCAAGTGCAGAATCAGATTGGGATAGACCAGGTCGGCGCGCGGCAGCTTGGGGAACAAGAGCAGCGCGCAGGTTCCAGGCAGAACGATCAGGAACAGCACCGGCAGCTTTAATAGTCCGGCGAATAGCGCGCCCCAGCGCGCATGATCGGTGTTCTTGGCCGACAACATGCGCTGTACGATGGATTGGTTGGTGCACCAATAATAGAATCCCAACAGCGGTATGCCCAGCAGCAATCCAGGCCAGGGAACGCCGGTATCGCCGAGCGGGCGAATCAGCGAAATGGCGGCCGGCGGCACGCCCTCCATGACGGCCCGCCAGCCGCCGGCACGGGTAAAGGCGCCGATCGAAATCATCAACGCCCCCGCCATCAGTACGATGGCTTGGACTGCTTCGGTATAGATGACGGCGCGCAGTCCACCCACTGTGGTGTACACGCCCGCCGTGCCCGCCAACAGTGCGACAATCAGCCACAGCGGCCACCCCGGAAACAGTAGTTGGCAGACCAGCGAACCGCTGTACAAAACTCCGGCGGAATCGACAAAAATATTGAGAAAGAGCGTGAGCAGAGCGAAGTGCAGGCGGACTCGTCGATCATAACGTCGCTCGAGGAATTCCGGCATGGTGTAGCACTGGCTGCGAATGATGGAGGGCAGCAGGAACAGGCAGAAGAACACCAGGACTACGATGGCCGACCACTCGTAGTTGTAAACCGCGATGCCCATGGCGTACGCGCCGCCAGCCAATCCCACCAATGCGGTCGATGACATGTTGGAGGCGAGCAGCGCCAGGCCGATCACCGGCCAGGTCGTTGCTCGCGATGCCAGGAAGTAGTCTGCGGGTCCAACGCGCCGCCGCGACAGCAGCAGCCCAAACACGATCAGGCCCGTGGTGTACGTGGCTACCACCAGCCAGTCGAGCGGTCCGAGCAGTGCAAGGGCGGAGTGACTACCCGGCATGGTGGTCGCACGGAAGAGGCCTGTCACTCGCCTGGGTATGGCGCGGCAGGGGATAATTTGACAGCGCTGACATTTTTTATTCTAATCCTGTAAGCTGCCGAGTAAGGGCAGGTTCTGCGGGCAATGTTAATTGCTTTGTCATCGTGACTAACATAACAATTACATACAGTTAGGCGCATTAGTGTTTATGAAATCAAGTCGCGCCCTGTGCCTGCCCGCCGTAACCTGTGCCGTACTCTGGTGCTGCGCCGCCCCGTTTGCGGTGCTCGCTGCTGCGGGCAGTGTACATCCAGAACTTTGGCCTGCGGCGACGCCCGCGCCTGCGGATGCTGCCACCGAAACCCGGCTGCAAGACCTGCTCTCGCGCATGAGTTTGGAGGAGAAGGTCGGCCAAATGATTCAGGCCGACATTGCTTCTATCTCCCCAGCCGATCTGCACAACTATAAATTGGGCTCGATCCTGGCGGGTGGCGGTGCCGCACCGGGCAACAATGTGCGCACCACTGCACAGGCGTGGTTGGATTTAACCGACGAGTTCCATCGTGCTGCATTGGCTGTCACCAGTGCCGCCCACCCTGCGATCCCGGTTCTGTTCGGCATCGACGCCGTGCACGGACATGCCAAGATCCTGGGAGCGACCATTTTTCCTCACAACGTCGGGCTCGGCGCGGCGCACGATCCCAAGTTGGTCCGTCGCATCGGGGAGGCGACTGCCGAAGAGGTTGCGGCAACCGGCATCGACTGGACATTCGCGCCGACCGTCGCAGTGGCCCGCGATGTACGTTGGGGCAGATCCTACGAGAGCTATGCCGAATCGCCCGATTTGGTCGCAGAGTACGCTGCGGCCATGGTTACCGGGCTGCAAGGCGAGCGTGGCACGCCGCAATTCATGGCGCCGGGACACACACTCTCGTCGGTCAAACACTTTCTAGGTGACGGCGGCACGCTGGCGGGAAGAGATCAGGGCAACACGCTGGTCTCCGAGGCGGAGCTGCGTGCCGTGCATGCGGCCGGATATCCCGCGGCCATCAAAGCCGGCGCGATGATCGTCATGGCCTCCTATAACAGCTGGAATGGCGTGAAGCTGCACGGCAACCACTATTTGCTGACTGAGATCTTGAAGGGCCGGCTCGGCCTGGACGGCTTTGTCGTCGGTGACTGGAATGCGCATGAAGAGATTCCAGGCTGTACCAAGTACCGGTGCGCCGCCGCTGTGCTTGCCGGTGTTGACATGTTGATGGCGCCGGACAGTTGGCGCGAACTCTATAAGAATACCCTGGCACAGGCGCGCTCCGGCGAGATCCCGCTGTCGCGCATCGATGATGCGGTGCGCAGAATATTGCGGGTCAAAAGCGTGGCCGGATTGTTCGGGCGCGCTGCCCCGAAACACCGCGATAGCGGTGATTTCTCGCATCTCGGAAGCGCGGTGCATCGAGCGTTGGCGCGCGAGGCGGTGCGCAAGTCCCTGGTGTTGCTAAAGAACGATCACGGCACATTGCCTTTGAATCCGCACGCGAAAATACTCGTCGCCGGCGATGCGGCGGACTCCATCAGCGCGCAGACCGGAGGCTGGACCATCGATTGGCAGGGCGATCAAAACAACAATGCCGATTTTCCCGGCGCCACGTCCATCTTCGCCGGCATCCAAGCGGCGGTGACCGCTGCGGGCGGCTCGGTTGCTCTGTCCAAGGATGGCCGATTTGTCGACAAGCCGGATGCGGCCATCGTAGTTTTCGGTGAAGGTCCGTACGCGGAATTCGAGGGCGATCGGGAAAATCTCGACTATGGCGCAAGCGACCCGCATGACCTGGAACTGCTGCGGCGCTTGGCGAAGGCGGGGGTGCCTACCGTCGCAGTGTTCTTATCGGGACGGCCGCTGTGGGTGAATCGTGAGATCAATGCCGCGGACGCCTTCGTAGCCGCATGGCTGCCGGGCAGCGAAGGCCAGGGAGTCGCCGATCTGCTGTTCCGTTCGACCAAGGCGGAAGGCTACGATTTCACGGGTCGCCTGGCGTTTTCGTGGCCCGCTACTGCTATGCCAGTGACCTTCGACACGGCCGGCAAGGTCTCCGGCGCTGTGTTTGCGCGGGGATTTGGACTTACCTATGGCGACAGCACCGAATCGCCCCGGCTCTCGGAAGAGCCGCGCATACCGCCGCAGTGGGTGGCAGCGCCGGGCAGCCTGTTCCACGAGGGGCACGTCACCGCGCCATGGTCGATTTTCGTCGCGGACGGCGGCGCAGAGGTTCACCTCACGACATCGCGGCAGTCGAGCCCGCATGGTGCCGTGGTCGTCACCGCGACTCCCGAGGGCGCCAGGGCGCTGTGGAGCGGAGCGCGAAGCGGCATTTTCAGGGTCTCCGGCCGTGCCAGCGACCTGCGCCTGACGGCCGCACAGGGTGCGACTCTGGATGTTCGCTATCGCATTGACCGGGCACCGGCGGGCGCTGTCACCCTCGGGCTGCAATGCATCGAATCGTCTTGCGGCACGCGGTCGGGTGCGACGCTGGATGTGACTCGAGTGCTCAAGGACTCGCGTGTCGGAGCGTGGCAACAGCTCTCCGTACCGCTGTCCTGCTTTATTGGCGTGGGAGCGGATCTCACGGCCGTGGTAGCGCCGTTAGTCATCGAAACCTCGGGCCGGCTCGATTTGACCATCGCGCAGCTTAGTCTGGCGCGAGGCGGCGAGGCGCAGCGTCTTCCTTGCCCCTGAACTTTCTCCCTGGAATTGGAGTGCGTCGACCGCGCGAGCCGCTACTATAGGCGCACACTTTCGAGGTTCATCCGCTTGGCCATCAACTTAACTCCTGCATCGGTCACCATTCAAGAAGTGGCGGACCTCGCCAAGGTCTCGCCCAAGACGGTATCGCGGGTCATCAACAATGAACCTCGCGTTCGCACCGATACCCGCGCGCGCATTCTCGAAGCCATTGAGCAGCTCAATTACCGGCCCAACCTCAACGCGCGCGGCCTTGCCAGCAACCGGTCTTTCCTAATCGGACTGTTCTGTGAACGGGCCGGCGACTATTTGAGCGAATTTCAAGCCGGAGCGGTGGCGCGCTGTCGCGAGTCCAGCATGCACTTGATGGTTGAGCCCTGGGATGTGGAGAGTCCCCTGATCGACAAGCAGATGGATACGCTGCTCGGGCAGCTGCGACTGGAAGGGGTGATTTTGCTGCCGCCGTTAAGCGACCAGCCCGTCGTCTTGAACAAGCTGCGTGAGGCCTCGATCCCCATCGTGCGGATCGCGCCGAAGCAGCACGTGAGCGCAACTCCCTCCATCGGGATCGATGACTACGCGGCGGCTCGCCAAGTGACGGCGCATCTGCTGGGTCTCGGACATCGACGCATCGGCTTCATGTTGGGCCGGCCGGAGCACGGCGCCACCGAGCAGCGCTATCGGGGCTTCGTCGACGAAATGCAAGCGCAGCAGATTCCGGTCGATGCCAAGCTGGTGCAGACCGGCAACTTCGTGTTCGCCGACGGTTTGATTTGCGCCGAGCGCATGCTGCGTGTGACGCCGCCGCCCACCGCAATTTTCGCCAGCAATGACGACATGGCGGCGGCGGTGGTGTCCATGGCGCGCAAATTCGGACTCGACCTGCCGGGCCAACTGTCGGTGGCTGGTTTTGACGATGCCCCCGTTGCCGGCATGATCTGGCCGGAATTGACCACGGTGCGCCAGCCGGTGGCAGAAATGGCCAGAATCGCGGCCGATATGATTATTCAATTCGAACCTCGGCGTAAAGGTTGGCCCGAACCCATCCCGCGGCACTTACTTGGTCACGAATTGGTCATTCGCAACTCAACCGCCCGGCCCGCCAACCGTTCATAGGCCCTGAACGGGGATTTGCGGCGGCATTTGCGGCAGGGCGAGCTTATCGGGCGCCGGCAGCGCCCTGCACAACGCCTGCCGCAGATGCGTCGGATTGATCGGCTTTGTCAGGTAATCGTTCATGCCCGCTGCCATGCATTTGTCGCGATCGGTCGCCAGCGCGTGCGCGGTCAGCGCGATGACGGGAATATTGGGATTGCGCACCAGCCCGGCGGGACTGCGCAGTCGCTGCGTGGCTTCGTAGCCGTCCATCAGCGGCATTTGGCAATCCATGAGGACGGCGTCGAAATCCGCCTCGCGCAGTGCCTGCAGCGCCTCAACTCCATTGACCGCAACGTGTACCTCGGCGCCGAGTCTTTGCAGCAGACGGGTGGCCAGTTTTTGATTCACCGGATTGTCCTCCGCCAGAAGTATCCGCGTGCCGGAGAACGGTAGAGCAATGGGAGGCAGATCCTGCGCCGCTACACTGCTCCCGCCCACTCGCGTCAGTTCGGCCAGCGTGCGCACCAGCACCGCGGTCTTCGCGGGTTTGGTGACCACGCGGTCGACTAAGCGCATGTCGGCCTCGGGAAGAGACGTCGTCAACGATGTAAGCAGGATGAGAGAGGGCGGGGGCGCGTCACCGGCGCGAATGGCTGCCGCAAGCCAGGGTCCGCCGTGATCGCTGAGTTCGAGGTCCGCGATGACCGCAGCAGGCGGGTGATCGCCCGCCTGCATCTCGCGGTATCGCGCCAGACCTTGCTCGGCGCTCGAGGCAAAAGTGAGACTGCAGCCCTCCGGCGCGAGCTGTCTCTCGAGCATTCGACGGTTGCCGAGATGAGCGACTACGATCAACACTCGAAGACCCACCAGCTGATTGGCCACCACGCTAGTGACGGACGTGCCGCCTTGCTGCAAGCTGACGGCAAATTTGAATGTCGAACCTTGGCCCGCGCAGCTTTCCACCTCGATGGTGCCGCCCATCATTGCGGCGAGATGCTTCGATATCGAGAGTCCCAGCCCGGTACCGCCGAAACGGCGCGTGGTGGAGGTATCCGCCTGCGTGAAGGGAGCGAACAGCGTGCCGATCCTGTCGGCGGGAATACCAATGCCGGTATCGCGGACGGCAAATGACAGGGTCATTTTGCCGCTGCCGGCGTCGCTGTTGCTCACGGCCAGCGCCACCTCGCCGTGGGCCGTGAACTTGATGGCATTGCTCATTAGATTCATCAGCACCTGACGCAAGCGCGTCGGGTCGCCGCGGAACAGCCGCGGCACTGCCGGCTCGATGTCCACCAGCAGTTCCAGGCCCTTCTGGGCAGCGCGCAGCGCTACGGCGTCGACGCTATCCTCGATGAGATTCTGAATGTTGAATTCGATCGACTCGAGTTCCAATCGGCCCGCCTCTATTTTGGAGAAATCAAGAATGTCATTGATCAAAGCCAGTAGGGACTCGCCGCTGGAGCGGACGATTTCGGCATATTCACGTTGCTGCGCGCCGAGCGACGTGTCGAGCAGCAGTCCCGTCATGCCGATCACGCCGTTGAGAGGCGTGCGAATCTCATGGCTCATATTGGCCAGGAATTCGCTCTTGGCGCGATTGGCGGCCTCGGCCGCGTCCTTGGCGGCGCGCAGCGTCTCCTCGGCCTGGCGAGTATCCGTCACATCCTGAAAGGCGCCGATAAGGCGCGTGCATTGCCCGTCCACCATTTGCGGCTCACCGATAGAACGCACCCAGCGATGGCGTCCCTTGGCGGTGATGAAGGGCACCACGATGTCGAACGGCTCGCCGTGTTCGAAGGCGGCCGCGACCGTGCCGGCGACGATGGCGCGCGACTCCGGCGGATAGAAATCGAGTGCCGCCTCGAGCGAGGGCATTTCGCCCACCGGCAAATCGTGAATGCGGTAAACCATGTCGGACCAAACGGGGCCAGCTCCGCCGCGCGCCAGTTCCCAGCCGCCGATTTCACCCATGCGGCTGGTCGTCGCCAACCGTGCCTCCTGCTGCGCCAAGCGGCTTTCGGCGATTTTGCGCTGCGTGATGTCGACGATCAGCGCATAGAATCCCATGATTCGATCGCCGTTTCGGTGCGGCAGGTACTCGGATTGCCAATGCCGGACGTAGCCGTCCTTGCCCTTGCTGCTTTGGTCGAACAGCTGGCGTTCGCCGCGCAGCGCGGCATTGATTCGTGTGTGACGGTGCGCGTCGAAGTGCTTGATGGAGCCGAACACCTGGTCGAGCGACATGCCGACGAGTTGTTCAGGGGTCAGGCCGTAGCGGTCGAAGTGCGCCTGATTGGCGAAGCGGCATATGCCCTCGCTGTCCCAATACGCGATCATGGCCGGGATGTTGTCGGCGATCTGCCGCAGGCGTTCTTCGCTGACCCGCGATGTGGCCGCCTGCTGCTGCAGCTGTTCGTTGAGTTCCTGCAGACGCCGCGCTTGGGAGGCAGTCCGGGAACGCAACCGCCCGATCCATATCGCACACCCCGAAACAAACAGAGTGACGCATAGCAGGGCGACCATGGAGAGCGCAACCAATGATGGGTTAGTGGTGGCTTGCATACTGATCGTCACGACGCGGACCTCCCGCCAACTGTTAGTCGGCCGGGAGATCGGGAAATTGAGGGCAAAAGGATGAAATTATCGCGTGCGGATCGGTAAACTGCCGATTTTCGGCCAATCGGGAGTCTCTATTGGACGCGCCTCAGTACGATATCGATTTGCGCAGCGACACTGTGACGCGCCCCTCGCCGGGCATGCGTGCCGTCATGGCCGCGGCCGAGGTGGGCGACGACGTGTATGGCGACGATCCCACGGTGAATCGCTTGCAGGCGGTGGTTGCCGAGCGCTTCGGCTTTGAGAGTGCGCTGTTCTTTGCCAGCGGCACGCAGAGCAATTTATCCGCCTTGATGGCGCACTGCGGCCGCGGCGATGAATATCTGGTCGGCCAGGAGGCTCACACTTACAAGTACGAACAGGGTGGGGCGGCGGTTCTCGGCAGTATCCAGCCACAGCCACTGGAGAATGAACCGGACGGCGCAATATCGATTCTGCGCATCACCAATGCGATCAAGCCCGATGACGATCATTTCGCGCGTACCCGCTTGTTGGCGCTGGAAAATACCATCGGCGGCCGCGTGCTGCCCATGAGTTATGTACGCGAGGCCACTGATTTCGCGCATGCGCAGGGCCTGCTGACTCACTTGGACGGTGCGCGCATCTTCAATGCCATCGTGAAATTAAGGGTCGATGAGCCTGCGGTGGTTGCAGGATTCGATTCGGTGTCGATATGTCTATCCAAGGGCTTGGGCGCACCGGCCGGCTCGATGCTGTTGGGTGCGCGTGAATTCATCGCGCGCGCGCGGCGTTGGCGCAAGGCTCTGGGCGGGGGCATGCGGCAAGCCGGAGTGCTGGCGGCGGCGGGTCTTTACGCGCTGGAGCATCATGTGCCGCGATTGGCGCAGGACCATGCCAACGCCGAATTTCTTGCCGGCGAACTGCGCGCCATCGGGTTGCAGGTCGAGCCCACGCAGACGAACATGCTGTATGTTCAGATTCCAGTGGACCAGGTGCGCGGACTAAAATCGCACCTGGAGCAGCACGGCATCTTGGCCACCATCGCGCCGCGCACGCGGCTGGTTACACACCTGGATTTGCCGCAGCAGAAGATCGCGGCCGCTGCGCGCGCCTTTCGCGACTTTCCAGGCTGGGACGCGGCCTAGCCGGCTGCGGCACGTCACCGCAGGATCGCTCCTCAGACGGCATTTACACCGCCTTTACGGCGGGGGCCGGAAACTTTGCCCTGTTTTTCTACCGGCAAGGCTACTTTGGTGGTCGCGCGGTCCATGCCGCGCCCGCCAACGGGAGGTGCGGTGGATATTCTGTTCCTGATAGTTCTCGCGATTTTCCTGCTGCTCACCCTGGCATTGGTGGCTGGTTGCGCCGCGCTGGAGAAAAAGAAATGACCTGGGCGTATGTGCTGAGCGGCGGAATCGCCGTGGCGCTGCTCGTATACCTGGTGGTCGCCTTGATCCGCGCCGAAGATTTGTAATGACGGTACAAGCCTGGTTCTCCCTGCTGTTGTTTCTCGGCGTGCTTGGCGCGCTGAGCTACCCGCTCGGTATCTACATGGCGCGCATCGCGGATGCAGCGCCGGTCGGCGGTCTGCTTGGCAAGTTCGAGCGAGCCGTCTATCGCCTGTCCGGAGTCGATCCCGAGCATGACATGCCTTGGACGCGCTATGCGGTGTCGCTGCTGTTGTTCAATGCGCTGGGCGTGGTGGTGGTGTATCTCGCGCAGCGACTGCAGCTGTGGCTGCCCATGAATCCGCAGGCCATGGCCAATGTTACGGCGGACTCCGCATTCAATACAGCAGTGAGCTTCGTGACCAACACCAATTGGCAGGGCTATGCCGGCGAGTCGACTTTAAGTTACTTCACGCAAATGCTGGCACTCACCGGGCAGAATTTCTTCTCCGCCGCCACGGGCATCGCGGTGGCCTTTGCCTTGATCCGTGGATTTGCGCGCCGTTCGGCCCAGGGTATCGGCAATTTCTGGGTGGACCTCACGCGCAGTACGCTGTACATCCTGGTGCCCCTATCGTTGATCTTGGCAATCATTTTCATGGGCCAGGGCGTCATCCAGAATTTCCAGGCGTACCAGGAGGTCAGCTCAGTGGAAAGCGTGGCCTACACACAGCCGAAGCTCGATGCCGCGGGGCAGCCGCTCAAAGATCCGCAGGGCAATGCGCTCGCCGAGACCCTGACGGCACATACCCAGACATTGGCCATGGGTCCGGTGGCCTCGCAAGAGGCCATCAAGATGCTGGGCACTAACGGCGGGGGCTTCTTCAATACCAATTCTGCACATCCGTTTGAAAACCCCACGCCGTTGAGCAATTTCTTGCAGATGATTGCGATGTTTCTGATCCCTGCCGGCCTGTGCTTCACATTCGGCCGGATGGTGGGCGATTCGCGCCAGGGCTGGGCCGTGGTCAGCGCCATGACGGCGATTTTTGTGGTGATGGCGGTGGTTGCTTTGTGGGCCGAGGGACAGGGTAATCCGCTGCTCACACCCTTAGGCGTAGACCAAGCGCACAGCGCGCTGCAGGCCGGCGGAAATATGGAGGGCAAGGAGTCGCGCTTCGGAATCGTCGCCTCCGCGCTGTTCGCGGCCATTACCACGGCGGCGTCTTGCGGCGCCGTGAATGCCATGCATGATTCCTTCACCCCCTTGGGCGGAATGGTCCCCATGTGGCTCATACAATTGGGTGAGGTGGTATTCGGCGGCGTCGGCTCCGGCCTATACGGCATGCTGATCTTCGCCATCATGGCGGTGTTCGTCGCGGGACTGATGATCGGCCGCACGCCGGAATACATCGGCAAGAAAATCGAATCGTTTGAGATGAAAATGACTTCCATCGTCATTCTCGTGACGCCGTTTCTGGTGCTGGTCGGCACCGCGATCGCGGTAATGGTGGAAGCCGGCAGGCTGGGGATATTCAACCCCGGCGCACATGGATTCTCCGAGGTGCTGTACGCCCTGTCATCGGCATCAAACAACAACGGCAGCGCGTTCGCCGGGCTGTCGGCCAACACACCTTTCTACAATACATTGCTGGCGGTCGCCATGTGGTTCGGGCGATTTGCCTTTATCGTTCCGGTGCTCGCAATCGCCGGTTCCCTTGCCAAGAAGAAGCGCATCGAAGCGACTGCCGGCACCTTGCCCACCCACGGAGCATTGTTCGTGGCGCTGCTCTTGGGCACGGTGGTGTTGGTGGGAGCGCTGACTTATGTGCCGGCGCTCGCGCTCGGTCCCGTGATCGAGCAACTACAGCTTCACGCGATTCACTAAAAGGTCCGCCATGGTTCGCAAGTCATTGACGCTTTTGGATTCCGCGCTGCTGGGCCCGGCCATTGCCGACTCTTTCCGCAAACTCTCCCCTGCCGTGCAGGTGCGCAACCCCGTGATGTTCGTCGTGTATATCGGCAGCATCCTGACGTCCATTCTGTTCGTGCAGGCGCTGCGCGGCCAGGGTGAGGCGCCGGCGGGTTTCATATTCGGCATTTCCGCCTGGCTGTGGTTCACGGTGTTGTTCGCGAATTTTGCCGAAGCGCTGGCCGAAGGGCGCAGTCGCGCGCAGGCCGCTTCGCTGCGCGGGCTGAAGCATTCCGTGAGCGCCAAGAAACTAGGTTCCGCCAAGCACGGCACCGACTGGATCGCAACGCCTGCGCCGCAACTGCGCAAGGGAGACTTCTTCTTGGTCGATGCCGGTGACATCATTTCGGCCGATGGCGAAGTGGTCGACGGTGTGGCCTCGGTGGACGAAAGCGCTATCACCGGCGAATCGGCGCCGGTGGTGCGTGAGTCGGGCGGCGATTTCTCGGCGGTGACCGGTGGCACGCGGGTGCTGTCGGACTGGCTGGTGGTTCGCGTGTCGGTGAATCCGGGCGAGGCTTTCATCGATCGCATGATTGCCATGGTGGAGGGGGCTAAGCGCCAGAAAACCCCGAATGAAATCGCGCTGACGATTTTGCTGATCGCTCTGACCCTGGTGTTCTTGCTGGCAACGGCAACCTTGCTGCCCTTCTCCCTATTCAGTGTGTCGGTCGCCAAGCTGGGTTCGCCGGTTACGATCACGGTGCTGGTCGCGCTGCTGGTCTGTCTCATCCCGACCACTATTGGCGGACTACTTTCAGCCATCGGCGTTGCCGGCATGAGCCGCATGATGGCGTCGAACGTCATTGCAACCTCGGGCCGTGCGGTGGAGGCGGCAGGCGATGTGGACGTACTGCTGCTCGACAAGACCGGAACGATCACCTTGGGCAACCGCCAGGCTGCCGCCTTTCTCCCCGCGGAGGGCTGCACCGAGCAGCAACTCGCCGATGCGGCGCAACTCTCCTCGCTGGCGGATGAAACTCCCGAGGGGCGCAGCATCGTGGTCCTGGCAAAGCAGCGATTCAATCTGCGTGAGCGCAATTTAGGTCAGCTGGAAGCGACCTTCGTACCCTTCTCGGCGCAGACGCGCATGAGCGGCGTCAATTTGGGCAGCCGCGAGGTGCGCAAGGGCGCTGCCGAGGCCATCCGGCAATACATCGAGGCACAGGGGCTCGTTTTCCCAGCTCAGGTGTCGCGGGTGGTCGACGATGTGGCGCGCAAGGGGAGCACGCCGTTGGTGGTCAGCGACGCCGGACGCGTGCTCGGCGTAGTGGAACTCAAGGACATCGTCAAAGGTGGCATCAAGGAGCGATTCGGCGAGTTGCGCCGTATGGGTATCCGCACCGTCATGATCACGGGTGACAACCGGCTTACCGCGGCGGCGATCGCGGCGGAAGCGGGGGTGGATGATTTTCTTGCCGAGGCGACGCCGGAGGCCAAGCTTAAATTGATCCGCCAATACCAGCGCGAGGGCCGTCTGGTGGCAATGACCGGCGACGGCACGAATGATGCGCCGGCACTGGCACAAGCCGATGTGGCGGTGGCGATGAATTCGGGCACCCAGGCTGCCAAGGAAGCCGGCAACATGGTGGACCTGGATTCGAATCCCACGAAATTGATAGAGATCGTGGAAGTCGGCAAGCAGTTGCTCATCACGCGCGGCTCGCTCACGACATTTTCAATCGCCAATGACGTCGCGAAATATTTCGCCATTATTCCGGCCGCGTTCGCCACCACCTATCCGCAGTTGGCAGCGTTGGATGTCATGCGATTGACAAGTCCGAATTCGGCTATTCTTTCCGCCGTTATTTTCAATGCGCTGATCATCGTGCTGCTGATTCCGCTGGCGCTCAAGGGCGTGAAATACCGTGCGCTCGGCGCCGCGGCGCTGTTGCGCCGAAATCTGTTGATTTATGGCGTGGGCGGCATCGTCGTGCCGTTTGCCGGCATCAAGCTAATCGATATGACTCTCACCGCGCTGCGGCTGGTGTAGGAGACTGCGATGAACACAATGCTGCGACCCTTGCTGGTGCTATTCACGTTTCTGACTCTGTTCACCGGCATCATCTATCCGCTCGCCGTAACCGGCATAGGCCGTGTGGCGTTCGCCGATCAAGTGTCGGGCAGTCTGGTGCTGCGTGACGGCAAGGCGGTCGGTTCCTCACTGGTCGGCCAGTCATTCCGGGAGCCGAAGTATTTCTGGGGACGCATATCCGCGACTTCGCCCATGCCGAACAACGCTGCGGCGTCGAGCGGCTCGAACTTGGGGCCGACGAACCCCGCGCTGATCGATGCCGTGCGCGGGCGAATCGACGCCTTGAAGAAGGCCGATCCACAGAACGCCCTGCCCATACCGGTGGACCTTGTGACTGCCTCGGGCAGCGGGCTCGACCCGCATGTCAGCCCGGCGGCTGCGTTGTACCAGGTGGCGCGCGTGGCTCGAGAAAGACAGTTGGATCCGGTCAAATTGCGCGAGCTTGTCCTGGATCACGTGGAGGGCCCGCAGTGGTGGGTGTTCGGCGAGCCGCGGGTCAACGTTTTATTGCTCAACCTGGCTCTGGATCGCGCACAATAGCGGCAGATGCCGACAGCGAGCGAAACACGTCCCGATCCTGACTTGCTGCTGGCGAAGGTCAAGCGTCAGGAAGCCGATGCACGGCGCGGCAAGCTGAGAATTTATTTTGGCTCGTCCGCGGGAGTGGGAAAGACCTACGCCATGCTGGCCGCCGCCCGCAAACTCAAAGACGAGGGCCGTGACGTCGTCATCGGTTTCGTCGAAACTCACGGCCGCGTCGAAACAGCGGCGTTGATAGGCGACATGGCTATTTTGCCGCCGAAGTCCATGCCCTATCGCGGCAAGGACTTGGGCGAGTTCGATCTCGACGCGGCCTTGCGGCGCCGCCCATCCTTGATTCTGGTGGATGAGCTCGCACACTCCAATGTGCAGGGTGCGCGCCATCCGAAGCGCTGGCAGGATGTCGAAGAGCTGTTGGCGGCGGGCATCGATGTATTTTCGACGCTGAATGTGCAGCACTTGGAAAGCCTCAACGATGTCGTTGGGGGAATCACCAATGTGCGCGTTTGGGAAACCGTGCCCGACACGGTGTTCGACGATGCCGACGAAGTAGTGTTGGTGGACATCCCCGCGGACGAGCTGCTCGAGCGCCTGCGTACTGGCAAAGTGTACGTGTCGCAGCAAGCGGACCGGGCGGCGGAGAATTTCTTCCGCAAGGGTAATCTCATGGCCCTGCGCGAATTGGCGCTACGACGTACCGCCGAACGCGTCGAAGGCGACGTGCAAGCCTATCGCGTGGACAAGTCGATCGGCTCCGTTTGGAAGACCGCCAGTTCGCTGTTGACCTGTGTAGGTCCGGACGCGGGCGCTGAACGCGTGGTGCGGGGCGCGGCGCGGCTCGCCGGCGAGTTGAATGCGGAATGGCATGCCATCTATGTGGAAACGCCTGCATTGCAGCGCCTGGCGGCGGCGCGGCGCGAGAAGATTCTCGCCACCCTCGCCTTGGCACAGGAGCTAGGCGCGACCACCGCGGTGATCGCGGATGCCGATGTCGCGGTGAGCGTGGTTGCTTACGCACGCAGTCACAACCTGTCGAAGCTCGTCATCGGCCGTGATCCGGCGCGGCGCCTGTGGCCGTGGCAGCGCTCCAGCGGCCAGAAGCTGGCGTCGCTGGCGCCGGATATCGATTTGATCGAAATCGGGCGCCCCGACGGGGTGCTGCGAAACGGCGACGCCAGGAACTCGGCCACTTGGCCCGCACCTGCAGGCGCTGAGTCCGCAGAGCGCCGCCACATGAAGCGCTTGCGCTATCTATGGGCCGCACTGGCCTGCGTCGCGGTGACGCTGATGTCGATGCCGTTGGCCGCGCATTTCGACCGCTCGAATATCGTGGCCATCTACATCCTCACCGTGGTGCTGATCGCCGTGCGCTTCGGCCGCGGCCCCGCGGCCCTGTCCGCGGTGTTGAGCGTGTGCGCCTTCGATTTCTTTTTCGTTCCGCCCCGATTCTCTTTTGCGGTCAGCGATGTGCAATATTTTTTGACTTTTTGCATCATGCTGGCGGTGGGGCTGATCACCGGACAGCTGACCGCGGGGCTGCGCTTTCAGGCGCGGGTGGCCGCGCATCGGGAGGAGCGGGCGGGCTCGCTGTATGAAATTGCGCGCGATCTTTCCGGTGCCGTGCAAATCGATCAAGTGGTCAGGATCAGCGATGAATCCATCGAACGCACATTTCGTGCAAGCGCCGCGCTGCTGCTGCCGAACGCCGACGGCAAGTTGGCCATGACTTCCCCGCGTGGCGACGATACGCTCGCCGTCGATATCGGCATCGCGCAGTGGGCTTTCGACAAGGGCCAGCCCGCAGGCTTCGGTACGGACACGTTGCCCGGCACCGAGGTATTGTACATTCCGCTGCGCGCCCCGACACGCGCCCGCGGCGTGTTGGCGCTCAAGGCTCACAATCGCCGGTTGCTGCGCATACCTGAGCAGCGACAACTGCTGGACACCTTCGCCGCGTTAATTGCCATTGCGCTCGAGCGCGTGCATTACGTGGAAGTAGCGCAGGATGCGCTGGTGCGAATGGAGTCGGAGCGGCTGCGAAATTCGTTGCTGGCTGCGCTGTCGCATGACCTGCGCACGCCGTTGACGGTGCTCGTCGGCCTTGCTGAATCGTTGACTCTGACCAAGCCGCCGCTGCCGCCGCCGCAGCTGGAGGCTGCCGAGGCCATGCAGGATGAAGCGCGGCGCATGAGCACTCTGGTGAGCAATCTGCTCGACATGGCGCGCATCGAAAGCGGCGAGGTCAAACTTAGTCTGCAATGGCAACCCCTGGAAGAGGTCGTAGGCTCTTCTTTGGATGCAGCGCGCGGGATGTTGAAACAGCACGCGGTGGAAGTGCACATACCCCGCGATCTGCCTCTGGTGCGATTCGATGCGCTGCTGATTGAGCGAGTTTTGGTCAATTTGCTGGAGAATGCCTCCAAGTACACGCCGCCCGGCAGCAAAATCACCTTGGCCTCGCAGGTCGTAGGTGACAGCTTAAGCGTGTCCGTCTCGGATGATGGTCCCGGACTTCCCGTGGGACGCGAGGAAGCGGTGTTCCAGAAATTTACCCGGGGCGAGCGCGAATCGGCGACGCCGGGCGTGGGTTTGGGGCTGGCGATTTGCCGCGCCATCGTCGACTCGCATCACGGCAAGATCGTCGCCACGCATCGGCCGGGGGGCGGCGCGCGGTTCACCTTCACGCTGCCGCTCGGGCAGCCGCCTGCGGCGGCCGCAGAGGAAGCGGAGGTCGCCAATGGCTGAGCCGCTGCCCGTAGCCATTCTCGTCGAGGACGAGCGTCAGATACGCAGATTCGTGCGGACCGCGCTGGAGGCAGAGGGCTGGAATGTGCACGAGACCGATTCGCTACGTCAGGGACTGATTGACGCCGCAACTCGTAAGCCCGACCTGATCATTCTGGATCTGGGACTGCCGGACGGCGACGGCATGGAGTTCCTGCGTGACTTGCGCGGCTGGTCCAATGTTCCCGTCATCGTGCTGTCGGCCCGCATCGGCGAGGAGGACAAGATTGACGCATTAGACGCGGGCGCCGATGACTACTTGACCAAGCCCTTCGGCGTCGGCGAGCTGCTGGCGCGGGTGCGCGTGGCGTCCCGCCGCCGCCGCGACAGCGGCGCTGGATTGGGTTCGCAGTTCGAATTCGGAGATGTCAAAGTCGATTTGAGCTTGCGTACTGTGCAAAAGGGCGGTCTCGCCGTGCATCTGACTCCGATTGAATATCGTCTACTGACCCTATTGATCGCCAATTGCGGCAAAGTGCTGACGCATCGTCAAATCCTGCGCGAAGTGTGGGGTCCAACGCACATTGAAGACGGCCACTATGTGCGGGTGTATATGGGCCATCTGCGCCAGAAGCTGGAAAGCGAACCCGCGCAGCCCAAGCATATCTTGACCGAGACCGCCGTGGGCTATCGGCTGGTGCAGACCGCCCGGGTCTAGAGCCGGCTGCTTACGGCCCACCGGCGGCGCGCCGACGCCGCGCTGCATACAAATCCTGCGGCGTATCTACATCGAAGGCAGCGGACGGAAGAGTCAGCAACACTCGCTGCTGCGGCGACAGTTCGGCAACCATACCGCGCAGTCCCGTGTCGCCGCGCACCGCCAGCGCCCGCGCGTACAACCATCGCGGCAGAATTAAAGGCACGCCGGCGTGCGCCGCGCCGCTTTGCTCCACGCGTCTCGCAATCACCCGCCGGCGCGACGCCCGCCAGCCCGAGATTAAACGGGCCACGTCCCGTGGTTTTAGGGTCACCAAATCCACCGGTAGCAGCAGCACGGCAGCGGAGTAACGCGCCCTTTGGATGGCGAGGCGCACCGAACTCGAAAGGCCGTCGCCGCGCCGCGAATTCTCCAAAAAAGTGACTTTCAGCCCGCGGGCCTCGATCCGGTAGCGTGCCGCGCCGGGTGGCAGGACGGTGGTTATCCGCGAGGGTGCAAGGCGCGCCGCCAGAGTGAGGGTGCGTCGCAATAAACTGACTGAACGGACCCGCGCCAGCGCCTTCGGGCTTCCCAATCGGGAGGAGAATCCGGCCGCCAGAATCACGATTTGCAGTTCCGGCACGGTGACTTCGTTCATGGGTACAATAGTACCAATGAGAAAAGACCATGTGGGCTTTCAACGCCGGCCGTTCCTGACGCCGATCTGGTTGACCGTGATGTTCGCTGCGTTGGGTCTCAGCTGCGCAGTCTTTGCGGCGTGGGTGTGGGGAACCGCAAGTTCGACCACCGTCGTCGTGATTCGTCACGCGGAGAAGGACTTGAGCGCCAGCGCCACCGATCCGCCGTTGACGGCGGCGGGGCAGGCGCGTGCGGCGTTGCTGGCGCAAATGTTCGGCGACGCCAAAAGCTTGGGTCACGTGGACGCGATCTACGTCTCGACGGCACTGCGCAATAAGCTCACGGCCGCGCCGCTGGCGGAGCGGCTGGGAATTACCGCCACAGTGGTCTCTGCGGATGATCCGAAAGGGCTAGCGCACCGCGTGTTGCGTGAGCATGCCGGCGGCAGGGTGCTCATTGTTGGGCACAGCGACACCGTGCCGGAGATCGTCGCCACACTGAGCCACAACTCCGCCATACCGGAAATCGGCGACGAGGAGTACGGCACCATGTACATCGTCACGGTACCGAGAATCGGCAACGCCAACTTATTGCGATTGCACTACTAGAACGGCGATTGCCGAGCCTGCGGCGACGCGTGCTCCGGGGCCCTCGACTCGGCGTTATTGGCTCGCCGGCGCGCGCAGTAAGATGGCCTTGCGAACGAAGTCCGCATGACGTCCGATCCTGAAATCTGCCATCACCGCGTCGCGAATACGGCGGCTGCCGTCAATCAAGTAAGAGGCGCGGCGCACGCCGATACCTAAGGGGCCGTTGACGCCGTACATCTTGATGACCGTCTTTTGTTCATCGGACAAAAGCACGAAGGGCAGCTGGTACTTGGCTTTGAATTTGGCATGCGACTGGGGGCTTTGCGGACTGATACCCACCACGCGCAAGCCTGCGCTCGATATTTCATCGTGCAGATCACGCAGCTTGCATGCCTGCATGGTGCAGCCGGGAGTGAAATCGGCAGGGTAGAAGTACAACACTATGGCGCCGGGACTCAAAAGTTCGGTCAAAGACCGGTCTATCGCCGTCTCGTCGGGAAGGGTAAATTCCGGAGCGCGCTCGCCTGCTTTTATCATGTTGTTTTTCCTCTTAGGCTACATCCTAGCGTAGGTTCGGCATTATTAAGCGATACTTTGGCATGAAGCGTCTTTGCTGCTAATATTCCGGGCCATTTTCCGGGGGAGTAGCTCAGTTGGGAGAGCGTCGCGTTCGCAATGCGAAGGTCGAGGGTTCGATCCCCTTCTCCTCCACCAATACAACGCCGGAGGCATCTCCGGCGGTCGGTTCTCGGCCTCGGTAGCTCAGTGGATAGAGCGAGTGCCTCCTAAGCGCTAGGTCGCAGGTTCGATTCCTGCCCGGGGCACCATTCGACAACCAAGAATCACGCCGTGGTTACCGATCTAGCCTAGGTCGCAGGTTTGCTGCGCGCCATCGCGGGATACTGCGGCCATCCGCCGACCGCGCATGCACTGAAACTCGCACCGCTGACCTTCGTGCGGCCGGGAGAACTGCGGTTCGCGCAGTGGTCGGAGTTCGACCTCGGCACCGCCGAATGGCGGATACCGGGCGAGCGCATGAAGATGGGTTTCGTGCATATCGTGCCGCTGGCCAGCCGGGCGGTCCAGATTCTGAGCGAACTGCAGTGGATCTCGCGCCGCAGCGAGTATCTATTCCCGTCGCTCAGAAGTGTCGACCGTCCCATGAGCAACAACGCGGTGAATGCCGCCCTTGGGCTGGGTTATGGCCATGAGGATATGACCGGGCACGGCCGCCGGACTTTGGCCTCGACGCCGCTAAATGAAACGGGCTGGCATCCGGACCTCGTCGAAATGCAACTCGCGCACTCGGAACGCAACAAAGTCCGCGCCGTTTACAACCGCGCACAGCGACTGCCGGAGCGCCGCAAGATGACGCGGGCCTGGGCGGACTATTTACAGGCGTTGACCGGGCGGGCGCAGGTCGCGTCGATTCATTCGGCCCGCAGTGTCGGCAGTTCGGCGGAACTGCGTTGATTCTTGGCGGGTGAATGGAAGGGTAGGAATGCACGTGAGAAGCACACACGCCATTATGTCCAATGAAACACGCGACCCCCGTTTCCGACAGGAGGAGCTGCCCGATTTACCGGACGACCAACGCGCGGTCGGTGTAAGCATCGGGCAAGCCCGAACGCGTTCGTGTTGACATATGTTCTATCGCGGTCGGACAATTGAGGCGATCCCGTACTGAACTGTCAATCGGTTGTCGGGTTTCGTGTTGACCTACAGTCGTTAGCGCGAAATCCCGTAACCGTGCGCGACGTGTACAGCGGACTAAGATCAAAACCACTCTCTAACAAGGATGAAGGGACGAATATGAAAATCCATAAATTTCGACTATTTAATTTCATTCGCAAGAGGTCCGCATTTGGCGGCTCGCTTGTGGTCGCCTGTAGCGTGCTGGCACTAGGCCAATATCAAATGGCGAGCGCACAGACGGCCCCCGCTTTACAACAGACCGTGATGCACCTCAAAACGCTGGGTCAGACTACCATCCATGGAGGCGCGGTAAGCTCTGGCGCTGTTGCGCTGCCTGAAATTCAACCTGGCGACGATTCGACCGTTGGCGTCAAAAATGAGACTTCCGGTATCAATGCGGTGTCAGCCGCCGCGTGGGCAGCGACATCCTTTTTAAATCGACGGCACGGTCTGGCCATTCCGAGCAAGATCGCGGCGCGCAACGGCGCAATCGCTCAGAGCTCCTTCGCATCCAGTAGCAATTCAACAACGGCTATCTTGCCTCCGCCCCCCACGCAAATTCCCAATCCCAAGGGCAGCCATGTGATCGATTCATCGAGCACGGTGTTCAGTTTCAACGGTTTAACGCATCGGGACCAGCGCGTCGCTGGAACGGGGGTTTACACCAATACTCAGTTCTCGCTGGAGCCCCCCGATCAAGCGCTCTGCGCCGGCGGCGGTTTCGTAGTGGAGGCGGTCAATAACGCGATCGCCGTCTACGACAATTCAGGAAATCTCTTGACCGGCCCGGAAGCCTTGAGCCAATTCTGGGGGTTGACGCCTGAGATCAATCGTATCACGGGTATTACGGGACAATTCGTCAGTGATCCGAAATGTGTATACGACCGCGATACCCAGCGCTGGTTTGTCACGGAGTTGATGCAAGACACGGGTACCGTTGGCAGCGGCCGAAATTTCAACTTGATTGCCGTGAGCCAGAGTTCCGATCCACGCGGCGGCTTCCTGGTGCTCGCTTACGATGTGACCAATGACGGCGTCAATGGCACACCCAATCATGCCGGCTGCCCATGCTTCGGTGATCAACCACTGCTGGGTCTTGACGGATTTGGAATATATCAATCAACCAATGAATTTGGTGCCACCGTTTTCAACGGCGCCCAGGTATACGCGATTCCGAAGAAAGGGTTAATAGATGCGACGCACGGGGACTTTTCTCATCTTTATTTGGTGAGCTTCGATGCCTCGCAAGCCCTCGTACCGTTTGGCGGCCTGAGCTATTCGATACAGCCCGCCGTGGCCTCCAGCGACGAGGATGGAGAACATACCTCTCATCGCGGCGTCGAGTTTTTCATGAGCGCTCTACAATTCGGCAGCCCTCCATATCAGCTACTCGATAACCGCATTGCGGTTTGGGCCTTGGGCAACACGCGCTCTTTGACGACGTCATCGCCAAATCTATCGCTGACGGTTGAAGTAATTCCATCCGAAACTTACGGCCAGCCCAATCCCGCTCAACAAAAGCCCGGGCCGATACCGCTCGGCACCGCCCTCGGTGAATCGTTGGAGTTCATCAACACCAATGACGATCGAATGAACCAGGTCGTCTTTGCAAATGGCGTGCTCTATTCTGGCGTAAATACCCTCATTGGGGATGGAAGCCGCACAGGTATCGCATGGTTCGGTGTCAAGCCGAAGTTCAGTAACGGGCGGGTGTCCGGCAAGGTTGTTCGCCAAGGGTATGTCGCAGTGGATAGTGAGACCGTTATGTACCCGTCGCTCGCCTTTGGCGGCGAAGATGGGGGTGCACTTGTGTTTACCTTGGTCGGCCCGGATTATTTTCCCAGCGCCGCCTTTGTCAAGCTTGGCGATGACGGCACTTCGGCCGTGCATATAGCTGCAAATGGGGCGGCGCCGGATGACGGATTCTCCGGCTACGTCTTTTACAGCGGCGGCAATGTGGGTCGATGGGGTGATTACTCGGCTGCCGCTTCAGATGGGGACACTGTTTGGCTAGCGACTGAGTACATTCCCAATTTGCCGCGAACCTCTTTGGCGGATTGGGGAACCTCCATCATTAAAGTTCGCCCCTAGTTGACACACCGCCCTGCAAGCGGTATCGCTTGCAGGGTTTTTAAAGCTACCAAAAGTGGCACCGAATGAGAGAGAGTCACGCTCAGGATATTCTCGTGCATTACCCCGCGTGGTAGTACGCGAATGGTGGCAGTACGACTGGGCCGGGGCAAAGGCAGACTACGAGAAGGCTCGAGCGCTCGATTCCACGGACTGGCCCGGGGAATTCGATTACGCGACCCTGCTCTGAGATCTTGGGCAGTTCACGGAGGCGATCAGGGGCATAGGCCCGCTCATGCCGAGTATTCTGCAGGTCGTTCAGCCAATGCACAGCGTGCGCTAGAGGAACTATTGCAGAACGGTCTACAACACCTACAATATCGCCGAGACGTACGCATGGCGGGGCGAGACGGACAAAGCGTTCGAGTGGCTGGAGAAGGCTTATCACCTGCGTGATGGCAACCTCGCCGGAATTCTGACTGACCGGCAGATGGATTCGCTGCATTCCGATCCGCGATACAAGGCGCTGCTGCGAAAAATGAATCTGCAAATCGTGCACTTCAGGAACGCGAGCAATCTTGGGGCTGAGCCGACTTCATGTTAGATCGCGCGTCCTCGCACTCTTGCCACAGGCGCGCGACTAGTTCTCCTGCCCCAGGCACATTCGACGCTGGCCACGCCGATTGGTTCTGCTGTTAAAAAATGGCTACTTCTTTCCGACCTCAGCCGGATGGGGGAGATTGACGACCGGCGCTGTGCCCCTTGGAGACGTTGACGCAGCTTCGTTGCGAACAGTCAAAAATGGCTGGAGCGGCCAATCGATTGCGAAACCTACCGTCGGGCCCAGAAACTCGCGCGCTTTTGGGCTATATGGGAATGGTGCCGTTATTTATGGGAAGGTGGCCGTCGAATGGAATCGAATAGATCTCCTCTCGGCGGGGGCTTTTTCCAATTGCAGTTCAGTTGAAGCTCTCCTTTCGTACCGAGTAACGGATCATGAGTCCAGTTATGAAGGAGAGCAAAGCACGGATCAATAATACGCAGTGTCAACCCATCGGGGGTGCTGTCAAATCGTCTGTGGTAGGGATTCCAGGGTGCCGACTCGGCAGCGGTAGCGGACGAACTCGAACTACCTGCCGCGGTATGGCTCGCTATGTCCTCTGCGGATCGTTGCGCCTCTCCAGTCCAATCAATGTTTGCTGAGTCTTTTGATGCCTGGCTAATCGTTGGCGGAACTGAGATGTCGGGGAGCGGCATCTCGGAATCCGGAAGATACTCCTGCTTTTTACTCGACTGGCGCTCGATCATGTATTGCTTCGGCAGCGCAATAGCGATTGCGGGTTGTGGGTTCACCAAGAAAATAGTGAGGGGCTGGTCGGTCGTCTTGCGGGATTTGTCCACAGTCTCGACATGAATCAGAACAAAAATAATTGCCCCGTGCAGGAGACAGGTGACGACTAAAACCACGCATCGTCGAGATCGGCTTTCGCGGTCGTCCATATCGTCGGATAGACTCCATTCTCCTCTAAGGGTTCCCTAGCGGTCATTCTTGAAAAAGTTCCGGCACGGTAGACTGAACGGAGCAAGCCCGGTGAATGGCAGCTTACAAGGCCGGGGCGCCTTTAGATTCCTATGAACAAAACCTCTGCCGGGAGAATCAGCGTGCGAATGGGCGGTAAGGCGATTCCAGTCCCTGTATTCCTGATCGCCTGCCTTTATCTTGCCGTGGGTGTCGGCGGTTTTGTTGTTGACCGCTCCTGTGTACCTCAGTCCGCGCGGATTCTTCGTGCGCTTATCCGATCCGACGAATCGTGCTCAGTACGGTGCAACCCGCGATCATGCACCCAGCAGCATGGCCATCCTCGCCGCTAACAGCTTTGCCACAAATCGGAGTGGATATCCTGGGAAACTGGGTACAGTGGTATCGAGCTTGCTGGATTGCCGATACCTGGTGCAGATGTGCATTTGTAAGGGCGGCACATTACCGATAACCCTCGCACGGTATACATCCACCCAGTGTTTGCTGTCGTCGAACGTGAGGATCACTGCGGCGCCACAGCAGGTCGCCACCATTCGGTTGGTCGCCGAATTCTCTCGGATCTTGTAGGCTCGTAAGAGTTCGCCACCCTTGCGGATTTGAACCCGATCTTTACGGTACACGAGATAGCCAACCCCACCGTCGGGCTCACTGACGCCTGCTGCATTGGGAAGTACTTCGATCTGCCGCGCACCTGTTTGACAGTCATCGCAGTGGCAAACGACACTGATGATGGGCTCCCCGATCGCCTCCAGTTCGACCGTACCGCATGTGCATAGAGCAATCAGCGGTACCATTGCACAACACTCAGTCGTGAACCGGCTGTCCGCTCTGCGTAGTTGACTATGAAAGCCTTCCTCATGGTGATTTCTCCGCGTGATCTCGTTTCATGACTGACGTTGTTATACCGGTGACATGCTCGAAGTTGTGAGCGTCATCCGTCTTTCGCGCTCATGCAGATACGACGTTTGAGCAGTCGTAAATTCGACTGTGGGAGAGGAAATTTCCTCCGCACCATACACGCGGAATTGCCGACTGGTGTGCGGACGTGGGCGCCTAATGACCCCCTGCTTACCGCTTCCGCACAGGTAATTGACAATTAACGGAAAATCTTGCCACCGACGCCGAATGTGTTAGGGCGCTCATTCGCGGGAAGGGGTGGACTCTGGAGAACCCCTCGGGTTTAATGAGGACTCTAGGTGCGGAGGGATGTCGCGATGGCGGCAGTGAATTTGGGGGAGCATACCAGCAGGTACTCGGTCGTGGGCCACGCGCGCTGGGTCCGGGTCTCGCACTGGACAATCGCTGCGTGTGTGCTCACGCTCGCGTTCTCCGGCTTCGTGATCCTAATGGCGCATCCGCGTCTTTACTGGGGACAGATCGGCAATGACCTCACGCCGGCGCTCTTCGAGCTGCCGATCAGCCGCAACTACAAGCATGGAGGCTGGGCGGCGCCGGTGACGTTCATCCCAGGCGCAAAGCCGGTCGTGAGTGCTGAGCGGACCTACGACATCTTCAATGAGAACGCATGGGCACGAAGCCTGCATTTTCTTGCGGCCTGGTTCTTAGTGATCACCGGCATCACCTACCTTCTCGCCGGGCTTGCCAGCAAGCATCTGTGGCGCCACCTTGTCCCAAGTGTCGGAGAACTTAAGCTGCAGCTTCTGTGGCACGACGTAGTAAGGCACCTGCGGCTTCCTATGCCGTCGGCGACTGGCGGGACCCCGTACGGGCTGCTACAGAAACTCGCGTATTGCGGCGTTGTCTTCGTCGCACTGCCGCTCACTGTCCTGACGGGTCTCACGATGTCACCCGCCGTAACGGCAGCCTTCCCAGCATTGCTCGATCTATTCGGCGGCTCGCAGTCCGCACGGACAGTGCACTTCTTTGCGTTCGCCGCGCTAGTGCTGTTTATAGTGGTACACGTTGCAATGGTAGTGCTGACCGGGTTCACACGGCAGATCCGCGCCATGACGATAGGTCACTAATATGAGTAAAGAGAAGCGAATATTGAGTCGCCGCAGGATCATCACCGGGCTCGCGTCCGCTGGCGGACTGCTGCTCACCGGGTGCTCGTCCAAAGAGCTGCCGCCGACCTACGGTAACGTGCTTAGAATGGGCGATCTATTGACGTACCGGGCGTTTCGCACGCTGCTACCCGCGCATTCGCTGGCCCGCGAGTACAGTTATGGCGACATCTCATCGAGCCCGGCGATCGGCACGTTGAATCCGGCCGATCCGCATGGGGGTACCTTCAACGCCGAGCGCGGGCCACTTTACGAGCGTCTTCGGGCGGGCGGGTTTACGGACTGGCGCATCCGTGTCGAAGGCCGGGTATCAAGACCCCAGAGCTTTTCACTCGCGGACCTGAAGTCATTTCGCTCGCGGACCCAGATCACGAAGCATACCTGCGAGGAAGGCTGGTCTGCGATTGCCCAATGGACCGGCGTACCGCTGCGTGCCGTGCTTGAGGCGGCCGGCATTCTTCCCTCGGCGCGTTTTGTGAATTTCTATGCCTATGATGACATCGCCGAGGGCATCGACATGCTGGACGCGCTGCATCCGCAGACGATCCTCGCCTACGGAATGAATGGCCGCGACCTACCGCTTGCGCACGGCGCACCACTTCGTCTACGGGTCGAAACTCAACTCGGCTACAAGAGCGTCAAATTTCTCGATCGTATCGTGGTGAAGGACGAGTTTGACGACCTTGGAAAAATCGGCTCGTTACAGAACGGGTGGGCGTGGTACGTCGGGATCTAACGCACCCAAGCCGATGGGAATCGAGAGATCATTGCGGGCCGCCGGCCTTTTCGAGTAACCCCTGCAGCCTGGTTAAACTACGGCTTGGTTCGCCGGCGCTCACTGCGCCGCGGTGAAGCTCGGAATCATTCCAGGCAGCAGATATTGCTGGATAATGACGATCACGACCAGCACCAAGGTCAGCACCACGCTGTGAATGAAGGTGCGCGCCAGCACCACTCCTTCCTTGCCCTTGAGCTCGGTCACGCACACACCGGTGGAAATATTCTGCGGCGAAATCATCTTGCCGAGGACACCGCCGGATGAATTGGTGGCGGCAAACAGCAGGGGGTTCAAGTGCAGTTGCCGTGCTGCGACTACTTGCAGATTGCCAAACAGCGCGTTGCCGGAGGTGTCGCTGCCGGATAGAAACACGGCAATCCATCCTAAGAATGGCGAAAACAGCACGAACCAATGTCCGGTCGAGGCGACCGCCAATCCCAAGGTGTACGCCAGGCCGGAGTAATTCATCACATAGGCGAGGGCGACGATCAGCATGACGGTGACAACGGCCTGCCAGATCTGTTGGATGGTGCGCACGGCGCAGCGAAAAAACTCGGCGGGCGAAATGCCCACCAATAATGCGGTGATGATGGCTGCCACCAAAATGGCGGTGCCGGTGCCGAGCGGCTGGAAGCTCCAAACTGCGGCGTATGCCTTGTCTTTATACAGGGTGATGGAGACCGCGTTATCCAACCCCGGCCAATGAATGGCCTTCTGTCCGATAACGGAAATTTTCGCGTAGGTCCATACGATCACGGTAGCCGTGACGATGACCCAGGGCATCCATCCCTGCCAGGCGGGAACCTCGCCCGACTGCGGCCCCGACGGATCACTCGCTAAGGGCGCGATGGCGAACTCGGGATCCACGGCTGGATGCCAAACTTGCAGGAATAAGAGGGTTGCAGCGAGAGAACCCAGCGCGGCGAACACATCGGTGAGGGTGTAGTCGAGATAGTTGGAGGCTGCAAATTGCAGGACGCCAAAGGTGCCGCCGGCCACCAGCAGCACCGGCCACAGTGCGCGCAGCGAGCGCCGTCCGCCATACAGGGCCATGACGTAGAAGGGCAGGAAGGCGGCAATGAAGGGTAGCTGACGGCCGATCATGGCAGCCAACGCCGGGGTCGGCAGCCCGGTCATGGCCCCCAATACGGTGACGGGGGTGCCGAGAGCGCCGAAGGCCACCGGTGTGGTGTCAAAAATCAGCGTGAACACCAGCGCATCGATCGCGGGAAAGCCGCACATGATCAGCAGCGACGTGGTGATGGCCACGGGTGTGCCGAATCCGGCAATGCCTTCGAGCAGCGCGCCGAAGCAAAAGCCGATGGCAATCAGTATTACGCGGCGGTCGTTCGGCAAGTGTCTAATTAGCCAGGTGCGAAAGGCGTCAAAGCGCCCCGAGGCGACCGCAATGTTATAAAGCAGCAGCGCATTGACGACTATCCACATCACCGGCCAGAGCGAGAATACCGCTCCATTCAAGGCGGAGGCGATGGCGATATTCACGGGTAAGTCCCACACCGCGACCGAGATCAGTAGCCCCACGACCAGGCCCGCCAGGGCCGCCTGCCAAGCCGGCCGCTTCAATATTCCGAGCAGAACCAGAACCGTGGCGATGGGTAGAACGGCAACCAGGAAAGACAGCGCCAGACTGTCACCGACCGGTGTCAACAGTTGATGAAACATATGCTCTTCCCAGTGTATGTCGAGGCCGGCGATGGGCGCTTTTTTCCAATCCTACCGCAGTGGCGCCGGTTGCGATGCATAATTGGAGCATGAATACCTCGCTGCGGCCCAGTGCGCCGACCGATCCGTCACGCTACCGGCGCCAAAGGGAGTTGGTGGCGGCGCTCATCAAGATTCTGCCGCCTGCCGCCGTGCTGTTTCGTCACGAGGACACCGTGACCTATGAATGTGACGCGCTGACGGCCTACCGCACATCCCCGCTGGCGGTGGTGCTGCCGGAGACCGAGCTTGAGGTGGCTGCGATCCTCAAAATATGTCATCGGCTGGGGGTGCCCGTGATTGCGCGCGGCGCCGGCACGGGATTGTCGGGCGGGGCCACGCCGCATCATTGGGGCGTGATTCTGTCGCTGGCCAAGTTCAACAAAATCCTCAAGATCGATGCGGCGGCGTGCACGGCGGCCGTGCAATGCGGCGTGCGCAACGTCGCCATCAGCGAGGCGGCGGCGGAGTTTGGCTTGTACTACGCGCCCGATCCGAGCAGCCAAATCGCCTGCACCATCGGCGGCAACGTGGCGGAGAATTCCGGCGGCGTGCATTGTTTGAAGTACGGGCTGACCCTGCACAATGTGCTGCGCATCCGCGGTTTCATGGTCGACGGTGAGGCAGTGGAGTTCGGCTCGGAGGCGCTGGACGCGGCGGGTCTTGATCTGCTGTCGGTGGTGGTGGGCAGCGAAGGGATGCTGGCAATTACGACCGAAGTGACGGTAAGACTCATTCCTAAACCGCAGCTGGCCCGCTGTATCATGGCCAGCTTTAACGACATCGAATCGGCTGGGGCGGCGGTCGCGAGTGTGATCGCGCGGGGCATCATTCCCGCGGGCCTCGAACTCATGGACAAGGCCATGACGGCCGCTGTCGAAGCTTTCGTCCACGCCGACTACGACATCGATGCCGCCGCCATTCTGCTCTGTGAGAGCGATGGTACTCCCGAGGAGGTGGCCGAAGAGATTGCGCGGATGGAAGAGGTGCTCGCCGGCGCCGGTGCATCACGCCTCGACGTCAGCCGCGATGAATCGCAGCGCCTGAAATTCTGGAGCGGCCGCAAGAACGCCTTTCCGGCTTCAGGGGACATCAGCCCGGATTACATGTGCATGGATTCAACCATACCGCGCAAACGGCTCGCCGAGATGCTGCGGGAGATCGAACAGATGCAGAAGAAGTACGGTCTGCGTTGCGTGAATGTGTTTCATGCCGGCGACGGCAATCTGCATCCCCTGATTCTGTTCGATGCGGATCAGCCGGACGAGATGCGCCGCTGCGAATTGTTCGGCGCAGATATCCTGGAAACAAGCGTGCGCATGGGAGGCACGGTCACGGGCGAGCATGGGGTGGGGATCGAGAAGCTCAACTCCATGTGCGTGCAGTTCGCGCCGGCCGAGCGCGCGCAGTTTCTGGCGTTAAAGCATGCCTTCGACCCGCTCGAACTGTTGAATCCCGGCAAAGTGATTCCCACACTGCATCGCTGTGCCGAGTACGGCAAGATGCACGTGCACCGCGGCATGCTGCCGTTCGCGGATTTGCCGAGATTTTGATGGATACACAGGAGCCGGTGCTGGCGCGGTTGATTGCTAGGGTGCAGTACGCCTGCGCGCATCGACAGCCCGTGGACATACGCGGCGGCGGCACCAAGTCGTTCTATGGCGGGCCACGCAGCGGCGAACCCCTGGATGTCACCGAGCTTGCGGGCATCAGTTCTTATGAACCCACGGAGCTGGTGGTGACGGTACGCGCCGGCACGCCGCTCGCAGAATTGGAGGCGGTGCTGGCGGAGCGCGGCCAATGCCTGCCGTTCGAACCGCCGCGCTTTTCTGCGCGCGGAACCGTGGGTGGCATGGTGGCGGCGGGGTTGTCGGGACCTTCACGGGCCAATGTGGGATCGGTGCGCGATCATGTATTGGGCGTGACGCTGCTCAATGGACGCAGTGAGATGCTGACTTTCGGCGGCCAGGTCGCCAAGAATGTCGCCGGCTACGATGTGTCCCGCTTGATGGCCGGGTCTTTGGGAATTCTGGGCATAATATGCGAAGTGTCACTCAAGGTGATGCCTGTGAATCGCCGCGTCGCGACCCTGCGTTTCGATTGCGATGAAATGCAGGCTCTCGACCAGCTCAGGCGTTGGGCGTCGCAGCCGCTGGCGATCAACGGCAGTTCATGGCAGGAAGGTCGTCTGCACGTACGCCTCGCCGGCGCATCCGCCGCTGTGAACGCGGCGTGCCGCAAGCTCGGCGGCCTGGCCCTCGACACGGACGCCGCAGACGCTTGGTGGTCGGGCTTGCGTGATCAGTGCAATGATTTCTTTGCGCTCGAGCCAGCGGCCCTGAGCTACGGCGAATGTCTGTGGCGCCTGTCGCTGCCGGCCACTGCGATTGCAGTCAAGCTGCCCGGACGCCAGCTCATCGAATGGCACGGCGCCCAGCGCTGGTGGCGAACCTCTGTGGACTCCCGTACAGTGCGCGCCGCCGCCACTGCGGTGGGCGGACACGCCACTCTGGTGCGTGCCATCGACAAGTCCGCGGGGGTGTTCGCACCCGTGAGCGAGGCCCTGATGCGCATACATCGCGGCGTGAAGCAGGCCTTCGATCCGCAGCACATATTTAACCCCGGTCGCTTGTACACCGAGCTTTGACCCATGCAGACGCTCTTAAGTGCTGAGTTCAAAGATACGGCGGACGGCGAGGCTGCCCAGGACATCATCCGTAAATGCGTGCATTGTGGTTTCTGCAATGCGACTTGCCCGACTTTTCAATTGCTGGGCGATGAGCTCGATGGGCCGCGTGGGCGAATCTATTTGATCAAGCAGGTGCTCGAAGGCGCCGACGTCACGCGCAGCACCCAACAGCATCTGGATCGCTGCCTGACCTGCCTCAACTGTCAGACCACCTGTCCGAGTGGGGTGGAGTACGGCCATCTGGTCGATATCGGCCGCAAAATTGTCGATGCACGAGTGCAGCGCCCGGCAACGCAGCGAACGCTGCGCTGGCTGCTCAAAGAAGGACTCACATCGACGCTATTCGCACCGGCAATGCGGCTGGGGCAGGCGCTGCGGCCGTTGCTGCCGGCCGCGCTAAGAAACAAGGTGCCACGTGGTGTGGCGCCACCTGGCACGGCCCCACTGCGTACCTCCCATGCACGCAAGGTGCTCATGCTGGGCGGTTGCGTGCAGCCGTCGATGATGCCCAACATCGATCGCGCGGCAACGCGTGTGCTCGATGCGGCGGGCATCGGTATCGTTTACGCCGTCGGCGCCGGCTGTTGTGGTTCGCTGCGCACGCATCTCGGCGATCACGAGGGTGGGCTTGCGGATATGCGGCGCAATATTGACGCGTGGATGCCCATCATCGACACCGGCGAAGTGCAAGCCATCGTCAGTTCCGCAACGGCGTGCAGTCTCGCCATCAAGGAATATGGCTACGCCCTGTCCGGCGATGCCGAGTATGCGGACAAGGCGGCACGCATCAGCGCGCTGGCGCGCGACCTGAGCGAGTTACTGCCGCAACTGGTGCCGGCACTGACAGGCAGGATGCGGTTCGATGACTGTGCACGCATGGCCTTGCACTCGCCCTGCACCTTGCAGCATGGGCAGAAATTGCGCGGCGCCATTGAACCGCATCTGCAAGCGCTGGGGTTTGACGTGAGAGTCGCCGACAGCGAAAGTCATTTGTGCTGCGGGTCGGCGGGTACCTACTCAGTTCTGCAGCCGGACCTTGCATTTGCGCTGCGCGACCGCAAGCTCGAACACTTGGCGGCCCTGCGGCCGCAAATCATTGTCTCGGCCAATGTGGGCTGCATCCAACACCTGCAGTCGGGTACCGCCACGCGGGTGATGCATTGGGTCGAGGCCTTGGACGCGGCGCTGCTGCCTAAGGACGCGGCGTCCATGTCGCTGGATGAGGCGCCCTTGCCCCTGAGCGGCGCCTAGGGCGCGCGGCGCGAGCACTATGTGTCTGGTTTTTCTCGTCTGGCGCGTGCATCCGAAATTTCCGCTGGTAGTGGCGGCGAATCGCGATGAATTCCATGCGCGACCGACGGCGCGCGCCGGTTGGTGGCCGGATCATCCGCAGATACTCGCGGGTCGGGATCTGCAGGCGGGAGGGACCTGGCTCGGCCTGACGCGAACCGGCCGATTTGCCGCGTTGACGAATTATCGGGATCATCACCCACGGCGCGCCGCCGCGCCCAGCCGCGGTGCATTGGTCACCGACATGCTGCTGGCGGGAACCTCCGTGACCGAGGGCCTGGCATATCTTCGCAGCGTCGGCGCAGGCTACAACGGCTTCAGTTTGATTTTCTCTGACGGCGAGCGGCTCGGCATCTTTGAAAGTGCGCTTGGGGTAGGACGCGAATTGCAGCCGGGCATTTACGGATTGTCGAATCACCTGCTCGATACGCCCTGGCCCAAGGTGCAAGACGGTAAGAGCCGGCTGCAATCGGCGCTCTCGGCAATGACCGACACGGCGTCGTTACTGGCGCTGTTGCGTGATGACAGGCCGGCACCGGATGAGAGGCTGCCGACGACGGGAGTGAGTTTGGAATGGGAGCGACTTCTGTCAAGCGCCTTCGTGCGGGCGCCGGACTATGGTACCCGTTGCTCGACGATTATTCGCATTGAGCGCGCCGGCCAAACATACTTTGATGAGTGGACTTGGGACTCCGCGGGGCAGGACAACGGCAGGAGCAGCCTGCAGTTCGAACGTCAGTAGACGCCATTAGCCGCGTAGGCTTGATTCGATCGCGCGGGCTAATTTGCTGATGATTTCTTCCAGTTCAGCATCGCAGGCATTGTAGGGCGGGGCAATGATAATAGTGTCGCCCGCCGCGCCGTCCACATGGCCTGCGCAGGGGTACACAATGAGTCCGTCATCGAACGCTCGGGCTCCGACGTCGAAACTCAGCGCGCGCTCTGCGGGAAACGGCTCCTTGCTTGCGGGATCGCGAACCAACTCGATGCCGATGAAAAATCCGCGGCCGCGCACATCGCCGACTTCGTCGAATGGGGATAGTTTTCTGCGGATGGCCTGTTGGAACTCGGCGCCGGCGGTGCGAACTCGATCGACCAGGGCGTCGCGCTCGATGATTTGCTGTACGGCGAGTGCCGCCGCGCAGGCGGCAGTATGGCCGGTGAAGGTTTGCCCGGTCATGAAGCTGCCGTGCTCGCTGAGGATGGGCGCCGCGACCTGCGGCGTCACCAGCGTAGCGCCCAAGGGGATGTAGCCGCCGGCCAAGCCCTTGGCAATGGACATAATGTCCGGAACTATGCCCTCCTGCTCCAAGGCGCGCCAACTGCCCGTGCGGCCGGCGCCGCACATGACTTCGTCGGCGATCAACAGCACGTCGTGCTTGCGGCATACCGCCTGTATGGCCTGCGCATAGCCCGGGGGCGCCGGCACGACACCGCCGGCTGCGCCCACGATGGGCTCGAAGATGAACGCCGCTACGTGTTGCGGACCTACGTTCTGGATGGCATGGTCGAGCTGCGCCGCAAGATGCGCGACCAGATCCGCGGCGGCCACGCCCTCGGGCATGCGGTAGGCGTTTGCCGCGGACACGAATGTGACCTCGAGCAGGCTGCCCTCGAAGGCGCGCCGCCGTTGCGCGAAGTCCGATACCGACAGAGCTCCCAAGGTGTTGCCGTGCCAGGAGCGGCGGCGCGCAATGAAGTGGCGCTTTTGCATCAGTCCGCGCGCGGCAAAGTGCTGAAGCGCGATTTTCAGCGCGCCTTCGACCGCTTCGGAGCCGCTGCCCGTGAACACGATGTCCTTGAAGTGGCCGCCGCACAGGCGCAGAACTATGTCCGTCAAGTCCTCAAGCGCCGAGCTCGTGAACAAGTAGCGGTAACCGTAGGCGATGTCTTGCAGCTGTTTGCTGATGGCTGCGTTGACTTCGGGATGCGCGTGTCCCAGGCAAAACACCGCGGGACCGCCGGAGCCGTCGAGGTAGCGCTTGCCGGCGGCATCGAATACATAGCTGCCCTGGCCGCGCACGATCCGCGGTAATTCCTCGATTCCGAAGCCGCTCGGGCGGGTTTTCATTCGCTAACCTCGTATGCCAATGTGCGAATATAGCGCATGCAGTCGCCCGTCTCGCCCGCACCTGTTCCCTCGCCGCCGGCGGCGCACGAACGCGCGCTGGGAATCATCACCACCGCCACGGTGCTGGCACTACTGTATTTTGCCCGGGGTGTGTTGGTGCCCATCACCCTGGCCGTCATTTTGAGCCTTTTGATCGCACCGCTGGTACGTCTCTCGCGGCGGCTCGGACTGGGGCAAACCGCATCGGCGCTGGCGGCGGTACTGGTGCTGGGATTTTCGTTCGTGGCGGTTGCCGCCGTCATCGGTTCGCAATTGGTTCTCATGGCGCAGAGCCTGCCGCACTACGAACAGACCATCGAGCGCAAAATCAAGACGCTGAACGACGTCACCGTCGGCAAGCTGGATGCGATCACCGCGCAAGCCGGGCGCGTGCTGAACCGGCGCGCCGATGTCGATCGGCTCGCCAAGCTCGAAGCGGATCGGACGGCGCAGCCTCCCGGCGATGCGTCCGAGCCGCCGGCTGCCCTGGCGCAGGCGGATGCCACATTGCAGACTGGGAAGCGTCCGATGGGAGTGCTACCCATCCCGGTGGAGCTGCATGCGGCGCCGCCAAGTTCAGTGCAGATCATCGAGAAGGTGCTCGGATCGATTTGGGTGCCCATAGAAACCGCGGGCATCGTGCTGGTGGTGCTGGTATTCGTTTTACTGGAGCATGAAGCGGTACGCGACCGCTTCATCCGCATTGCCGGCGGCGCTGACATTCGCTTGACCACGCTTGCGATCAACGATGCCGGTGAGCGGCTGTCGCGATTTTTCGTTTCGCAATTCGCGGTAAATTTCTGTCTGGGAATCTTTATCTGGATCGGGCTCAGCATTATCGGCCTGCCGCACCCGTTGCTGTGGGCGGTGCTCGCGGCGGTGCTGCGTTTCGTTCCCTATGTCGGGATCTGGATCGCGGCACTGTGTGCCGGGTTGCTGGCGGCCGCGGTCGATCCGGGCTGGTCCCTGGCGTTGGCGACCTTGAGTCTCTTTCTGGTCGTAGAGCTTATCGCCGGGCAACTGGTGGAGCCGCAGCTGTATGGCCACACCACGGGCTTGTCGCCGCTGTCGGTGGTGATTGCGGCCATATTCTGGAGTTGGCTGTGGGGTCCGATCGGCTTGATCGTGTCCACTCCGCTCACTCTGTGCCTGGTGGTGGCGGGGCGGCACATCAAGGCGCTCAGCCTGCTCGACGTGTTGCTGGGAGATACCCAGGCGCTCACCATGCCGGAACGTTTCTACCAGCGTGCGCTGTCGGCCGACTCCGTTGAGATCATTGCCGGCGCGCGGCTGTTTCTGAAGAGAAATTCCTTCGCCAGTTACTGCGATCTGGTGCTGCTGCCGGCTCTGCACTTGGCGCGCATCGACCTGCAGTCCGGTGCCATCAGCATGGATCAGCAGTCCAAAGTGCGCAGCGCCATGGTGGCCGTGATTGCCGCCATCGGCGGAGTCAGCCACCGAGCGCGGCGCCGGCCGCGTCAGGTGTCGGTTCTGGATTCTCCCACCGCCGGACGCCAGCTGCGCCAACAACGTGAACAAGTCAGCGGCCGCTGGCAGGGGCCGTTGGTGGTGCCCGCCGGCTCCGTCATGTTGTGCGTGGGGTTGGGTTCCATGGCGGACGATTTGGCGACGGAACTGTTGGTGCGCATTCTGCGCGATCAAAAAATCGATGCCCGCCACATGTCGCTCGGGGACCTGCCGGCGGGCACGCCGCCGGAGGCGGCCGACGCGGTGTCCATCGTGTATGTGGTGAGCGCCTTCCCGAGCGAGGAGCGGGATCGAGGCGAGGCCGCGGCACAGGAAATGCGCCGTCGATTTCCGAAAGCCTGCATCGTTGCGGTGTTTCTCCCCGGCATGCTGCTGCAGCCGGACAGCGGCATCGGTAGTTTGCGCGGCGCGGACAAGGCAGCGTCCTCGTTGGGCCATGCAGTACAGATCTGTCTCGACCTGCACCGCGAACCGGCTCAATGAACCCGGTGCAGCGCTACATAGCGGTGCGTGTCCGTTGGCGGATATTTTCCATGTTGTTCGGCTTTGCCTTCCTCGCGTATCTGCAACAGAAGAGCATCACGGTGGCCGCCAACCGCATGATGCCGGAACTGCACTTAAGCCAAGTGCAGATCGGTTGGATCATGGAGGCCTTCGTCGTCGGCTACGCGCTGTTCCAATTGCCCGGCGGAATCTTCGGGCAGCGCGTCGGAGCACGGCGCGCCTTCACCATCACCGGCCTTGCCGCGGTGTTCGCGACCTTGTGCACGCCGCTGGCGCCATTTTGGCTTAAAGGGGCATGGCTGTTCGTCGTGCTGCTCAGCCTGCAAGCTTTGCTCGGTGCCGCGCAGGCGGCGGTATTTCCGATGTCCGCCGGAGTATTCGAAGCCTGGTTTCCACAGCGCCGCTGGGCCTTCGTGCAGGGTCTGCAGACCATGGGAATCAGCTTTGGTTCGGCGCTGACGCCACCGCTCATCGTATCTCTCATGACGCTGCTCGGTTGGCAGCAGGCGCTGCTGTGGACGGGCGTGCCGTCGCTGGTCCTGGTTCTCATTTGGGCGTGGTATGCGCGAAATTCGCCGGGCGAGCATCGCGCGGTGACGCCTGCGGAACTGGCGACCATCGGCGTTGCCGATACGCCGCCGGTGGACAGTAATATCGGCGTCAAGCAATTGCTGACTATTCTTCGCAACCGCAGCGTGCTGATGCTGGCGTTCTCGTATCTATGCTTCAATTATTGTTTCTACCTGCTCTCTAGTTGGGTTTTTCTCTATCTGGTGCAGGAGCGGCACTTCTCGGTGCTGGAAGGCGGCTGGCTGGCGAGCGCTCCGCCGCTGGCCTCGGCAGTGGGTGCCGGTGTGGGCGGTATGATTACCAGTGCTCTTTGCATTAAGTACGGCAACCGCTGGGGGTACCGCTTGCTGCCCATGATTGCCATGCCCACGGTCGCTGTGCTGCTGATGTTTTCGGTCAGCACGGCGAATCCCTATTGGGCGGTAGCCGGACTCGCCACTTGCTTTGCGGCAGTGGAACTCAATGAGGGCGCCTATTGGGGTGGTGCCATGATGCTGGGCGGCGGCGACACCATGGCGGTGAGCGGTGTCATGAATACGGGTGGCAACTTGGGCGGCATTATCGGCATTCCCATCATCGCCTATTTGTCGGGACAGCATTTGTGGCGCCTGGCCTTCATCATCGGAGCGGGGTTTGCCGTGGTCAGTGCCGTCGCCTGGCTCGGGGTGGAACTGGCAAAGAATCCGGGCGTGGCGGGCGAGCACGCGCCGGCCAAATCAAGTGTCTGAGAGACACTCTCTAGGGAGGTGGGCATGTGGCTGCAGAGGACTTCCGTCAACGAACGCCGCGCCATGCTGGCTGCCTACGCGGGTTATGGTTTGGACGGCTTCGATCTCATGGTTTACACCTTCATCATCCCGACCCTGCTGGCGCAGTGGGGGATGAGCAAGGCGGAGGCGGGATACATCGCCAGCGCCACTTTATTCACATCAGCCATCGGCGGTTGGGGTGCCGGTGTGCTGGCAGATCGTTACGGACGCGTGCGCATTCTGCAGCTGACGGTGCTCTGGTATGCGGTGTTCACTTGCTTGAGCGGATTCACGCATTCTTATGGCGAGCTGCTGTTCACGCGCGCAATGCAGGGTTTCGGTTTCGGCGGTGAATGGACCGTGGGCTCGGTGCTGGTGGCTGAGACCATTGAGGCACGGCACCGCGGCATGGCCGCGGGCATCGTGCAAAGCAGCTGGTCCGTGGGCTGGGCGGCGGCGGCACTGGGCTTTTGGGCGGTGAGCGTGTTGCTGCCGCCGGAATTGGGCTGGAAGGTGCTTTTCTGGGTGGGCATTCTGCCGGCACTCTTGGTCATCTACATCCGCCGCAATGTGCAGGAACCTGCGACCTATATTGAAATGCGCACGCTGCAGCGGCAACGCGAGCGCACCGCGGCGGCTAGCGGCGCGACGGGGGCAGCCGGTGCCGGCGAGTTCTTGAATATCTTCAGGCCGCCGCTGCTGCGCAATACCGTGCTGGCCACTCTGTTGGCCAGCGGGATGCTGACGGCGTATTACTCGGTCACGACCTGGCTGCCGACATTCCTGGAAACCGAGCGACATTTGTCGGTGACGGGTCGAACCGGCTACTTGCTGATGCTCATCGTAGGCTCGATGGGCGGCTACTTGGCGAGCGCCTGGCTGTCGGATGCGGTGGGGCGGCGGCTCGGGTTCATGGTGTTCGCCGGCTGCGGTGCGCTGTTGATTTTGCTCTACACGCATATGCCGGTAAGCGGCGGCATGCTGCTGATAGGATTTGCGCTGGGATTTTTCGTGTTGGGAATATTCTCCGGTATGGGCGTCTGCTTCGCCGAATTGTTTCCGGGCACGGTGCGCGGCTCGGGCCAGGGATTCTGCTACAGCGCCGGCCGGGCCTGCGGCGCCGCCGGCCCGGCGCTGATCGGTGCGTGGAGCACCCACCTGCCATTGGGCGAATCAATAGGCATGGTGACCGTGGCCGCCTATGCGCTGGTGGTGGTCACCGCTTGGGCGCTACCCGAAACTCGCGGCCGAGCCCTGAGCGTCGACGCCGCTGTGGCGGAGGATCCCGTCTGAGTATTGCAGGCATGGCGCGCTGGCAGTTCTGGATCGACCGGGGCGGCACGTTCACCGACATCGTTGGCTGTGCACCGGACGGCACGCTGCACACGGATAAGCTGCTGTCGGAGAATCCATCGCAGTACGCCGATGCCGCGGTGGAGGGCATCCGGCGGCTGCTCGGCCTTAAGTCCGGTGAGCTGATCACGGCGCAGCGCGTGGCCTGCGTGAAGATGGGCACCACCGTTGCCACCAATGCACTGCTGGAGCGCAAGGGCGAGCGCACGCTGCTGATCATCACGCGCGG
>JBBRQO010000001.1:0-272198 GCA_038226325.1 Steroidobacterales bacterium | reverse complement strand
TGGCAGATGGAACACCGCACCGGCAAGTATCGAACTTTAGGCCGAAGCGCTTAGATTTCATTGTCGCGAGGAAGGCGCGAGCTTGGCGTCGAGAAACGCCGCGGCGGCCGTATACGTCCGTAGCCAGCTCGCATGACGCAGAAATCCGTGGATCTCATCCGGGAAAACGAGCTCCGAGTAGTCGACCCCCTGCGCGCGTAGCGCTTCTGCAAGCCGCACCGACTCAGAGAACTCGACGTTGTGGTCATCATCCCCGTGGATCAACAGCACAGGTGAACGCCAGCTGGCAATGGAGCTGATCGGCGACGCCGCAAGGGCGGTCGCAAGGAGCGCGGCAGAAGCATCGAGGCCGTACAGCGGTTGATTGTCACGCTGCGCCAGGGTCCAATGGTGCCAGTCATGAACGCCATGCAGGTCAACCCCGGCTGCAAACAGATCGGAGTTGCGTGCCAGCCCGAGTGCCGTCATGTACCCCCCGTAACTGCCGCCCCACAGGCCAAGGCGCGTCGGGTCGACGTCAGGGCGGCTGCGCAGCAAGGCTGCGGCGGCCAGCAGGTCTTTGTATTCGCCGGCGCCGGCGGCACCGATGCCGTCGGCCTCGCGAAAGTTAAGTCCATAGCCAATACCAGCCCGGTAATTAAGCGCAAGCACCACATAGCCGCGGCTCGCCAGATACTGATTTAGTCCATACGCGTTGCTGTAGTAGTCCATGTAGTGCCAACCCGCCAGCATTTGCCGGACGGGACCACCATGCATGAACACCACCGCCGGGTGGCGCACGTTGGAGGTAGTGGGAGGAGGCAGGAAGAGCTGCCCATGCGCGGCCATGCCCGCCCTCTCCGGCAATAGCACAGACTCGGGCGCAACCAGCTCGGCCATGGGGAAATCCGCAGGCAGACCCTCAGCCATAAGGTCGATCAGCCCCCTGCCCGGCTCAAGCAACGCCACATGTGCAGGAATATGTGCATCCGAACGCAGCAAAGCAACCGCTGATCCGTGGCCAACTACGACAGGCTGGGTCTCGATCCCCGCACCACGAGTCAGTTGCTCAAGGGTGCCGCCCGGGAGCCGCAGGCGCCATAGATGGCGACGATCGATGTCAGCCTCATTGCCTGCATAGACGATATTCGTGCCGTCAGCGTTCGCGGAGGCGTACTCGATCTCGAATTGGCCGGGGGTCAGCAGAAGTGCCCCACCTCCGCTTGCCGGCACTGAATACAGGTGCAGCCAACCGTCATTCTCGGCAGGAAATACCAAGTTATTGCCGCTCCACATGAGCTGTACGTCGGAGCTCAGGGGATGGAACACGCTGCCGGCCTCTCGCGGGGCGCGATATGCCTCGACGACGCGCGAAGCGGCGAGCGTTGCGACACGAATAGACCAAGGCGACCCGATGCGGTGCGCAATGAGCCCCACCTCGTCGTGGGTCGATGGGATGCGCAGGAACGCTAGGCGCGTGCCATCGAGCGACCAGCGCGGCTCCACGTCCATCGAGAAGCTGGCATCTATCCAAATGAGCGACTTATCCGAAAAGGTGTACACACCGATGAAACTATGGTCACCGCGATTGCTGACGAACGCCAATTGGCGGCCGTTGGGCGAGAAGCGCAGCGAACCGGCAGCACCGCGAATTTTGAAGAGCTGCGCCGGCTTCGCCCCCTGGCGCGGCTCGATGCTAAACACCTCTCCATGGCGTAAGTAGAGCACGCGATCGCCGTCGGGTGAGGCCAGCGGCGCATGCCCTGGCGCGAGTTTTAGCGGCGTGCCGCCGCGCAAACCCACCAGGTAGATCTCCTGATCCACGCCCGTGGTCAGTTGCGCGGGATTCGCCGCCGGCTTGTCGGGATATTCCGCATCCCCGCCCAGCACATACAGCAACTGGGCGTGGTGGGGTATGAACGCCAGCTCCGTGAGGTCGAGTCCGTCATCGGCAGAGTATCGGGTCAGCGCTCGCGAATGCAGTCCGGTGTTGCCAGGGCCGACCGTCGCCAACCATACATTGCGATGCCCGGACACATTGCTCACCCAGGCGAAATCACGTCCGTCCGGCGCGGCCACGATCCCTGACGCAAACGGCGCGCTGAGGATTTGCTTGATGGAAAAACCCTTCGCGTGCGCCTGCGCGCCGCTGAGCAGCACCATCATTATCGCGAGCGCGCGCGACAGCGAGTTCCCAAAGCAGATGCCGCCCACGTTAAGGCAACTTATGAAGCCGAGTATTGAACAAGTACTGACTGGAGAACTCGGTCATCTGCCCCGCTTTCTTGCCTTTTACAGGTAACAACCGCGCTGAGAGCGGTTTGTGCCATTTGTATGCCAGCGAAGCTACATCGCCGAAGATGCGCGCCAACTGCGCCTCGCTGATGTCTCCCGGATAGGGAATCGTGTCCAAACCCGTGCCGCAAACCGCCGAATAGGCGAGCAATGTGTCGGTGCTGATGCGGCCCTCGGACCAACGCTGTGCCAGGAGCTTGTCTTCCATCACCGGCACCATCAGGCCCGAGTAGCCGATTTGCCGTACCGGCACGGCCTTGACCGCTGTAGTGATGACCAACGCCGCGGTAAGAGTACCGCTCGATCCGAACTTTGCGCCCGTGTAAGACTCCATGGCGGCGCCGATGGACACATCGCCGAGCGGTGCCGGCGTCGGATCTACTCCCGTAAATGTCCAGCCGCTTGCGGCGGCGACTTTATTGCCGACCTCCTCGGCAAGCTTCGCGTGCACGGTCAACGCGCGGGTGAGCGCAGTGACGGATTCGTCGAAATTGCCATGAGTCTGTGCGAACACGGCCTGTACCACATTGGCAGACTCGAAGCCGACGGCAAACTGATGACCGGCGCCCGTGTGGTACGTCCCCGGATAGAAGGGGCCCAGCGGCTTGAGCATCGCCGTGGCGGTAAAATTGAAATTCCCCTGACTGTGTGGGCTGTGGTCGGCGACATAGCGAACCAGCGCCGCAGTTTCCCGCACAGTCTTCCAGTGGATACCGTCCTCGTCCGCCAGAATGGAACTGGCGTTGATACGCGGCAGAGTAGACAGCACCTGCGCGAGCAGATGCATGGTAGCGGGATCATCCGAGTCCTTGAGCATGGCCGGCCCCACATTGGGCATGAAGCTCTCTTTCGCCGAGAGATCATCTAGGCGCTTCAAGTATGCCAGGGCTTGGCTTTCGCTCTTGCCGTGCACCAGTTCTGCGAGCGGCTGCGTCACGATCCGCACCGTTTGCACTTCGTAGCCGCGCTGTTCAAAATCCGCCTTCGCTTGCCTCAGGACTTTTAACGCCTCATCGATTTGCGGCTCAAAGGGATCGCTCAGCCGAACAAACGCCGTAACGGTCCTGACTCTGGGCCGCGGCGATGCCGTTCCTTGCGCGAACGACGTCGTGGTCAGGACCAGCGAGACAAAACTTACGAGCAATAGACGGATGCTGCGAATCATTGGAACTCCCTGAGGCATCGCACAATACTATACGTACGTAACAGACCTAGATAGCTATGCAGGCGCGTGAACCGACGTGGTGTAAGCTTTGATGGCAGCATGACAAAAAGCGACTGCCCACTGAACTTAAACACGGGGACAGAAAAGAATGACTCTCAGACAACGACCTCGGGCGATCCCAGATTGCATGACAGTCATTTCGCTGCTGTGGTGTTCGCTGGCAATGGCCGGCTCAGCACCCGACATTTCTTCGATCTTGGATGCGCTCAATTCCGTGCATCCCTTCAGCGAAGTGGCGCTGTCGCCCGACGGCAAGCATCTCGTCTACGGGAATGTAGTAACCGGCAAGCGTGGCGGCGCGGAAGTGGACGTGTCGGCGCTGTGGATCGTCAATGCACACGACGGGTCGGGAGCGGTTCGCCTGACGGCTTGCCCGGGCTCGATCTGCGATGAACACGGCGCTGCTTGGTCGTCCGACGGAACTCAGATCGTATTCATCACCACCGACGGCAAAGAGCAGCCACAGGTTGCGGCCGCCGATGCGTCGGGGAGCAAGGTAGTCACCATCACAAATGCTCAAGGTCCTTTAGATACGCCGCGCTGGTCGTCTGACGGCAAACGCATTGCATTTCTCTACTCCAAAGGCGCCCCCAAAATGCCGGGGCCCCTCAATCCGCTGGCGCGCGATGCAGGCGTGCTCTCGGCAAGCTTCTTCGAGCAACGATTGGCGGTGGTCCCGGTGCAGGGTGGCGAGCCCACCCTGCTCGGCCCTGCGGATCTTAATGTCTATGAGTACGACTGGGCACCTGATGGCAAAAGCTTCGCCGTGACCGCGGCGCACGGGTCCGGCGACGACAATTGGTGGGTGGCAGAACTCGACGTGCTGGACGCACACAGCGGTGCAGTACAGGTGCTGTTGAAGCCAGGGATGCAAATGGCGTCGCCGCGCTGGTCCGGAGATGGTTCTCGAATCGCCTACATCGGCGGCATCATGAGCGACCAGACCATCACCGGCGGAGATATCTATGTGGTTGCTGCCGTAGGAGGAACTCCGGTCAATGTCACTCCGGGACTGGCCGCATCGGTGCACACGTTGACGTGGAATGGATCCACCTCGCACATCGTCGTCACGGAATTTGCAGCCGGTGAGGAAGTACTCGCCACCGTCGACACGGACAGCAAAACTCAGCGCGAAAGCTGGCGCGGCCCGCAGATGATCTGGGCGAACAGCGTCATGGGCTTTACGCCCGGCGACGCCGGCATCACCCTATCCAAGAACGGAGCCTACTCGGCCGTAATCCGGCAGTCCTACACGTCGCCGCCGGAGGTGGAGACTGGACCGCCCGGCCGCTGGAAACCTATTACGCGATCCAATGCCGGGGTTCATTCGATCACGGGCAAGGCCCGCAATTTGACCTGGAAGAGCGACAATTTCAGCGTGCAGGGCATGCTGATCGCTCCGCCGTCGATCGAGCCGGGAAAGCGCTATCCTCTTGTGGTTGAAGTGCACGGTGGGCCGGCTTTCGCGCACTACCCACTGTTCCCGGCATCGCAGGACGCGCTCGATGCGGCTCTAGCGAGCCGCGGCTATTATGTGTTCAGGCCGAATCCTCGCGGCAGCTATGGTCAGGGTGAGGTGTTCACGCAGGCCAACATTAAGGACTTCGGCTACGGCGATCTGCGTGACGTGCTCACCGGACTTGACGCGGTCGAGAACGCGGCACCCATTGACCCAGAGCGTATCGGCATCACCGGTTGGAGTTATGGCGGCTACATGACCATGTGGGCGTTGACGCAGACCACCCGTTTCAAGGCCGCCGTCTCCGGCGCAGGACTCTCGAACTGGCAGAGCTACTACGGCACCAATAATATAGACACTTGGATGCTGCCGTATTTCGGTGCCTCGGTGTACGAAGATCCTAAGATCTATGAACGCAGCTCGCCGCTGACCTTCATCAAAAATGTGCGTACTCCAACGCTACTGCTGAGCGGCGACCGCGATGCCGAAGTACCGATCACGCAATCCTACGAGTACTGGAACGCCCTGCGACGCCTCGGCGTGAAAGCGGAGTTCGTCGTCTATCCGGATGAGGGCCATTTCTTTTTCAAACGCGCCGATCAGGTCGACGTGCTGACCCGACTGGTCGGCTGGTTCGACACCTATCTGAAGCCCGCATCCGAGCTGAAACCGTAACCCCAGGGGCCGCGCGATGAGCGCTAGCAACACTTATTGAGACCGCCGCCAATGGCAGGGATCTGCCCACTATTCCCTTCCTGGAGAGAGTACATGCCCGGCTTCGCGCCACCCCTTCATACCTCCGTCAAGCGCAACTGAACCCAGAAATCCCATGGTGCGCAGCGTGGCGGCTGCGAGGGTTGAGATGTGGCCGAATTCACAGCAAACCACAATGCGCCGCGTCGGGTCTTTTAGCTCATCATTCACCCGCAACTCCAGTTGCCCGCGGGGCAGATGCATGGCCTCAGGAATATGTCCGCCTTCGTACGCTTCTCGTTCACGTACATCCAAAACGATGAGCTCTCCGGGTCGGTTTTGCAAACTCGCATTCAACTCGGCGAGCGACATGAACGGCACGATTGCTGACGCGTCGGACAGCATCTCTGCCACCGTTTTTCCGCCGCTCATATTGGTTCGCAATGCCTCGGTAACATGCGTGGGCATAGTGAGATTGAGGTTATCCATCATGTCGATGAACGCGCTTCTCTCAGTTTTCTGCAGCCGTGGATTCTCCGCGATTTCCTGGCCGATGGTGGAGTGAGAGCGACCTTTGTATTCGTGAGCGGGGAACACCTTCATCGCGGGATCGAGCTTGAGTAATCCATCAAATAGGCTGTCGTACAGAGACCCCGCATCGCCACTGGGTAGATCAGTACGACCGGTCGCGCCAATCAGCAGTGTGTCGCCAGTGAATACTCGGTCCTCCATGTACAAACACATGGAGTCGCGGGTATGTCCGGGCGTGTGCAGCGATTGGAGACGCAGTCGGCCGACCACCAATAGCTCGCCGCTGTCCAGCCGCAAATCGACGAACGGCGCCGGGCTCGAGCGATGCATGACCACCGGCACGTCGAGCTGGCGAGCGAGCTGGCGAGTCGCCGAGAAATGATCCGCGTGAGTGTGAGTATCGATCATATAGCGGACGCGCAGGCCGTCGCGAGCGATCAGCGCCTTATAACGATCGATCTGGCTCAGCTCGGGATCGATGAGCACGGCAGCGCACGATTCCTCACAACCCACGAGATACGAGCGGCAGCCGCCGCTGGATAAGGTTTCAAATATCATCAGCGCTCCTTAGAGTAGCTTTTTGGTTTGCGCGACTGTCAGATGACAGCTTATCGCAATTGCGCCGGCTCCTCCGAGCAACGCTGACCCGCCAGACTGGGGTGATCTTGTACGGACGCTTTGGGGTTGGTGTAGAAATACGGGGGCCTGCTTCGTCGTAGAGGTGAGTCCCACATACGCCATTCGTTAAGGAGTCCGAACCATGCCCCATCCCATTGCCTACCTCGCATTCAACGGCAATTGTGCCGAGGCCATGCGCTTTTACGAAAGCGCCCTCGACGCGAAGCTCGAATTCCTCATGAGCGGGGCCGAATCGCCGATGGCTGCACAGATTCCCAAGGAATTTGCACATCGTATCTTGCACGCCCGGCTTGCCCTACAGGGCGGTGGCTACCTCTACGCGGGCGATACGCCGGTTCAAATGCCCTATCAAGGGATTCATGGGGTGTCGATTACGCTGAATTACGACACCACCGCGCAAGCGCAGAAGGTGTTCGAGAAACTCTCCGCGGGCGGCAAGGTGACGATGCCGATGGCGCCGTCATTTTGGGCAAAGAGCTTCGGCATGCTGCTCGACCGATTCGGCACGCCGTGGCTGATTAATGCCGAGTTGCTGCCGCTGTAGCTAGGTGGCATGCTGTCTAAACTCTAATTAATTCCGTTTATAATCATATTATTAGGATTTTTTTTATACAAATCACATAAGATAAGATCGCACGCCATTATTGGGAGAGCTTTCCAGGACAATGAACAACATTGCGATGACCCTCGTATATGTCTGGCTGGCAGTGCATGGCGCATTGTGGCCATGCACGACGGCACGGGCTACGAGTCAGGCTGGCGCTACGTCTGGACTGGAACACGGCATCGTTTTTAGCGAGTACCCGCCGCTGGCGCGAAATGAGGCACTGGCGCAACGCCTGCTATCCCCACTGACTTCCGCGCGCCTGCTCCGTAAAGCTGCTCGGGCGGGCGCCAGAGTTCGCGAATACTCTCTCGATCTCGCCAACGAGAGATATGTGCGGTTCGTGCCTGCCAAGGAGCCTTCAGTAGGTTACTCCTTGCTGGTGTTTATCGAGCCGTGGAAATTAGCCGGGGTACCACGCGATTGGATCCCCGTGCTCGACCGGCACGGTGTGATCTTCATCACCGCGGAGAATTCGGGCAACACCGAGCCCGTGTATGAGCGGCGTATTCCCCTCGCACTGATCGCCGCGCATAACGTCATGAAGCAATATCGAGTCCATCCAGACCGCGTCTTTATAGGAGGAATGTCCGGGGGTTCGCGAGTTGCACTGCGCATGGCGCTAGCCTACCCGGACGTGTTTCACGCCGCGCTGCTTCATTCCTCGAGTGATCCCATCGGTACTGCTGAGCTGCCGCTGCCCGCGGCGGATCTTTTTCACCTATTTCAAGAATCAACCCGCGTCGTCTACATCACAGGGGAATATGACACTCCCAACATTGAAAAAGACGATGTCAGTCGAGCGTCACTGCGAGATTGGTGCGCATTCGATATTGTGGTCCAACGATTTGGGCTTGCCGGCCATGAATTGTCCGGTGCTCGTGATTTCGAGCCCGCGTTGACTGCTTTGGAAGGTCGGATTGCGTCGCTGCCGAAGCCTTTGGCTGCTTGCAGAGAGTACAAGGCAACCAAATTGACCGCTCAATTGCAGCAGGTGGAAGAGTTGATGGGGCATGGTAAGAGCCGTGCCGCACTGCGACTTCTTGAGCAGGTGGATATTCACTTCGGGGGCTTGGCTGCACCCAAAAGCGTGGACCTTGCAGCATCGCTTAACGCCCTCAATTGAAAGAAGGCTCAAAAAGGTGATGGCGCTTTGGTGAGGAGGCTGTGGGCGTCCTCATGCATCGCTTTCATGCATAGTCACGACCATGTCCGCAGCAGCAAGTTCGTCAAGTCCGACGGCCATGCGACAGCGGTGTTCGGCTGCCACTTGCGTGGCGCGCTCATGCGAGCTGTCGTACACGGTGACCGAATGCCCGCAGCGCGCTTTGCACCCCCCCATGGGTGCGCCCATGGCGCCCACGCCGATGAACGCAATATTCGTGGCCGGGTGCGGCGTCAATGCCCGGCCGCGTCAGCACCTGCCGCCGATCTGCTGCCTGGCGACACCCTCAATCGCAGTTGCTTAAGCTCATTGACCATTGCTGCAACTTCCTCGGGCTTTACGGACGGATCCTGTTTGCTCTCGCCGCCCAGCCACGCTCTAATTTCTTCCAAACGTCGATCTGAAATGACCATCGGAATCCCTCAGTGCCTGCTTGAGAAACGCTCACACTTTGCGGGTGTGTTCATGTTCAATCATAGGGCCGACAGCGCCGGCGCGCCGGTTTAGTTAGTACTGATATGACCCGTGTGAACCTCTGGTTTTGGATGGGGCATAACGGTGGAGTGATCATTAAGTGATCTGCGGCTCGACGAGCTTGGCCAAGTTACGCAGCGACTCCTGCCAACCCAGGTAACACGCTTCGATCGGAATGACATCGGGGATGCCCTCCTGAACAATATTGACCTCCGTGCCCAAAGAGGCTTTCCGCAGCGTTACTGTCACTAGGATCTCACCGGGCAAATTGGGGTCCTCAAAGGTATCCGTGTAGCGCAGGTGCTCGTTGGGGACGAGTTCCAGGTAGCGGCCTCCGAACGAGTGGCTGTGGCCGGTGGTGAAATTCCGAAACGACATGCGGAAGGTACCCCCGACTTTCGGGTCCATGTGATGCACGAAACAAGTGAAACCGTTCGGTGGGAGCCACTTAGCCAAAGCGTCAGCCTCGAGGAACGCTCGATAGATCTTGTCAGGTTTCGTGGCCAATATTCTATGTAGTCGCACGCTGTTTGGCACTGAGGTCTCCTCCACGTCGGTCAATTGAACGGCTTCTTGTCCAGTAGAGCGCCGCTACGCGTCGACAATCCGCTGCGGTTCTACACTGCCAGGGTTTTGACATGCGGTAAACTGTTGCGGCAGCCGCAGGAATACATTGATCTGGACAATAGTGAACCCGAATGAAAGTCGAGGCCATGCTTTGGGTGTTGATTTTGGTGGCGCTTGCGCTCGCCATTGTGTCACCCACGTATCGCAAATACGGTTTAGTGGTAGTGGGATTGGCGATAATGGCAGTCGTACTGCTCATCGTGCTTACAGACAGCAATAAACCGTTGACTCCCGTCTCTGCGGGCCCAGCGGCACAACAGTCCAAACGCGTGGATTTCGAGCAATTGCACGTGGACAAATTGGACATCAAGGATCCGCAAGCCAGGAACCGTATCGCGCTCTCGGAGGTTCGATTCGATCAAATAACCCCCTCCGAGGGTTCGGAATCCGGTACGTTCGAATCAATTCGCGCGCGTCTCTACAACGATTCCACTCGTTTTGCGCTCACCGATTATGGCTATTATTTGGTTGTGCAGGATTGCATTGCGACCGTGTGCACTACGATCTACGATCAGCGCGGCCTGGAGTCTGCGTCGGTGCCGGCCTCTCAAGCACGCGATGTAAAAATCGCAATTCGAGCGGGTAACAATCCGGGCACACCCCCGTTCAAATTACTGGGTACACTCAAGATCACCGTATCGCCGACGAACACGCGCGCCTACGAGGCTGCTGCAACCCTTTAGATTCAACCAAATGCGGGGGCAGGCGCCGTGCTCAAATGCTCCGCGAGCGCGTCCAGCAACTCGTTCGGACGCTCGGCAAGCAGCATATGGCCCGCGCCTGCGAGTACGAGCAAGCGCGCCGCCGGAATCGCCGCGGCGAGTTGCCTTGCACTCTTGAGCGGCGTCATCTGGTCCCGTTCGCCGCTGAGGAGTAATGTCGGGACGTTGACTGCGGCAGCCCGATCGAGCCCACCACGGTATCCATTGCAGGCAGCCAGATCAGCATAGAGAACGCCGGGACCTGCCCGCTGCAGAATGCGTTCCCCGGCACCGACCATCCAGACGCCGGGCGCGGGGCTGCCGCCCATCCCGGCGCTGTAGCCATAGCCCCACAGATTGACCATGTCGATTGCGCTCTGCAGGTTGGCCTGCGCCGCGGCCAGCAAATCGGGGTGCACCGGCATCGTGGCGGCACTCCCGATCAACACCAGCCCGTCGACGCGGGTCGGTGCCAGCGCCGCTGCCTCGAGCGCGACCAATGAACCCATGGAATGCCCGATGAGGGCGGCTGTGTCGGCGCCGGCCGCCGTAATCACAGCGACCAGCCACTGCGCCATTGCGCCGATGTCGGTGAGCGGCGGCCCACTGGAGCGACCGTGGCCGGGCAAGTCGAGCGCGAGCACATTCCAACCGCGAAATGCGAGCCACCGGCTCTGCCAAGCCCAAACCGTATGATCGAGCCCAGCGCCGTGCACGAGCACGGCAAGCCGCCTGCCGCGCGCATGTGAACGGCCGCCCGTGGCAGCGTGCACAGAATATCCGTTGATGGAGAACTGAACTAAGTCTGTCATATCAGGATTTGAGCGCCGCCCGTAGAGCCTGGTCCAGATCGCGGATGATGTCGTCGCCTGATTCGATGCCCACCGACAGGCGCACCATGTCCTCACCGATACCAGCCACCGCCAATTGCGCGTCACTCAATTGTTGGTGGGTGGTGCTGGCCGGGTGGATAACGAGAGTTTTGGCATCGCCGACGTTGGCCAGATGGCTGGCCAGGCGCAAAGCGCCGATGAACTTGGCGCCGGCGGTACGGCCGCCGACGATGCCGAAACTTATCATGGAGCCAGAGCCGCGCGGCAGCAACCGCGCCGCGAGAGCATGGTCCGGATGATTCGGCAAACTGGGGTGAACCACCCAAGCGACGGCTTTGTGCTGCCGCAGGAAATTCAGCACCGCTGCCGTATTTTCGATATGACGCTGCATGCGCAGACCAAGCGTCTCAATGCCCTGCAGGAGGTGAAATGCATTCATCGGCGCCAGGCACGCACCGAACTGGCGCAGCCCCTCGGTGCGTGCACGTACGATAAACGCTCCTGGACCGAACTGCTCCGTGAACACGATGCCTTGGTACGCCGCGACCGGTTCGCTCAGCATCGGATACTTGCCGGATGCCTTCCAGTCGAAGCGACCTCCGTCAATCAACGCGCCGCCGACGGCGATGCCGTGTCCGCCTATCCACTTCGTCAAGGAGTGCATGACGAGATCAGCGCCCAGATCCAGTGGCCGGCACAGAAACGGAGTAGTGAAGGTGCTGTCGATGAGCAAGGGCACGCCCGCCGCATGCGCAATCATGGCAATCGCGGAAATATCCAGCACCTCGAGGCCCGGGTTGCCGATGGTTTCAGCGATCACAAGCCGCGTGTTAGGCCGTATTGCGGATCGAAATCCTTGCACGTCGCGCGGTTTGACAAACGTCGTCGTTATGCCGAAACGGGGCAAAGTGTGTGACAGAAGGTTGACCGTACCACCGTACAACGAGCCCGATGCAACGATATGATCGCCGGCCCCGAGCAGGGTCGCAATTGCGATATGCATCGCAGCCATGCCGCTCGCCGTGCAGACCGCGCCGACACCACCCTCGAGCGCCGCCAGACGCTCTTCGAGCACCGCCACGGTGGGGTTGGAAATCCGGCTGTAAACATGCCCGGGCCGCTCCAGATTGAACAACGCCGCGGCTTGTTCCACATCGTCGAAGACGTATGACGTGGTCTGATAGATCGGTACGGCTCGCGCGCCATGCACGGAATCCGGGTGATGTCCCGCGTGCAAGCTTAGTGTCTCGAAGCCGGGAGTAGTGGGTGCGCTCATGCGCCAACTCTACGTTGCAGGGGGCAAAACAATCAACATATGTCGGCCCTGACTGAAGGCTTCGCACATGAATTTCCGGGCTCGATTGCGTCTACCACGCTAGGATTACCGACTTCTTGCAGCGAAACAAGCTACATCGCGGACAGGGTCGATGGTACTGTGTACTCCACCGTACAGACCGAGTCGCTCACTAGGCCAATGATGACCAATCAGCAGCAGCGTATCAATAATATCTAGGTCCCATGTTTGAAACGGACGGAACACCTGAGCCGGATGTCGCGGAACTTGAGCGAATCTATCGCCGAGCGCCGGTAGGTGCATTAGCGCTCGCCGGAATTGCTACTGGAGTGGTGTTCGCGCTGTGGCTGGTTTTCTATGTGATTGTCTTCCTGCCGCGGGGCTTTCTGTCTTGAGTGCCGCAGCTCCCGACCTGGGAAACGCTGCGGATGATGCGGAACGTCGCTGGGCATTGATCTCAGCGGGACTGGTCATCGCTTTGTTGGGCGTGATCGCATTTACGGGTCTGCACTGGGCGAGTATGCCGCTGTCGGCGATTGAACCCATCGATCCCACTACCTTGCATGTGGCAGGGGAATTCGTCGAGCAGAATCTCGGCGCGCAGATGCGTCCGGACGGTTCAGTCATCGTTCGGCTGCTAGCTCAGCAATATGCATTTAACCCGCCGTGCATAGTGATTCCGGTGAGTACCACAATCACATTCCGAGGCACCAGCGCGGACGTTGTCCACGGATTTTTGGTGACTGGCACTAACGCAAACGCCATGCTGGTGCCGGGATATATCACCACGTTCTCGGCAAAATTCTCGCATCTTGGCGATCACCTCATGCCATGCCACGAGTTTTGTGGCACGGGACATGCCGCCATGTGGGCCCATGTCCAGGTGGTGCCGCTCAACGAGTTCGAGCGCAATATCGCGGCCAACCAGGGTGGTCGCTGTGATTAAAGCCCGGGTCTTGGTGCTTGCTCATTTCTGGAGTGCATTCGTGCTCTTTTTCGCCGCACTGCTGCTCGGCGAATGGCAGATGCTGATTCGCAGTCCACTGCATGCCTGGATCTCGATTCCCGAATACTACTACCGCTCGGTGACCGGTCACGGCACTGTGATGGCATATGTGTTTCCCCTGTTGATCGCCATGGGGTTCGGCTACGCAATCTCCGAACTCTCCCTGAAGCGCGCCCTCGTCGGTATCAAGTGGGCTTGGTCCGCTTACGCGCTGGTCGCAGCTGGCGCGTTGATGGCGGCCGGCACGGTCGCATCCGGCGCCGCATCGGTTCTTTACACTTTTTACCCGCCACTTATTGCCAGCCCGTTTTACTACATCGGAATTGTGCTGGTCGTGGTAGGTTCGTGGATCTGGGTTGCACTCATGGCGGTGAATCTTCGCGTCTGGCGTAATGCCAATGCTGGCGAAACGGTCCCGCTCCCCATGTATGCGAACGTCGCCGGTGCCTACCTATGGGCGTGGACTGCAGTCGGCGCTGCCTCAGAGATTCTATTGCAGATTTTACCGGTAGCGCTCGGCTTCAAGACCACCATTGACGCAGGATTGGCTCGGGTGCTGTTTTCCTGGACGCTGCACGCCATTGTATATTTCTGGTTGATGCCGGCCTACATCGCATTCTATGTCATTGTTCCGCGTGCGATCGGCGGCCGCCTATACAGCGATGTGATGGCGCGTTTATCGTTCGCGTTGTTTCTGGTGTTCGCAATGCCGATCGGTATACATCACTTATTCGCCGACCCGCAAGTCGGCTCTGGCTTCAAGTACGTTCATTCCGTATTCACTGCCATGGTCGTGATCCCGACCCTCCTGACTGTATTCACTATCTGCGCTTCCGTTGAAATTGCGGCCCGCATTCGTGGCGGCAAAGGTGTGTTCGGGTGGCTGCGGGCCTTGCCTTGGAAGAACCCGGCCATGCTCGGACTCGCCTTCTCATTCGTCATGCTGGGCTTTGGGGGGGCCGGCGGTTTGATAAACATGAGCTATCAACTCGACTCGACCATTCACAACACACAGTGGATAACGGGCCATTTTCACCTCATCTTTGCAGGCGCGGTTGTCATCATGTATTTCGTGCTCGCCTATGATCTATGGCCGCATCTGACCGGGCGTGATCTCGGCCAATTGGGCCTGATCAGAACTCAGCTTTGGCTTTGGCTCATCGGCATGCTGGTGATGACAATTCCTTGGCATCTTGCCGGATTGCTTGGCATGCCGCGGCGCATGGCCTATTTCGACTACTCGAATCCTGCTATCGCACCGCAAGCATGGACGGTCATTGCCGGCGTAATCGGCGGAGCCCTGATTGTGATATCGGGAGCGCTATTTATCGTTATTCTCGTCAGATCGTATTCGAACCCTCGAATCATGCTTGCTGAGTATCGCTTTAGCGCGCCCGTCCATGTAACTGCCGTGCCGAAGGCTTTGAATGGATTCGCTCTGTGGGTAAGTTTGATGATGGCACTGACTATTGCGAATTACGGCGTACCCATCGCGCAACTGATGTTCGCAAAGACCAGCGTGCCTGCCGTCTTTTACTTCAACCGATGAGTCTCTTGGGCCCACGTCCGCTACGAGGACCGGCCATTCTGGCTGTCGCGGTCATCGGATGCGTGGCATTTGGTGTCGGTTTCGTCTTCCTACCGCCGACCGAGCCTCAGGCAAGTCTATGGGAACGGATATGCCGGGCCGCTGGATCATCATCCACAATCAATGCCAGTGTCGCCGGCACGGCCCTGCCGGGATATACCAGCGTCGTCCTTCCAGCCTCTTCAATCATCCGTGGCACGCCGCAGCAGATCGGTAGCGGCGCGACCTTGGCGCTTCGTTGCACTGCCTGTCATGGAGCGCAAGGAATGAGCGGTGCGCAGGCCCCCAACCTCGCCGGACAGTATTCGGAAGTCATATACAAGCAACTGGTGGATTTCCAGCGCGGTGCGCGCATCGATGCGGTGATGGGCGCGATGGTCGCGACTCTCACGGACAAAAATATATTGGACTTGGCTCATTACTACGCCTACCTGCCCAGACCTGTCAGCGACCTGCCGCCGGCATCCGCCCCGGCGCTGGTCCGGGTCGGCGACCCAATGCGCAACATCGCACCCTGCGTTTCGTGCCATGGCAGTCAGGACGGCAAGGTCGGCGCGCCGGCGCTCGAAGGCGAACCACAATCGTACCTGAAGGCCCAATTGAACGCATTCGCAACCGGCTCCCGTAAGAACGATGCGAATGCCGTGATGCGCAGCGAGGCGCGCCGCTTGACATCCGTGGAGATCGACAATCTATCGGCGCACTACGCCGCCGTGGCCCCGTAGCAGGCGCCTGAGTTTACCCAATGATCAAACTCCTATTCTCGCTACTGACCCTATGCACGACTGCGCAGGCAGCCGAGACGGCTGTGGCACCCGATACGATAGAAGCACGGGCGCAAGGCTGCGCCACTTGCCATGGTCCCAAGGGGGAAGGAACGGCAAACCTGAACTTCCCGCGAATCGCAGGCAAGCCTGCGGGATATCTGTTCAATCAGATGAAGAACTTTCGCGACGGCGATCGCAGCTATCCTCCCATGAATTATCTACTAGCCTACATGCATGATGACTATTTGACAGAGTTTGCGCAGTTCTTTGCGGCGCAATCGGTTGACATGAAATCCAGTGCGTTGGCGCCGACGACCATAGACGCTGCCGCAGAAAGTCTTGTCAAGACTGGTGATCCCACCCGCGGCGTTCCTGCCTGCGTGCTTTGTCACGGTAAACGCTTGACGGGTATCGAGCCGGGCATCCCAGGCTTGATTGGCTTGGACAGCCGCTACATTGCCGCCCAGCTCGTCTCCTGGCGCGTGGGAACCCGCCGCGCAAACAGCCCCGACTGCATGCGAGACATCGCTTCCCGACTGACCGAAGCGCAGATCCGCCAAGTGGCGGCGTGGCTAAGTACTCAACGACTGGTCGGACCACCCTCCCCCGCAAACGCCGGTAGCTGGCGCACACCATTGCCTTGCGGTAGCCAGCCGTGAGTCGCCACCTTCGCTGGAATGCGATCGCGCTACTACTCACCACCGTAGTCGCGGCGCTCGGGGCACGTAGCGCCGAAAACCCCAGCACCGCCGCTAATGTACAGCCCGCGGCGCGCGGCATGAGCCCCGGTGAATATCTAGCGCATGTTGGAGATTGCGTCGCTTGTCACAGCAAACACGGAGGTGTGCCGTTCGCCGGTGGCTTTGGCCTGCCCACCCCCTTTGGCACATTGTATTCACCGAATATCACTCCGGATAAAGCCACCGGTATCGGCAGCTGGACAGCGACTGAATTTTATCAAATGTTGCACACCGGTCGTTCAAGGAACGGCACATTGCTGTATCCCGCAATGCCGTTTCCCGCTTATACGAAAGTCACCCGCGCGGATTCGGACGAGATATTTCAATATCTTAAATCGCTGAAGCCGGTGCGTCAGCGCAATCGAGAGAACGAGTTACGGTTTCCTTACAACAACCGCAGCCTGCTATTTGGATGGCGCGCACTATATTTCACCGAGGGCACCTTCGTACCGCGACCGGAACTCTCCGCTGAGCTGAATCGCGGCGCCTATCTCGTCGAAGGGCTGGGGCACTGCGCCTCCTGTCATTCGCCGATCAATGCTCTCGGCGGCAGCGGTGACGACAGCGCATTCGCCGGTGGACTCATTCCCATGCAGAATTGGTACGCGCCCTCGCTGACCTCGAACATAGAATCCGGTCTTGGCGGTTGGTCGACTCCCGACATCGCATCACTTCTGAAGGGCGGCGCATCTAATCGTGGGGCCGTATATGGACCCATGGCCGAAGTCACTCATAATAGTCTTCAGTATTTAGCTCCTGGCGATGCCCATGCCATGGCTCTCTATCTCCAATCGCTGATACAACTGCGGCCCGTCGCCGCGCAGTTGGTGGATACGAGCCCGGGTTCCGCAAAGGTAATCACGCTGGGACAGAAGGTGTATAGCGGGCGTTGCGCGTCCTGCCATCGTTCCGACGGGAAGGGCATGCCGCCGGCCTACCCGCCCCTCGCAGGAAATCCTTCCATTCAGATGGAGGTGTCAGTGAATCCGCTGCGCATGGTGCTCAACGGCGGATACCCGCCGCAAACCTCCGACAATGCTCGCCCCTACGGCATGCCACCATTTGCCCAAGTACTCTCCGATGAGGAGGTGGCGGCCGTCGTCACCTTTATCCGAGAGTCGTGGGGAAATCACGGTTCGCTGGTGACCCCTCGAGAGGCGAATGCGATGCGGCTGGCTCCTCTGTTGGACTGACCCCCTCGAGCCCATTGGCGGAATGCCGACACCCAAATTAAGGCTTTGTCTGACGCTTACTTGCGACGTCATGCCGTTAGCGCGCGGGCGTTTGCTGCCTAAAATGCCACGAGGTGTAAAATCGCACTGGTGATAGGAACAACTCGATGAGCAAATGGACCAAGCAAGATCTCGCCCACAAGCTAGCCGATATTGATTTCGCCATGCTCTCCACCCGCACAGCCGATGGCAACATTGCTGCCAGGCCCATGAGCAATAATGGTGATGTGGAATACGACGGAGACAATTTTTTCTTTGCCTTCGAGAATACGCATTTGGTCGATGATCTGAAGCGGGATAATAAGATTGGAGTTTCCTTCACAGGATCGAAGGGATTGCTCGGCAAGCCGCCGGTCTTTATTGCGATTGAGGCGACGGCGGACTTGATCCGGGACAAGGGGATGTTTGCACAACATTGGTCCAAGGACCTGGATCGATGGGCGAAAGAAGGTGTCGATACGCCGGGCTTGATCCTTATCAAGGCACACGCGCAGCGCATTCACTATTGGGACGGGGAGGAGCAAGGAGAAGTGCTCAGCTGACTACGCGCCAGCCGGGGTGTCAAAGTGATGTGCCGGCGGCGTGCTAATGATCAGCGCGTCGCCGCCTTAGCGTCTGCTTGAGACTGACGGCGTTATCCCATGCGGCATACCGAGCAGTGTTATCAAAAATACACCAGGCTTCTATAGGGTCGCAATCATGGATTGTAGCGGCAAGCAGACTCAACTGCTCAGCGCCATACGATGAATAATACATTTTAGGCGAGCCGTGCCATCGAAAGTACGCGATTTGTCGAGCGCCTCCCGGCAGGCCGCCGCCGTCCGCGCGTGACGGATCAGCGGCCGCCCGGGAGACCACGGCCCGGCGTAGCGCCGCATCGGCGCTCTTGGAAAACCAGCTGATATGCCGGGGTTCGCACACCAAGAAGGTAGCGGGCAGCCGAGGAAGAGAGTTAAAAAAAGCGCGAACTGTCCGCGCTGCGAACGCCAAGCTGGGTGGCAGTTGAATCAATATGACGGCCAGTTTGGGGTACAGGCCTTCGATCTCCGCAAAGAATTGCGATATCTCGCGTCGTGCGCCACGAAGTGCGCAATCGTGAGTAATTGAGCGAGGCATTTTCACGGCAAATCGAAATGACTCGGGAGTGGCATCGCGCCACCGCTCATATGTTTCTTTGCGATGTGAGCGATAAAACGATGTATTGATTTCGACGCAGGTAAAATGCTTTGCGTAGCACGTCAAATGCGACTGCCCCTGCTGACGCTTAATGCGCCGCTCGGGCGGGTTATTCCATCCTGCGACGCCTACACGAATCTGCTTCATATCCGTCGATTAGAACATGCCTTGCGATAATCGCCTACGGCGAATGTTGCTTAAGGATTACAGCATTGGCGGCTGGAAGCTTGCTAATGTTGCTGCGTTTATAAGGAGGATAATCATGGCTGCCGTTACTCGACCCATTGCCAGTCTGACGATTTCATTCGGGCTGGTGGCCATTCCGGTAAAAATGTATTCAGCCACGATTGCCTCAGAACGCATCGCGTTTCATTTTTTGCGCAAATCCGATGGATCACGGATTAAGGAACAGTACGTGGCAGTGAACGACGGCAAACCCGTTGAGCGTGCGGACATGGCCAAAGGTTATGAATTTGCCAAGGGCAAGCATGTCATGTTCACCACAGAAGAACTCAAGATGCTTGAAGATGCGACGTCCGCAACGCTGGACATTGGGGAGTTTGTGCCGCTCGAGTCGGTCGATCCTGTCTACTTCATGGCGACCTACTATTTATTACCCGATAAAGGCGGCGCTAAACCCTATGCCTTGCTCACGACCGCACTGACAGAGGAGGGCCGATGTGCTGTAGGCAAATGGACTTCCCGAGGCAAAGAGCATGTCATTATAGTTCGCCCCATCAAGAACGGACTTGCCCTGCATCAGCTACATTTCAAAGCGGAAGTGCGTGAACTTAAAGATTTAGGATACGATGCGACCAAGGTCACGGCGCCCGAAGTCAAACTCGCTCGACAACTAATCGCCCATCTGTCTGCGAATCGATTCGATCCCAATGAATTCGTCGATGAGCACCGATCGCGAGTGCAGGCGGAAATAAACAAGAAGATTAAAGGCAAGGACATTTCACTCGCATCGGCGCCGGCCGAAAAGCCACGCGATAATGTGATTAGCTTGATGGACGCGCTCAAGGCAAGTATTCAGACTCGAACGGGCAAGGGCTCGGCACGAAAATCGAGCGAGAGGGCCGCGGCCAAGCGCTCGCGCCGATCGGCTTAATCTTTTGGCTGATGGTCAGGGTGCCGGCTGTGAAATGCTTGCGAGTTTCCGGCCAGGCCACCGTCTAGCGATGCCTTTGTTGGAACAAATGCGACAGGTTTCCCGTCCGCTGATGGGGCCCGAGAAAAGTCACGACAATCTGCCGGCGGTCGCCGCATTTCTCGCAGCGCAATTTTTCCCGGATACCTCTTACAGGAAAATCATCGCCCAAATGTGCGCGCAGTTTGGTTAGTGAGAGCCGCGCACTATGCCGGCATCTGCGGCAATACGCACCGTAGTAATACGTATCGTCAACGTGGGCCAGGCAGGCGGTTTCGAGCGTGGCGAATTCCATCGCCGCACACTACCCCTGCGAGGGTGTGGATCGCTGCTGTATAACTCATACAGTAGGGAGGCTGCTTACGAACTGTATACGTGTGCACCTCATCTCAAAGCATAGGTGCGACAATGCTCCAGGTAAGCTGCTTCGTGGGCTGCCGCGAGTTCAACCACACTGGACCATAGCCAGGATGGCGCATCTAGGCGCATGGAGCGGCGGCGGCTCCGCAGGCTGTTTCGAAACTCGCGTCGCGTCGCCGGGTCCATCTGCCGTGCGTGAGCTCTGCCGACCACACTGGCCAAGAAGCCGGCCGCACTTACCGCCTCCTTGCGAGTCAGTTGATCTATCTCGAGCTTTAAATCTTGCGGCATGAGTTCGCGTAAGAAAACAGAACGACCGAGCAGGCGCGCCGGCATCATTCGTTCACCCAGGGCCGGCGAGAGCTGCAATGCCCCCTCCACAACGCGCTTCGCATCATCGCCGGGCATTTTTACACGCGGCGCGCGTGGCGCAGCGGCGACAGCAGCTTCTTTAATATCTATTAGGCAATAGTCATCCTGCGAACGCTTTCCACTACTGACATTGAGAAGCACTGCGATGCGCAGCTTACCGAGCGAGCTGCAACCCTTCATCCAATACGCCGCATCCAACACCTCAATATCGGCTTCATTATCCCTTGATTTAACGGATGCGACGAGTCGGCGGACATCTTCGCGCTGGAACAATGTCTGAATCCCCTGGGCTTCATCGCGCGAAAGGGGCCAAAGCCGCTCGCCTCTTGGAATATTTGGCTTCAGATCCCGAAGACGCTCTTTTGCCAGATGCTTCCAAGTGCGATTCATGGCTTGACGCATCACCACACGCACACATTCGGGCTTTGCCACCGTGTTCGCCGCCCGCGCCGGAGCTACCAGTGCACGCTCGTAACCGTCCATCATGTGCTCCAACATGTGGGCGGTGGTGACTCCTGGCAAATCCGATCCTCTGGCGGCCGAACTCAATGATAGTGCCAGCCGAATCAAGTCGTGATTTGGATTGCCGATGACAGTTTGGTCCAGGTCACGAATCAGAATGTGAATTCGCCCCTCAGCGTCTGCCAAGGGGCCCAAATTACCGACGTGACAATCGCCGCATATCCACACCGGTGGCCCTTGAGGAACGACGCGCTTTCCGTGTCGTTCCAGCCAACGATAAAATTGCAGCGTGCTGCCGCGAACATACGCATGCGCGGAACCTGCCATTTTCGCGTTGCGACGCGCGTCAAGAACTCGCTGTCGTCCCCGGATCGATACCCTCATAACACGACACTCCCTGCTATACGCGTGTACTTCCTTGACAGTTTAGAGGGCCACGCCGCAACTATCAGGCCTTGGCGCAGGCACCGCAAGTAGGACGACGCTTACACGGAGTGCCCGGGGACGGGAATTGGCTAATTCGTGTTCATTCGGAACAATGGCGCAGGGCAATAATTAAATATCAACAGTAACGGATATCACAGCCTACGGATACAGGAAATTGATCGAGCGGAGGCGATCACACCGGCGCGGGTGCGTGAAATCCATCGCGAGCAACTCGGCAAGCTTGAGGCTGAGCGCGGCCCCAGTTTTTGGCATTTAGTAGGTCGGACCTGAGAGAGATGCAATTGGTAGAATGTCCATAACCAATTCAGCTGGCCGGCATAGATTCACGCCCCTCGAGGTCTCTACAATCGGTCGATTGATGAGGATAGGGTGCGCGAGCATCTGATCGATCAGCTGCCGGTCGGTCCAGTGCGTCTCACCGAGGCCAAGCTCTGCATACGGCGTGCCCTTTTCCCGCAATACGTCCCGCGGACGTCCGCCCATGCGCTCAATCAACGAAATCAGCGTTGCGCGATCCAGTGGCGTTTTGAGATATTCGATGACCAGCGGTTCGATGCCTGCGTTGCGGATTAGCGCGAGTGTATTGCGGGAAGTGCCGCAATTTGGATTGTGGTAGATCGTGACCAAGATTGTGGGCTTTGGACCGGCGATCACTTCGGCTTCTTGAAGCGATATAGGAACTGGTCGGTGTGGCTCCGTACGGCCGGGTCGAACACGTTCTTGCTGTGATCATCGCTGGTATTGGCGAGAACCGAACTCTCGCCATCGAACTTAAAGCCCGCTGCCAGCACATCCGACTTGACTCTCTCCGGATCGATACGGTGCAGCGTATTGGTGGCGTCAAGACCCGAGCCCGCCGCCGCCGCGTGGTCCAATACCACGTAGACACCACCCGGTTTCAAGGCGGTGAACACAGCCTTATTAAAGGCGGGCACATCCGCCGGCCCCATAAACTTATTGTAAAGATCGTGATAATTCTGACGAATGATCACGGCATCTAGGCCCGAGGGCAGCGCCGCGGCCACAGGATCGTCACTGACGGCAACATTGGGCGCCTGCGCAGCCAGTTCTTTCATCTTGCCCAACACTTCAGGATGGGCTTTGACGACTTCGGCCGTTTCAATCGCGTATACCTTTCCGGAAGGCCCGACGGCTTGCGCCAGCGAGGCGGTTAGGCGACCTGCCACAATATCCGCGACCTTGTCGCCTGGCTTCAGGCCGATGAATGCGATGACCTGCGGCACCTTCCAGGCGGGGTCAAGCGTCGGCGCAGCGCTTTGTGCCGGCTGCGACGATGCTGTCGTAGCGCACCCGATTGAGATGGCAAGCAATACTAAGAGTGCGATTTTTCCCATGTCACAATCCTCATATGATTTCAACGCGATCGAATATCCGGCCGATGGTCCCTGTCGTATGGTGGAGTATTTCGGCGTAACGCGCCAGCCACTGCCATCTTGCCATTTCTATACAGTGATAGGTGCTCCTGAGAGCTGTATGGCGACAATGCCGTATAGGACTTGTCCTATGCACACTATCGCCTTTGGGGGATTACGCCGTGAAACCCATATATGCATAATCCCTGCACTAGCACTTTCTTCCACTTCGAGGTGCCCGCAATGGATATCGAAGACCAGCTGAAAAAGCTCCAATCTGTTTTCAGTTATGCCATGAGCAATGCAGTGACGGCCAAGGCCCGATATCTCTCCGTCCAGGGAGATCCGGGCTCAACGCCCGCGTCGATTTCGCGCGCCCGCACGATTTGGCAGCAATTCGAAGCCAGAAAAACCGCGATCATTGCGCGAATGGTGGCCTTGGAGCAGTGCGAAGAAGAGACGCAGGTGTGATGAATGCCACTGTTTAGTCAGGGGTATGCGGCCAGCATGGCGGCCCATGGCAAATGAAAGTCCCGCGGGTTATGAAACGAAGTGCGATGCTTCTCGGCTGCGCGGCCCGCTATTGGAATTCCGACAATGCATCTAGTACCGCAGCCTCACTGGCGTTTTTTTGCGCGTTCTCACTTGCGCCGCTGCTGGTCATCATTCTCACCATAGCCGGCTCTATAGTCGGCGCAGATACAGCCTCCGCGCAAATCGGCGCGCAACTCAACGCTCTGTTTGGACCGTCGACCGCAAAGATTCTGCTCGGCGCAATTAAATCATCGCAGCGGGCAGATGGAGTGCTGGCGACCACAATCAGTGTCGTGACCCTGCTCATTGGGGCAACCACGGTGCTCGCCGCACTGGAGGAAGCGTTGGATCAAATCTGGAAGACCGGCGAAGCAGCTAGAAGCGGATTCACGGGCTGGCTGAGGAAGCGTTTTTTATCGTTGGCATTTATCTTGGCGCTTGGATTCTTGTTACTTGTTTCCCTGACGATCACGACCGTTCTTGCGGGTTTGCGCAGTAGAATTTCCCTCGCTCACGCCCAATTGGTAGGCGTGATTGGCATCCTGGATCTGTTTCTCTCCCTCGCTTTGGTTGGTTTGCTATTCGCCCTCATCTATCGCTACATGCCGGGGCGTCGGCTTGTGTGGCGGGTGGTGCTTTGCGGGGGCCTTCTGACGGCCGTTTTGTTCGATATCGGACGATGGGGCATCGGCATTTATCTCGCCCATTCCACGCAACCCTCTGCCTTCGGCGCGGCCTCATCGTTTGCCGCCCTGCTCTTATGGCTCTACTACACTGCGTTGATATTTTTATATGGTGCTGAGTTTACTGCTTGCTTGGGGGGCCTGCGATCGACCGATAGCGCAGGAACGACACCAAGGGATACACTCACTCGGCTTCAGTCAACCGATCTATAACCTTGCGTGCCATCACGCCACCTGCATCGATGCTAAATGCCTTTAACTTCAGGGAGGGATTGGCCGACATGGAGCGCTGCTGCGCTTCTAGTATTTCAACATCCTCTGCAAAGACTCCGCCCTGCTGTTTTCGCAAGCGTGCAGTGAAGCCTTGATCGTGCACATCAAAATTGCGTGCCATCCCCCAGAAATAATGACAGGAGGTGTCTGCTTCCGGCGTCAAGGCATCAATCACGAATCCGCGCACGCCTTGGTCGTGTTTCTCTATGGAAGCACCGGCCGATGAAAGCGCGACACCGACATCGATGATCACAGACGATGGCGCTACGAAGTGGCAAATCTGCCAACGATCGACCAGGCCATCTTGCTTGAGGGCGTTGCGCCAAAACGGGGGTGCATCAATTTCCGGCATCCATCGCGTCACGGTGACGCTATCGCCGTCAATGTGAGTGTCTATCGGCGCGTCGAGAATCTCAAGCTGTCCGATTGACCCCTGATGCGTGTAGGTCTCGTGGGTGAGGTCCCTCAGGTTATCGATGACCAGCCGATAATCGCACTTCATTGGATAGTAGCCGCCGTCGAAGGTCCAGTCGGGGTGCGAGCAAGGCCAAAAGTCGGGAATCAGGGCTACGTCCGCCTTTTCGGCGTCGCCTATCCAAATCCAAACAAACCTATGTCGCTCTGCGACCGGATAGACCTTGGCACAGACGCTTTTGTGGGTGCGCTCACTTCGAACCGGCATCTGCAGTGCCTGTCCTTCGCTGCTTACCAGCAATCCATGATATCGGCATCGAATGTTATCCCCTTCCTTGATGCCCATGGACAGCGGCAGCAAGCGGTGCGGGCAGGCATCTCTGAGCGCCACGACCGCCCAGTCAAACTTGCGATACAGCACAATGGGTTCGCCGCAGATAGTTCTGGCCAGCGGCGCCCGATCGACCTCATGATCCCAAGCAGCAACGTACCATTGATTCTTTGCAACCATAGTAAATCCCTTTGCTTAAATGACGCGCGACGCGAGAACGGTATCAAGCTAGCAATGGGCGAGTAATCAAAGCATCGACTTCATCCGGATTCACAGGCTTGGTGAGGTGGTGATTGAAGCCTGCGTCAAGCGCGCGACGCTTGTCGTCTTCATGGCCCCACCCCGTCAATGCAATGAGAATCATCCGCTCACCCCATGTTTGTCGCCGGATGCCTTGTGCGACGGCGTAGCCATTGAGCTTCGGCAGACCGATATCCAACAAAACGATGTCAGGGCGTATTTCTTCGGCCGCTATAAGTGCTTGCTCGCCGTCGTACGCAAAACTTACCGCATGCCCCGACAGCTCAAGTAACAAACCCAGACTCTGTGCTGCATCGGTATTGTCGTCCACGACCAAGATTTTCCGGGCAATCGGCGCGGGCGTGGTAATAATTTTGGACTCAGCAAGAGGCATTTTCAGATCTGATGTGAGCACAGGCAGGAATACGCGAAACTCGCTGCCGCGCCCCAAGCCTTCACTGCAGGCCTCTATGCGACCTCCATGCAATTCGACAATTCCTTTGACGAGCGCCAAGCCGATTCCGAGCCCGCCCTCGGAGCGATCCAGCGCACTTTTTACCTGTGAAAACATCTCGAATATTCGGGAAAGCGATTCTGGTTCCAGGCCCAGACCTGAGTCCTTCACCGCAACCTCGACGCCGTCGGTCACGAGCCGGACCGTGACCTCGATCCGGCCCGAGGCGTCTGAATACTTTGCCGCATTGGTGAGAAGATTGGAGAACACCTGCGACAGACGCAAAGGATCTCCGTCCACTTCGATGGGCGCCTCAGGCGTTGAGATCGAGAGCGTGTGGTGGCGTGATTCGATCATCGGACGGGCGACTTCGACGCTGTTCTCAAGGATTGAGTTGATCGAGGTTTTTTGCCTACGCAGTACCAGATGGCCGCGCGTGATTCGCGATACATCCAGAAGATCATCCAGCAAACTCGCCATGGTATGAACTTGACGATCGATCACCGTGTTGGCCCATTCCCTAGTTTTCGCATCGACAAGCGGTGTGCGCAAGACTTTGGCGGCGCTGCGAACGGGTGCAAGCGGGTTGCGAAGCTCGTGCGCCAAGATCGCCAGAAATTCATCCTTGCGGCGATCCGCCTCGCGCAGTGCGTTTTCAGCATCCTTTTGGTGCGATATATCGGTGTTGGTACCGAACCAGCCGGTGAGACGTCCCGCCGTATCTCGCGAAGGGACGATGCGCGTCAAGAACGGGCGAAACTCACCCGCCGCGCTCTTCAACGGAAACACCATCTCAAAAGGCGTGCCCGCCGCGATTGACGCCCGCCATCTGTCCAGCACTCCGGGCAACATTTCGGGATCGTGTACGCTTTGCCAGCCCCAACCCTGCATCTGCTCCGGCGTGGTGCCTGTATATTCGTACCAGCGGCTGTTGTACCAAAAAATGGCTCCTGTCTCATCGGCCATCCAGCACAGCGTCGGAATGTTATCCGCAAAGGTGCGGAAGCGCGACTCGCTGGTCGCGAGTGCCAGACTCGCGACCACCCGGTCTGTGACGTCAGAACCCACTACAAAAATGCCAGTCACGGCGCCCGCCGGATCCTGAATCGGTTGGTAGACGAAATCCACGTAACGAGTCTTAGCGGGCTCAGTGGAACTCACTTGCATCTCATACTTGGAGGCGGTCGCAACATAGGGGCGACCGCTGCGATAAACGTCATCGAGCAATTGCACATAGCCCTGCGCGGCGGCGTCTGGAAGAGCCTCGGCAATGGTTCGCCCGAGGATGTCTCGACCACCGACCAGACGGCGATAGCGAGGATTGACAAGCTCGACACGGTGCTCCGGCCCACGTACCACCACCATGAAAGTGGGTGCCTGCTCGAACAGTTCCGCAAATCGAGCTCGCTCTTCACTCGCCCGTCGTGCAGCCAACACTTGCGAAGTCGTCTCTGAGCAGATGACCAGTACCCCACCTATGCCCAAGGTGGCACTTTCATCGTCGATTGGTCCATAGCTGTAGGTCCAATAGACCTCCTCGACAACTCCATTGCGGGTGATTGGCACCAATGCATTCGCGTGAGATATCGACCCACCACCCGACATCACTTGTTCAATCTGAGGGCCAATGATCGGCCAAATCTCCTCCCAGACTTCGCGAGCCGGACATCCCAGTGAACTGGGGTGTCGTTCTGGGCCGATTGATTGGCGATAGGCATCGTTGTAGAAGCAAAGTAATCCCGTTCCCCACCAGACATACATGGGATAGCCGGAATTGAGGAGGAGTCGTATCGCCGTGCGCAAGGATTGCGGCCAGGTATCGGGGCAGCCTATAGGCGTGGAGGCCCAGTCATGCGCACGCATCAGCGCCCCCATTTCGCCGCCGCCTGCAAGAAACGCCACTGAGGAAGTCATTGTTAAGTGCTTGATAAGTTGACGAGTGGCGAGGTATTAATGGCGGGTTGGAGGTTATGCTTGTTTCAAGGTAGCATTCCGCGAGCGGTTAGCATATGCACCTGGCCAGGATTCAATGCCTGCCCGGGCACCTCCAGCGGCATCTCGGTCTTGAGTGCCACCGCATCTTAGTGCCTGCTGATCGAAGGCGTCTAGCGTAACCTTATTGTCGTAATAAGCGTCTGGTACGCCTGTCTCCGTTGTCCGGCATTTTGCAAAATGATACCGTGCCGATGACTATCGACTAGACCCCATTCTTTGATCTCCTCGATCGATCGAAAGCACCCGAGACAGACGAGATCATCGTCCAGGCAGCAATTGCGTATGCACGGGGATTGGGCAGCATTGCCGGTATTACTCGTCATGTCAGATGTCATCCGCAAATGGCACAATCGCAGATTAAGCCTGAACTCGTCGAGAGCAGTGAGTCAAGTCTACCGGTAAGAATTCATTCCAGGATACCGACATGGCAAACGACGATCCCACAAACGAAAATCAGCCCGCCGGCTATTTTCCGCCCAGAGTGTGGGCCTGGGACAAGGAAAACGGCGGCCAGTTTTCGCGCATCAACCGCCCGATATCGGGCGCCACGCATGAGAAAGTGCTGCCGAGCGGCAAGCACCCATTCCAGCTCTATTCACTGGGGACGCCTAATGGCCAGAAGGTGACCATCATGCTCGAAGAGTTGCTCGCGATCGGCCATACAGGTGCAGAATATGACGCCTGGCTGATCCGCATCGGCGATGGCGAACAGTTCTCTAGCGGCTTTGTCGACATCAATCCCAATTCCAAGATTCCCGCGATGCTTGACCGTTCGACCGACCCGCCCACGAAGCTGTTCGAAAGCGGCTCGATGCTGGTCTATCTTGCTGAGAAGTTCCACGCCTTCTTGCCCACCGAGCACTACAAGCGCGCAGCAACGATGAGCTGGCTCATGTGGCAAATGGGTTCGGCGCCGTTCGTTGGCGGCGGATTCGGTCATTTCTACGCTTACGCACCATTCAAAATTGAATATGCCATCGACCGCTATGCGATGGAGACCAAACGGCAGTTGCACGTGCTTGATACCCACCTCTCAACAAACGAATATATGGCCGGCGATACATATACGATTGCCGATATAGCGATCTGGCCTTGGTACGGCGCGATCATGCGCAGTGGCTACAGCGCTCAGGAATTCTTATCGGTGCACGAATACACCAACGTCAGCCGCTGGGTGGACCTGATCGCCGGCCGGCCCGCGGTGAAGCGCGGCCAGAGGGTCAATCGGACCTTTGGGCTGCCTGAGGAACAACTGGCAGAAAGACACGACGCCACTGACTTCGACAAGATCCATGGGACGTAGCGGGACGGCGCGTCTTGGCGAAACTGCTCGCAGTGGCTGCGCCGTCACTGCGGGCGCAGACTGGTCTTAACCGCAACCGCAACTTTTCTGCGCGGCCCCGCAAGCGCAGGCTTTATGGCAACCGCAGGCGGCTTTTGCCGCAGGTGCGTTAGCGCCGTCGCCTGGGTTACATATCCGCAGGCACAGGCGGCGCGCGGATGGTCGGGACAGGTATTAGGTTTGGATCGAGTCGCCCGCCTATCTCCCAGCCGATTTCGACACCTGTTCGTCGCCCAGACAGGGGTCTCCTTTCGAGCCCATGTGCTTTGGGCGCGTGTTGGGTCGGCGGTCAACGCTGCGATGGGAGGATCGTCATGGACGGAGGCCGCGCAGGATTGGGGATTTGCGGATTCCGCGCACCTCAGCCGTACCTGCCGGCGCATGTACGGAATCGCTCCTACCATGTTGATCAGGGAATAGAATAGCTAAGGTGTGTCGGAATTGTCGTTTCGGGCCACGCCGATGAAACGCTCCAAGCACCCTTGCAGGCGTGCGCGATCGAGCGGCTTGGTAAGGTGCTCGTCCATACCTGCTTCTTTACACTTGACATCGTCGTCTTTCATCGCGTGCGCCGTCAACGCGACAATGGGTATGCGCTTTACTCCACCTTCCAGGCTGCGTATTTCGCGAGTCGCTTCATAGCCGTCGAGAATCGGCATTTGACAATCCATTAAAATCAAATCGAAGCGGCCGGTCTTCCACGCCACCACAGCCTCGCGTCCATTCTCGACAGCATGCACCTCATAACCGAGCTTGCGCAGCGTGTGAGTGGCCACCTTCTCGTTCACCGCATTATCCTCGGCCAGCAGAATGCATCCCCTGTGCGGTTCCTTGGCGAGAACCGATTGAGTGACGATTGACTGTGTGCGGCTGCGCCAGTCTTTCGAATTTCCGGATAACACGGTTTCAAGACAAGCCGCGAGCTCTCGAAGCGCGACCGGCTTGAGTAAGAACCCGGCAAAACCCAACTCTTCGAAGCGAGTTACATCGCTGCGTTGCCCGGAGGAGGTAAGCAACACCAGGCGAGTGGAGTTCAATGTGGAGTCTGCGTTGATCCGATGCCCCAATTCACTGCCATCGCAATCGGGCATCTGATGGTCTATGAGCGCCACTTCAAAGGGCTTACCGGCGGCGCCCTGCAGCCTCATTTGATTGAGCGCGCCCTGCGCCGAATTGACGCAAATGGCTTCCATTCCGAGGCGACGCAACTGTCCGGTCAAAACCTTGCAATTGGTATGGTTGTCATCGACCACCAGCACCCGTTGGCCACGCATGGTTGCACTGACTAATGGCCCAGGGGAAGCCACGTCGGCTGTGGAAACGCCAAGGCATGCGGTAAACCAGAATGCAGATCCGACGCCCTCCTCGCTCTTTACTCCCACTTCCCCGCCCATCATCTCCGCGAGGCGTTTGACGATGGACAATCCAAGACCCGTACCTCCGAAGCGCCGGGTGGTCGAGGTGTCGACTTGCGAGAACGCCGTGAAAAGCGTGTGCAGACGATCCTCGGGTATACCGATGCCGGTGTCGCGTATATCGAAGCGCAATGTCGTCGATTCATAATCGCGAGTGACCACGTGCAAGCTCAGCGCAATCTCACCCGATTGCGTGAATTTGACCGCGTTTCCCAATAAATTGAGCAGAATCTGCCGCAACCGGCCGGCATCCACCTGCACATAGTCCGGCACGGCCGGTTCGATGTAAGCCGTAATCTCCAGATTCTTAGGGTGCGCCTGTATGCCGATCAAGCGCACCACGTCCTCCAGCAATTCCCGCAATTCCACACGGCTGACGTCAAACTCGAGTTTGCCGGCCTCAATCTTCGAAAAATCGAGAATGTCATTCAGCACCGTCAATAAAGCCTTGGCGCTATGACGAATGGTCTCGGCATAGTCACGTTGCTGCTCGTTTAGGCTCCCATCGAGCAGCAGGTCCGTCATACCGATCACCCCATTCATGGGTGTGCGAATCTCGTGACTCATATTGGCCAGGAATTCGCTCTTGGCTTGATTGGCGACCTGCGCAGACCGCGCCATTTCTTCGGCCTGGCGCGTAGCCGTCACCAGTTGCTCGTTGGTCCCGGCGAGGCGCACATTGCTAGCCTCTAGTTCTCGGGTACGTTCGCTCAAACGCTGCTCCGCCGCCATCAAGCGATCGTATTCGTGCAAGGAGAGGTTCTGGCGCAGCGCCGCAAGAATGATGACCACCGCCGCGCCCACGACAGTGGTAATGCGGACCGACGCGAGCACGTCCGGCAACATCCAAACAAGCGCAACGCAAATCACTCCCGCACCCACAACGAATAGCGGCAACAGCCGCAACAGCGCCTCACAACGCCGTTGCCATGACAAGTCCTCATTTGGCTCGGTATGCCAGACATAGGCGCCGTAACCCATGGCAATTGCAATGTACGAAAAGGCCAGATTGACCCACGCTCCGTTCTGCCAGGTGCCCGCCGAGTAGGTGGCATTCCAAATCATCCAGACCCCACCATTAAGCAGGGAAGCAACCAAAAGAAACATCCATCGATAGTCCAGGCGCAGTCGAAGCGTGGGTGCCATCACAATGCCCACACAAGCGGGAGTGAGCATTAATATTGGATATATGATGAGTATGTAGAGGTCTATAGGATCCATGCCTCCGCGCCTGGGGAGGTACAAGTCCAACGTAAGAGTGAGAATGGCGATCGCCAATGCCGAAACATCCAAAGCAAAGGGTCGTCGCTGTATCAATGGGCGGTCGCGGATCGGCGACAGCATCCCTAAAATAAAACAAGGACCGATGCTCAAAAACAATGCGTCAGACAGATTGAGAATGGGCGTCCGCTGCGTAATCTCCTGCAGGTCGAACAGCAGTTGAGCAGCCAGCGTAATGGTCAGGCCGTAAGCAAACCAGCGCCGCGCAGCGAGGTCGTCTTTCGGCGCGGCACGAACTCCCGACCACGCCAGCGCCACGGCCACAGCACAAGCAATCGTCCAATGCAGATAATCAAAGTAGTGGCCAGTGGCTACGCTGCCGCTATTGCGTGCCACCCCGAAAATAACGCTCACGACTACGACGGCCGTTGCGGTCAATTTGATGGCACGCCGATTTGGCCGAGAGTCTGCCCTGCGTTCAATGACAACTGACATCAGCGCCGACATGCCCTCGTGACTGTCTCAACTCCGAATCACCATAGCACACACGGAAGCCACCTCCCGCGTGTGGCTAGGGCTTTTCCCTAAGCGTCGACCCACCGTAGACCTTCGAGCCTGCACACAAATTTCCAGGCTCGCGTATCCTGCGCCTAATGTAGTCGTTAAGGACGGCAGAGCCTACCGCGATGCGATTGCAGTTGACGTACCGACGCGCAACTAAGCCCCGCTATTCGCTCGGCACGAAGATCCAAAGCAATAGGTACACCAACAGGCCTGCCCCAGCGCAGATAGCCAAGACGGAGAAGAGCAGCCGCCAAACCCAGGCTTCCACTCCTGTCGAACGAGCGAGGCCGCCGCAGACTCCACCAAACCACCGGTCGGTCCGGCTTAGCCGAAAGGAATTTATCGCTGATTTAGCCGGCTCATTGGCAGGGCTGCGGTCTACATCCAACACTCGCGCCTTTGCGCGTGCAAATTCCTCTTCCGTCAACGCGCCGCTCGCGCGAAGCTCCGATAGCTTGCCTAGGTCATCACTCATCGACATAGCAGTCTCCAGAAAAATATAAATCCCTGACTTTAGAACCGGCGCTGCTGCGCTGTGATACCCCAAGAACACGCGTCGCCGTAAAAGGTTGCAAAGGACCCTGTGGCCCGCATTCGCCGCTTAAGGGAAACTTCACGGACGTGAAGATATTCGAGATCTACTTGCCGCGGCGCGACCTCATTATCTCCCTTGCCCACAAAATGTGGGCGAAGATACCGGAGAATCCCATGTCTAAATCCCACCGATCCCTGATTCGCGCATTCGCCATAGTGGCACTGCCCCTCATTCTGCTTACCGGCACTGCCCAGGCGGATAGCTTTGCCGCCGCTTTACCCTCTGTGACGGTCAGCTTTCGCGACCTCAATTTAGACCATCCCGAGGGAGTGGCCGCCTTGTACGCGCGGATCCATGTCGCCGCCGCGACGGTTTGCACGCTATCTGGGGATGCACAGCCTAGCAAGCTTGCATTCATCGTCGAGCGCAATAAGTGCATCGACTACGCGGTGGCAAAGGCGGTCCAGACGGTGCGCAACGACAAGGTGAGCGCCTATCATTGGCAGCAGATCGGTGGATGGAGCCACTGGTCCGGCGACATCCGATTGGCCGACCGCAGTTACCGGTGATCTCGCTCGCCGGCAAATTGCTCGAGGCCATCACGATACGCATCGCAGTGTTGCCGCTGGACTCCGCTCTGCCTTGAGCGTAACAATATGGCTGGTTTCGCATCTTTCGCGCCGCCCCCTAAAAATGATCAACAACGAGATACTCCCAGTGAAACAATACTGTCATCGTCTATCACGACCCGCGCTGTTCGCAGGCGTGATGGCATTAGGCGTCATGGGCTTTGGCGAGTCCCACGCGGCCGCGGCCACCGAGCAGAAGCCGCTGCCGGTGGCGCTGGTCGATGCTTTGAACAATGTGGCCGGCGGCCCCCACCAGGGTTATCGAGCCAACCATGCCAAAGGCATCATGGTGGAAGGAACCTTCACCCCCGCAAAGTCGGCACCCACCTTGAGCAAGGCGCCGCATTTCGTTAAAACGGTGCCCGTGGTAGTGCGTTTCTCCGATACCACAGGGGTGCCTACGATGCCGGACGCGAGCTCCGACGCCAGTCCGCATGGTATGGCTATCCGCTTCAAACTGTCGGATGGCGGCAGCACCGACATCGTCAGCATCTCAGCGAATAGTTTTCCTGTCGCCACGCCGGAGGATTTTCTGGCACTACTGACCGCGGCCGCCAACAGCGGTCCCGGCGTGCCCAAGCCGACGCCAATAGAGCAATTCCTCGGTAGTCATCCGGCAGCGCTGAAGTTCGTCACCACGCCGCGACCGGCGCCCGATAGTTTTGCCACTCTGGCATTTTTCGGAGTCAATGCGTTCAAGTTCACCAACGCCGAAGGCGTCGGCCGCTACGCGCGCTATCAGATTATTCCGGAAGCGGGCGAACACGCGCTGACCGCGGCGCAGACCACCAAGGTCGATCCGAACTACTTGATGGACGAGTTGCCTCAGCGACTGTCCAAGGGACCGGTGAAATTTCGGCTACAGGCTCAATTGGCCAAGGATGGCGATCCCACAAATGATGGAACGCAGGTGTGGCCTTCGGACCGCGAGATTGTGGTGCTGGGGGTGATTACGCTAAAGACGGTGACCCAAGATCAGGTGGCTGCACAAAAAATCATCATGTTCAATCCCTTGAGTCTGCAGGCGGGCATCGAACCTTCCACCGATCCGGTGCTGTTGGCTAGGCCGTCGGCGTACGGTGTCAGCTACAGCCAGAGGATTCTTTAGGGCAGCGGCGATTTCATGCACGTGCCGGCCACAGATCGCTACGAGAAGATTTCCTATGTTCGCTGCGGCCGCAGCGGACTGCGGCTGCCGCGGATTTCCTTAGGTCTTTGGCAGAATTTTGGCGGCACCTCGTCGCCGGATCGTGCGCGGGACATGATCCTGAAGTCCTTCGATCGCGGCATCACGCATTTCGATCTCGCCAACAACTATGGTCCCCCGCCCGGCTCTGCCGAGGAAAACTTCGGTCGGATCCTGCTCAACGACCTCGCCGCCCACCGTGACGAATTGATCATCAGTACCAAAGCGGGTTATCTCATGTGGCCCGGCCCCTATGGCGAATGGGGGTCGCGCAAGTACCTGCTGGCGAGCTTGGATCAAAGCTTAAGGCGCATGGGTCTGGACTACGTCGACATTTTCTATTCTCATCGCTACGATCCAGATACACCGTTGGAAGAGACCATGGGTGCCCTGGACACCGCCGTGCGCAGTGGCCGAGCACTGTATGTCGGTATCTCCTCCTATGGAGCCGCGAAGACCCGCGAGGCCGCCGCCATCCTGCGTGACTTGAAGGTTCCGTTCGTCATTCATCAACCGTCCTATTCAATGCTCAATCGCTGGGTTGAGGACGGCTTGCTGGACGTGCTTGAAACGGAAGGGTTGGGCTGCATTGCCTTCTCGCCGCTGGCACAAGGACTGCTCACCACCAAGTACCTACAAGGCATACCGGATAGCTCCCGCGCTGCGCAGGACGATTCATTCCGCAAGTCGATGCTCACTGCAGCCAACTTGGGTAATGTACGCGCCCTCAATGACATCGCTCGGGAGCGCGGACAGAGCCTCGCGCAAATGGCCATCGCCTGGCTACTGGCCAAACCCGCGATAACCAGCGCGCTCATCGGTGCGAGCAACTGGGCGCAGATCGATGAGTGCTTAGGCGCCTTGGGCAATACTCAGTTCAGCCCTGAGGAACTCGACTCCATCGATCGCCATACACGCGACGGTGGACTCAACATCTGGGCCGCATCAAGCCGCTCCGGTTGATGAAATTACCTGATCGGCGCTACTTGGCGTTCGGGCTGGCATGGGTGGTCGTCGCGGCATTGCCATTGTTCGCCGGCTTCACCCACTGGGGCTGGGAGGTATCAGAGATCCTGGGCCTCGTCGGATTGCTCGCTTGCCTGGCCTTAAGCGGCTGCCCGGTTCGCCCGCGAGAAACCACGCCGCCGACGCTGCTTTCCTTAGGCCGTCACGAAGCGCTGGGTTGGATCGCCGCGGGCGCCGCGGCCCTGCACATCCTTCTGGCTCTGGTCACGGACCCCACAGTCATCGAGTACTTGAAGCCAACCTCACCGCTGTACCAGTTGGCAGGAATCTTGGCATTTTTGTTGCTTCTCGTTCTGGTGGCGACCTCTGCGGCGAACCTGCGCCGGCGCCTGTGGCAAAGCCACCGTAATTTTCAGGCCTCGCACATCATCATCGGCTGCGTGCTGTTAGTATTGCTCGCAGCCCATGTGCTGACGACGGGGCGATATGCCGACGGCTATCCCAGGCGCATCGCGGTAATTGCCGTGGCTGCGGGTGGAATCGCCGTCCTATTAATTCGTCGACGCGTCATGAAAACCGCCAGCGCCGACATGTCGGTCGCGCGCCGCTTCGCCTTCGGCCGTCATTCCAACCTCATCGTCGGCATCATCGCAGCAACCATGCTCGTGCTTACAATCCTGATTCCTGGCCGCGCCGGGGTGGCGCTGCGTGAACCCATTCTGACTCGCTCGCAGGCGCCGCCGCTGAATTTTGATCACGCCAAACATGTGGCCGTCAATTGTCTCGCCTGCCACCACAACTATGCCGATGGACGCGGCTTCGATGCCTGTATCCACTGTCATCGCAGCGCCGGCCGGGCCATCAAAGTGGGCGCGGAAGCACGATTCCATGACTTCTGTCTCGACTGTCACCGTAACCCGGGGCCGCATTTGGTGCGCCACGGCCCAGTATCGGGCTGCGCCGCCTGTCACGTCGCTGGACCGGGCGCAGTAAAAGGTATTGCCGGGAACTAGTGCATAATTAGTTAAGCACGGGCCATTTTCTCCTCATGAAACCAATCTCTTCCATCGACCTGCTCGAGGCAGCGGCGTACGCGCTCATCAGCGAACGTTGCCGCTCGTCCTACCTTCACGACATACGCGGCGGTTTGCAGGCTCTTCACGGCGCTGTCGAATTACTGGTGCGCGCGGCGAAAATACCCGGCAATTCAGCGGTCGCGGACAAGGCCGCCGGCCTTGCGCGCAGCGCCATGCTCAATCACGAGAAATCTCTGATCGAACTAGTGGACCAGATAGCGCCGCGGCAGGAGAGTGCAACCGCAGTCAACGTCGGAGAGATGGTGGGCGATGTGCTGCGCTTCGTTCGAAATGACGCCGCCGGCAAGTCCATCTCATTGCGATTGCAGGCCGCGGAAGAACTACACGTCCTGGCCGAGGCCCACAAATTTCGCATGCTGGTACTGGGGCTCAGCATCACGCTGACGGACGGACTCGCGGCGGGCGCCGTCGTCGATGTCAAGGTGACGCGATCGCGGGCCAATGCCGTAATCGAGTTCTCTTCCATCATTCCCTGCAATTCGATCCCGACGCCTGAGGAACTATGGCATTCAGCCGCGGTACCGCCCTCGCCGTCCAATTTGCTGTTGTCGCTCACGCAGGTTTGGGCATTCGCCAACGGGGGCTCTCTCGAACTGTCTGCGGATTCGCAGGCATCGAATGCCGTGCGCCTTTACTACCCGCTGCGAGCGTAGGCATTCGCTGACAAGCTCCTGCGGCCCTTTCCGGCGCAAAGTGTTGCGCTTATTCCTCATTATCGACCCGGATTCATTCTGAAATGGAAGAAAGGGGAATACCATTAGCAACGCCGCAGGCAGAGCATGGTCTGCCGTTGCGCGGACGCTTCTGCAGTTCACCGCTGCAATAGCCGCAGTCGCGGCATCCCGCAATCACTCAGAAGCCGCCGCCGACGCTCATCATGAGGAAAAGCACAATGAGCATTGAAACACCCACTGCCGCCGAACTTGGCGCACTGGTGACGTTTCTCCAGGCGGATAGCGAACGCAGAAGCAGTTCGGTGGCTCGCAAGCTGCACGATGATCTCGGCGGGTATGTTATAGGTGCGATGATGGATGTGGCTTGGATAGAACAAAATGAGTCGAAGTTGCCGCCCAATATCGTCATGCGCTTGGCGCGGGTGAATGACGGTTTGCGCGGAGCCGTTGATTTGACCAGAAAGATCGTTGAGGATTTGCGCCCGACGCTGCTGGATTCCGTGGGGCTGTTTGCCGCGTTGAGCTGGCACTTCAAGCAGGCCTGCCGGCTGGCTGCGATCAGCTACACCGAATCCTTCCCCGCCTCTGCTCCCGACATGGACGCATATCGGCTGATCACCCTGTTTCGAATCGCCCAAGAATTGCTCAACGTCGCGCATCAACGAGAATCGATCAGCATGCTGTCGCTCGCTGTCACTGTGAACGACGAGGTGTTAGCGATGGTGCTGTCAGTCGATGGCAATGCGCCACGACCACAGGAACACGATTCGCCGACGGTGCCGATGTTGTCCATATGGCATCGCATAAGACAATTGAGAGGCAGTGTGATGGTGACCTCACCGGCCACCGGCATCTGCAGTTTCCGCGTCAGTATTCCCACGTCCCAAGGTTCTAAATAACCTTAGACTAATAATTTATAGCATTGATTTATAACAGGTATAAGAATGTCAATCTAGATGGATCGACCCCGAGGCAACGCTAACGCCACGTTATCGGAGTTCGGTTTTCTCGCCGGCGGCGGCGAGATGGGCGCGCGCATGCGGGCCCTCGACTGGTCGAAATCTCCCTTGGGCAACCCCGCCGAATGGCCGCAATCACTCAAAACCATCGTGCGCGTGATGCTCGATTCGCGTTATGCGATGTGGATGCTGTGGGGTCCGGAATTCACATTCTTCTGCAACGACGCCCTACCTGCCCACCGTCGGCATCAAAGGCAGATGGGTGCTCGGCGCTCGATCAGACAAGGTGTGGGAAGAGATTTGGCCCGATATCGGACCTCGGATTGCGCAAGTACTGGAAGTCGGTCAGGCAACTTGGGATGAGGCGCTGCTGTTGTTCCTCGAACGCAGCGGCTTCCCCGAGGAAACCTACCACACGTTTTCGTACAGTCCCGTTTACAACGACGAGAGTCGCATCGCGGGAATGCTCTGCGTAGTGACTGAAGTCACCGACAGGGTGATCGGCGAGCGGCGGCTGCGAATTCTGCGTGATTTAGCAGCCCGCACCATGGGCGTGGAATCAGTCGAAGAGAGTTACGCTGGCTCGCACGACCGAGCCATCCGCCGGGCCCACGCCAACAAGAGGCATTGTCTGACATACACTGGCGCTTAAGCTATGCATATTGTTTCGAAACCCAAAAAATGAGCGTCGCCGTGGCCGAAAATCAAGCTTGCGCAGCCTTATTTGACGATCTGCACGGCCGACTTAACGGCGTGGTTAAGGACGCCGGCGGCGAACAGGAGCTCATCGAGAAAATTGCCGGACTGCTGGATGCCGCTCCGGACTCAGGTTGGGACATCGCGGCGGTGATCCAGCAGCGATACCGGCAGGGAGACATATCGGCCGAGCTGTTTCATTCACTGGCATCGAAGATCGCGGGGCGAGAGCTCTCGGCCGCCGACTATGGCACCACCGTTGGCCTAAGCCTTACTTGCAACCGCCCTCCGGCTGCCAATCCCGCTCAATATCCCTCCTCAACGGTTGAGATTGGCCGTGTGTTGCGCGATCGGTATGTGCTCGAAAAGCGCTTGGGACGTGGCGGAATGGGTACGGTGTTCAAAGCACGGGATCGCTACCGTTCCGAGCTTCCCGAATCTAATCAATACGTCGCCATCAAGATACTGCACGGCGCAAGAGATAACCGACTGCAATTATTGTCCGAGCTTAAGCGCGAGTTTTACTGCGCACAAATGCTTTCACACCCCAATATCGTCAAAGTATACGAGTTGGACCGCGACGGCGATGTGGATTTTTTTACCATGGAGTTTCTCGATGGAGAGCTATTGAGCAGCGTACTCGAGCGATTTCAGCCACTGCCGATGTGTCGCTCCCATGCGTGGGCAATCATACGGGAGATCGGTGCCGGGCTCGCTCACGCTCATGCGCGCGGGGTAATGCATGCAGATTTAAAACCGCACAATATTATGATCACTCAGTCCGGAGAAGTTCGGATCCTGGACTTTGGAGCGTCAAGCGCCAAGGGGACAGGTATTGCGCAGTCCACGGCTACGCCTGCCTATGCTTGCTGCGAATTGCTGGACGGACGGCCACCCGACCGACGCGACGACACCTATGCATTAGCGTGCGTATCCTACGAATTGCTGGCGGGAGCCCATCCCTTCCAACGCCGCTCCTCCACCGTGGCGCGGGACTTGAGAATTGTCCCGATACGACCTGCCGCGCTCAATCGGCGGCAGTGGAAAGCACTGGCCATGGGTTTGTCATGGCACCGAGCGGGCCGGTCAATAAGCGTACCCGAGTGGCTAAAGAGAATGGACGTCACGGTCGTAGCGATAAGCCAGCTGCCCAATGCCGGGGACTTGAGACCCGCCGCCGCGGCCAGGCCGATCGAACGCACGTGGGTCTCGCCCTTAAGAGCGACCACAATGCTCGCCACCGCGCTGATCGTCTCCCTGGTCTGGGTACTGTCCATAGTATTGCCGTCGGGCGAGAAGGTTGGTGCCGGCATTCTTCCGGCCGCCACCGCCTCAAAGACGCTCATATCCGATCCTATCGTCGCGACTGGCGATGAGACCTCACCGCCGAAGCCCGCGATCTCATCAATCGCCTCCGGTGTCGACGTCCCCCGGCATAAAGTTCGCGTGACCGATAGGTTTGCGGAGATCCGTTTGCATCGTTCTGCGCCCATCTCCGGCAGCAATACACTGGTATGGTGGACTGAGGCTGCCTCCGCAAAACCCGGCGTCGATTATGTGCCACAAGGTAAGGTGACACGCTCATTTGCAAAGGGCGAGACCTCCGCCAGCTTTTTCATCAAGCTCGTTCCCAAAGCGGCGCGATCCCAGAGCGAATATTTTTACCTTGCGGTTGCGGAAGCGGGCCTGGGATCCTCCAGCGGCAAAATCGCACGAACCGCCGTTTGGTTGCCGGCCACCCACGATCAGTCATAGACAGCGGACGCGGTACGGGCGAGGCCGTATAATCGCGCGCTATGAACATCGCCGCCCTCTCCGATATCCATGGCAATTTATTTGCCCTCGATGCGGTACTGGCCGACATTGAGCGCCGCGATGTCGATCTGATCGTTAATTTGGGCGATATTCTCTCCGGTCCACTGCTCCCGGCGGAGACCGCGGAACGGCTCATGGCCCTCAATCTGCCGACCATCAGCGGCAATCACGAGCGTCAGGTGCTCACCATGGATACCCGGGACATGGGCGCCTCTGACCGCCATGCAGCCCTCAGCATCGGCGAGGTGCACCGCGACTGGATCGGGGCACTGCCATCGGTGCTGCGCCTGACCGATGACGTATTCCTGTGTCACGCCACACCGCACAGTGACGTGGATTGTTACCTGGAGGATATTATTGACGGCGAGCTTCGCCCGGCGTCAAGGCAGAGCCTCGAAGAACGAACCGGCGACTGCGATGCCTCATTGATCTGGTGTGGTCATTCGCACATTCCGCAACTGGCGCGCCTTTCCAGCGGCCAGATCATTGTCAATCCCGGAAGCGTCGGCATTCAAGCCTATGAAGGACATCATCCCAGCCCGCACACAGTCGAGATGGGTTCGCCGTACGCGCGTTATGCGCTCGCCGAGCAATCGCCTCAGGGATGGAAAGTCGAGTTCATCGCAGTTCCCTATGATTGGCAAACAGCCGCGCAACTGGCCCGGCAGAGAGGCAGGCTGGATTGGGATCGCGCCCTGCGCACTGGCTATGTACGCGTGCTGCCGCCAGAATTATAGGCTTCAGCGAACTCCACGGCGCAAACGCAACGCGGCGCGTGCGCTCCAGGCCAGGATCGCCCGCGCTATCCATTGCCAGAACGTGACGCTCCAGTGATGCCTGACATTACCGGCATTGCGCAGCATCGCACTACGTTCGCAGGTCTGCAGCAGCATGGCCTCGACCTGACGCGCAAACGCCGGCGAGTCGATCTCTTGATTCGCGTCGAGGTTCCACAGAATCCCCCATCGATCCAGATTGCTCGAGCCCACCGACGCCCAGTCGTCGCACAGCACCACCTTGGCGTGCAGAAAGCTCGGCTGGTATTCGTAGATCACGACACCGCTCGCCAGCAGCCGCAGGTAGAACAGACGGCTGGCGCCGCGCGCTGCTGGCGCATCGGTATGGGGACCCGGCAGCAAGAGCCGCACGTCGACGCCGCGGCGCGCCGCGCGCCGCAAACTGCGCCGCAAGCGATTCGAGGGCCAAAAATAGGCGGTCGCAATCCACACCCGCCGCTTGGCCGACCGCACTTGCATGAGTACCGAACGCTCAAGGGCCTGCGTTCCGAGGCCTCTGCCAATCGCCACCCGGCCCATTTCGCCTGGTTCATTGAGCGCAGCGGCGCGCATGACGATATCAAGATCTCGATGGGCGCTGCGCTTCCACGTGCTCGCAAACAGACGATGCCAGTCCTCGAGAACCGGCCCCACAATTTCAACGACGCAGTCCAACCAATAATCGTTGGGCCGTGCATCCGGACTGAACATGTCCGCCAACCCCGTGCCGCCAGTAAAGCCTACGACCCCATCCGCTACCAAGAGTTTGCGGTGGTTGCGCAGGAAGAAGCGCGGAAAGCTTCGCCAGTGGATAGCGCCGAAAAACACCAACTCGACCCGGGCTGCTTGCAAGCGCGTCCGGTCCCTCTCGGCCAGCCCCCGCGCGCCGAATGCATCGAATAGCGCCCGTACCCGAACGCCACGCTGCGTCGCGCGTGCGAAGGCGGCGATAAAATCCTCCATGACCCTACCCGACTCAACCAGATAGAACTCCACCAACACGTAGTCCCGCGACTCGTCTATGGCGGCAAGAATGCGCGCAAAGAATTCGCGCCCGTCGCTGAGTAGTGCAAAGCGATTGGCATACCGCACCGGAGGACGGAACAATACATCGGCTTGCATGCCTGCGGAGTAGCGCATTAGGGCACCATATCAGGCAAGATTCGCATGCGTGAGAGTTTTGCGCGACGGCGCCAACAGAGAAGTAGAATCATGCCCATTCGATCTGGACTTGTACTGATGCTGATGCTGCTGGCGGGCGGCGCGCGGGCGCAGTCACCGTCCCTTCTTCACCCCCTGTTCCAGGAACATGGCGTACTGCAGCGTGACCGGCCGATTTCCATATGGGGCCATGCCACAAGCGGTGAGGTTGTGACTGTTTCCTTGGGCAGCGGCAGCGCGCATGCCACCGCGGACGCCGCCGGGCACTGGAGCGTGGAGTTGCCGGCCATGAGCGCCGGCGGGCCCTTCGTACTCAAGGCGCAGGGAAGTTCCGGCGCCCGGCAGTCGGCCGACGACATACTGATCGGCGATGTGTTTCTCTGCTCCGGCCAGTCCAATATGGAATTGAATGTGCAAGGAGCCAGCGATTCAGTGAACGAAATCCGTGGCGCCGCGAATGACGCAATTCGTTTGCTGAATATTGCGCACGCGACCAGCCCCACGCCACTTGCCACGTTTAAGGATCCGGTGTTCTGGAAAGTGGCAGCGCCCAACACCGTGGCCGAATGGTCGGCGCCCTGTTTCTTCTTTGCGCGCGAGCTCCAACCGAGTATTCGCATTCCGATTGGATTGGTGCAAGCCACCTGGGGTGGCTCGAACATACGGCCCTGGATGAGCGCCACCGCCTTGCAGGCCAATGGGGATTATGATCGCGCACTGAAGAATTTGGCCCTGTATGCCAAGGACGAGAGCGCCGCGCAAAGGCAATTTGCCACACAGTGGGAAGACTGGTGGCGTAGCGCCGGCGCAGATCCCAGGGGCGGCGAACCCTGGAACCTGCAAGCGCCTGCCCACGTGCATGTCGCCGGCGCTTGGCGCGCGGCGCCGCCCGGACTCGGCGATTGGCGCGCCTGGGGAATGGCGGACCTTGCCGATTTCACCGGTTCCGTTTGGTATCGAACCACCCTCTCCATGACGGCCGCTCAGGCTTCTTCCGCCCGCGAGTTATCGCTCGGCGCCATCAACCAGGTTGACGAAACCTGGATCAACGGCCACCCCCTGGGCAATACCTTCGGCTACGGCACTGACCGCAAATACTCCATCGGTCGCGGCCTGCTGCATGCCGGCGAGAATATTCTGGTCGTCAATGTGTCCAGCACTTATGGCAGCGGCGGACTGTTGAGCGGCGGCGCGCCCCGTGTACTGCAATTGAGCGGCGGCGAGGCCCTCCCCCTCACTGCACCGTGGCAGTTCCGCGTCGTGCCGCCGGCCGTCGGCTATCCGCCGCACGCGCCTTGGGAATCCGTGGGCGGGTTAACCACCCTGTACAACGCGATGATCGCGCCCTTGGGCACCTACGGATTTCGCGGCGCACTGTGGTATCAGGGCGAGTCCAATACCGGCGAGGCGCAAAGCTATCAGTCACTGCTCACCGGCATGATGGCGGACTGGCGGCGTCAGTTTGGGCACGACCTTGCGTTCCTGATCGTGCAGCTGCCGAATTTTGGTACGCCGCCGGCGACTACTACAGAGTCCGGCTGGGCTACCGTGCGCGAAGCTCAGCGCTTGGCGGTGGCCGGTGATGCCCACGCGGCTCTTGCCGTTACCATCGATATCGGCGAGGCGCGCAATCTACATCCGGGCAACAAGCAGGATGTGGCCAAACGCCTGGCGCGTGCCGCCGGGCACCTGATCTACGGCCAGGCGTTTGCACCCTCGGGCGCGGCCGCGCGCAGCGCCACCCGCCGTGGTGGGCGGATCGCCGTGGAGTTCGTCGATGTGGAACGCGGACTGTTGGCCTACAGCCACGACACTCCCATCGGCTTTGAATTGTGCACCGACTCCGCCGACACTTGCCGCTTCGCCGACGCCAGCATCGACGGCAGTCGGGTGATGCTGTCCGTTCCGAACGGCTTATCGGCCACTCGAGTGCGCTACTGCTGGGCGGACAGCCCGATCTGCACCTTGTACGATTTTTCCGGTTTGCCGGCCGGTCCCTTTGAGTTGCACATCAGCGAATAGCAGCGCCGCACGTCGGGTTGACTATTATTGGTAGCGCTATCATATTAGCCCCATGCATCGCATATTCTGCCTTGTAGTCTGCGTGCTGTGCGCCGGCCGCAGCGTGCATGCGGCAGATCTACATCTCAACGCTTCGGACTACTTCGAGACTCAGGGCTTGAGCGTGCTTGCCTATCAAAATACTTTTCACGAGGTATTTCGCGACCAGAAGCTCAGCGGCATAGAAATCATTTTGCATGGCGAGCGTATTGCCACCGATGGCGAGGTGCGCCTGACGCCGACACCGGAGCAATGGGACCCTGTTCCCAAACTAACGGCACGCAAGCGCGGCACATCCCCCGACCAATTGATTGCCGCGTCGGGCTATCCGGATCTGTCCTTGAGCTATCGTCTCGAGATCACAGCCGAACCCGAAGGTTTTCGAGTAGCCGTACATCTCGACCATCCGCTGCCCGCGACATTGGTAGGCAAAGCAGGCTTTAATCTTGATTTTCTGCCGACGGCCTATTTCGGCAAGAGCTTCATGGCGGACCAGAACGGCGGGATTTTCCCGCGCCATCCGAACGGTCCCATGCAGCGCGACGCCGGCGGCGTGGCGCAACCCCGGCCGATCAGCGTCGGGCGCCGCCTCGTGCTCGCGCCGGAAGACCCGACCACCCGGGTGACCATAACCTCCGACAGTGGATCGTTGATGCTTTTCGACGGCCGCAACAAGGCGCAGAACGGCTGGTTCGTGGTGCGTGAACTGATCCCAGCCGATCGCACCGAAAACGCGCTGGTATGGCATGTGCAACCCCACGTGATCGCGAATTGGATCCGCCCGCCGGTGGTGTCGTATAACCAGGTGGGCTACACGCCGCAGCGCTCCAAAATAGCCATCCTGGAATTTGATCCGCTCTACGACCCGCCCAAGAACGCGCGCATCTTGCGGTTGGATTCCGGCGGGCAATATCAAGAGGCCTATCAAGCCGCGATCAAGCCCTGGGGCAAATGGCTGCGCTATCGCTATGCCTCCTTCGATTTCTCGCCGGTACGCGAGCCGGGCATTTACGCCATCGAATACGACGGCCGCCAATCCGGGCCTTTCCGCATTGCCCCGGACCTATACGCCCAGGGCGTATGGCAACCCTCGCTCGATACCTACCTGGCGGTGCAGATGGATCATGTGAAGGTGCGCGAGAGCTACCGCGTTTGGCATGGCATTTCGCACATGGACGATGCCCGTCAGGCGCCGGCGAACTACACCCACTTTGACGGCTATTCCATGGGCGCCTCCTCTGATTCGCCCTTTGCCGCCGGCGAACACATACCAGGGCTCAATCGCGGCGGCTGGTATGACGCCGGAGATTATGATCTGCGCACCCAAACTCAGGCCAGAGTCATCAGCGATCTGGTGCTTGCGCGCGAGGTATTTCACCTCGACTGGGACGAAACCAGCGTGGATGAGGAATCGCGGCTAGTGCAGATTCACCGGCCCGACGGTGTGGCGGATGTGTTGCAGCAGATTACTCACGGCGTGCTAGCGTTGCTCGCCCAATATTCCGTCTTTGGGCATGCCATTCCCGGTATTGTCGAACCGACGCTGGAGGAATACACACACTTGGGCGATGCCGCGTCGCAGACCGACGGCAAAATCTACACCTCGCGATTGAGCGTTAATGACAGCGACGGGGTCTCTTCCGGCCTTGCCGATGACCGTTGGGCATTTACCTCGCACACCACGCCGCTGAACTACGCGGCCGCCGCCTCCTTGGCCGCTGCCAGCCGTGCGCTGCGTGGCTATGACGAATTGCTTGCCGCGAAATGTCTCGCGACCGCGATAGCGGTTTGGAAGCAAGAGCATAGCCACGCGCCCATCATATTCAAGTCTTTCAACACCACAGGCGGCGAACTCGACGCTGAAGAAGTCACGGCGGCCGTCGAATTGCTGCTCGCCACCCGCGGCGAACCCCTTTACCAGGCGCGATTAAACGCACTGCTGCCGGTAGTCGAGAAGAATTTCGCTGCGCTCGGCTGGGTGGCGGTGCGCGCCCTGCCCTACATGAACAGCGGCTTCAAGAACTCCCTCGGCCAAGCCCTCACCCGCTTCAAGACACGGCAGGATGCGGAACTGGCACAGAATCCTTTCGGAGTTCCCATCGGCGCAGGAACCTGGGGCGGCTCGGGCGAAGTCGCCGCCTTCGCGGTGCACATGTACTTCCTGCACCAGGCCTTTCCAGCGACCGTTGGCGTCGCCGACACGCTGCGGGGCTTCGATTACCTTTTAGGTCGGCATCCCGTCTCCAATGTCTCGTATGTATCGTCGGTGGGGACCGCCTCCAAGCTCATTGGCTACGGCAACAATCGCGCCGACTATAGCTTCATTCCCGGCGGTATGATTCCTGGGGTAGTCATCATTCAGCCGGATTTTCCCGAACTCAAAGACAGCTGGCCGTTTCTCTGGTATGAAAACGAATACGTGGTTGACGCCGCTACAGCCTTCATTTTGGCGGCCAACGCCGCACAAGCGCTGGCGCAGTAGGAAAGCAGCATGAGAACCACGGGTGGGACGGCATGGATGACAGGCGTAATTGTCGCGCTGGCAATAGCCACGCCGCTGCTGCCAGGCAGCGCGCCGGCCGCGTCCCTGGTGAGCAAAAACAAAGTCGATGCGGCCTTGAACAGCTTCGTCGAATCCCACGCTCTGGTCGGTGTCTCCGCCTTGGTATACCAGGACGGACGGGAAGCCTACTTCGGGGCATTCGGTCAAGCCGATCGCGAGGCGCATACCCCAATGACCCGCGACACCTTGGTGCAAATTTTCTCGATGACCAAGCCCATCACCGGCGTTGCCCTCATGACTCTGTACGAAGCCGGCAAGTTCCAGCTCGACGATCCCGTGGCGATGTATGCTCCGGAGTTCGCCAATATCAAGGTGTACGCTGGAATCGACACGCATGGCGAGGTGATCTACGAGGCGCCGCGCCGGCCGATGACCATTCGCGATCTCACCCGCCACACCGCCGGGTTTTACGCGGGTGTCGATCACACGCCGGTAGCGGAGATCTACCGCGCCGCCAATCCCATCGACAAGACCAATACCCTCGCCCAGGAAGCAAACAAACTGAGCTCGCTGCCCCTGCTGTTTCAACCGGGAAGCCGCTGGCTGTACGGCCCTTCCGTCGATGTGCAGGCCTATCTGGTCGAGCGCCTCTCCGGTATGGCCTTCGACCAATATCTGCAAGCCACGATATTCAAGCCGCTCGGCATGAAGGACACGCGCTATACCCTGCGGCCACAGGACCGCGCCCGCATGGCCGCGCTATACGAGTGGCACGAGGACGGCTCGCTGACCCGCGATCCCGACGACAAGGCCTTGGAGTTCAATGGCCAAGATTGGCCGCTGAAGCCCGGCAGCTACGGCCTGGTCTCGACGCTCGATGATTACATGCGCTTTGCCCGCATGCTGCAGAACGACGGTGAACTCGGCGGCAGGCGCATTCTGAAAGCCGACACCGTGCGGCTGATGGCGACGAATGCCATGCCGGCGGAAGTCAGCGACACCTCCTGGCTGCCCTCCAAGGGTCAGGTGGGGTTCGGCATCGACTTCGCCGTGCGCGTGCGGCCGCCTGCCAATGCACAGGAAGCCTCCGGCGCCATCGGCGAATTTTTCTGGGATGGCGCGGCCGACACGCTTTTTTGGGTCGATCCAAAAAACAAAATCACCGCGGTGTTGTTTACCCAATACCGCCCGTTTGGCAAAGTGCCGCTGCACAAGGCGTTTCGCGATGCTGTGTACGCCACAACACCGGATGCCCTGGCGCATTAGTTGAAGTCTCGCTATTCCGGCAGCTTGACCACGCGCGTCATGGCAAAGCTCGCCGATTGGTGCGCCGTTGCGGTATCCGGCTGCCCGGAGCCCACGCTAATCATGTACTGGCCCGGAACGATCTGACGCATGCCGTCCGCCGTTACGAAGCTGAGATCGCGCGGCGAGAGGTCAAAGACCACTTGGCGGTGTTCGCCGGGCCGCAATGCGAGTCGATGGAAACCACGCAATGCAAGCCGCGGCGCGCCCTCGAACTGCGGCGGAATGAGGTAGAGCTCGGCCACCTCTTCACCGTCGCGACTGCCCGTGTTGGTGATGTCGGTCTTGACCCGCAGACCGTTCTCCGGCGCGCCGACCAGGGGCTCCACGGAAATTGCTCCGTAGCTGAAGCTTGTATAGTTCAATCCATAGCCGAACGCGTAAACGGGAGTACCGTCGAAATAACGATAGGTGCGCCTTTTCATCGAATAGTCATCGAAGGGAGGCAAATCGCTGACAGACTGATAAAACGTGAGCGGCAACCGCCCCGCAGGATTGAACCGACCCGCAAGCACGTTGCCGACGGCAAGTCCGCCGGCCTGGCCTGGGTACCATGCCTCCAAAATGGCTGAGGCATTCTCCTTAGCCCATTGGAGATTGATGGGGCTGCCATTCATCAGAACAACGACCAGCGGTTTGCCAGTACTTTTGGCCTTCTCAAGGAACGTCGACTGGTCGGCAGGCAGATCCAGCGACGTCCGGTCGCCGCCCCGAAATCCAGGAAAATCGACCTTCGATTCTTCGCCTTCGAGGTCCGATGTGAGCCCGACGACGGCGACTATCACATCTGCGTTGACGGCCGCCCCCGTCAGGTCGATATCGGGAGTGGTGGAAATCTGCTGCCATTGCAAATCGATGGACGATGGTCCGATGGATTCACCCACCACCCGGATCGGATATTGCCTGCCCTGCACAAGCCTGACACTCTTGAATTGCGCAGGCTCGCCCCAGCTAGGATTCGCAAGCCTGGAAATGATCCTGCCGTTGAGCCTGAAGTATCCCCGCGACCCGGATAGCGCCATACGGTAGGTGCCCGTTTGCGGCGGCACCAGATAACCGGTCCATACGACGCGATGGAACTTGGCGACCTCGCTCAGTTCGTTGGCGCGCGATGCAACGCCCAGTTCAGTGCGCGTGACTACCGGCCTGGTCGCGTACCTCAGAAGCTTGATCAGCGCAGCGGGCGCGGAATCCGCTGCCAAAGTCCCGTTGACCGCGTTGAAATATTGCGCCAAAAGTCCCGGCTCCCCGCCGTGGGTCCGCAGAGCAGAGTCGGGTACCGAATTTCCATCGGTGATCGACTGACCGTACGGTACCAGAGTGATCTTGCCTCCCGGCATGGCGGCATGTAGTCCGGACAGGACGGATTTGGGCTGAGTCGACAGCATCGATGAATAATTGCCGCGCAGGACGCGGGTGGCGTTTGCCAGCGGCCCCACAACGGCGATCCTCAGATCCGCCTTGAATGGCAGCGTGCCGTCGTTCTTCAGAAGGACGAGGGACTGCTCTGCGCTTTGCAGCGCGAGCGCCTGATGCTGTTGCGTTTGTTGCGCAAGGGCCGGCACCTGGTCGGGGTCGGGTCTGGGTAAACCAGCGAGGTCGCCCGTGCGAAACCGCGCCGAGAACAGTCGCAGCAGCGCTCGGTCTACATCAGCGGCCCCAATAAAAGCCCTTTCAAGCGCCTCCTTGTAGCGCGCCACGGTTACCACAGTGCCACCGAACAGAGTATCAACATTGCACTCGTTGTCGACTCCGGCTTTGAGTGCCGCGGCCACGGCGGCGGCTTGATTTGTCACGTAGTGATGGGTGGCGGCGATGTCCTTCACGGCATCGCAATCGGAAACAACATAGCCACGAAAGCCCCATGCGCCGCGCAGCCGCTCTTTCATAAGAAGATCATTGGCACAGGCCGGTTGGCCATCGATGCTGTTGTAGGCGCACATGATCGAGCCCGCATGCGCTTCAACGATGGCAGCGCGGAACGCAGGCAGATAGGTATCTTCCAAGTCATGGCGGGACACCTGCACGTTCTCCTGGTGCCGCTGGGGTTCGGGACCGCTATGGACGGCGAAGTGCTTCGGCGTGGAGATGACGTTCGGCAGCTGCGGATCGGGGCCCTGCATTCCCTCCACATAGGAAACACCCATCCGGGCAGTGAGCAGCGGATCTTCGCCGTAGGTTTCCTGGCCTCTCCCCCAACGTGGATCGCGGAAAATATTGATATTAGGCGACCAAGTATCGAGGCCGGTGCCAATGTAGCCGAGCTTGCCGGTTTTACGGCCCAAAGCATGCAGAGCGCGATTTTCTAGGCTGATTGCCGAAGCCACCTCGTGCACCATGCCCTCATCGAAGCTCGCCGCCAGACCAATGGGTTCGGGAAAATTGGTGGTTGGCACTGTGCCATTCGCGCCGTGCAGCGATTCCGTCCACCAGTTATAAGCGGGAATGCCCAGGCGGGGGATCGCCGGCGCCACGTTGAGCAGTTGCTGCAACTTTTCATCTACTGTCATTTTGGCCACAAGCGCGGCCGCACGCTGCTCAGCCAAATCCTCAACAGCTGAAGCCGTAGACATGGTCTCCGCTAGAACAGCCTGGAAAATAAATGCTGCGAGACACCCGAAAAACAGTCGTCGTACGACCTCAGACCAGCGCATTCACGAACCTGCCGAAGACAGCAGCGACGTCGCCCGTTCAAATACGGGATCGCGACCTAGCCGCCAATCAGCGAAACTCATTCTGATCGATTCGGCAGGCTCAAGCGTCTCTACTTGGACTGGATAGATCTTGTTGAGCCAAAAGCACACGTCCCAGTCCGCGCAGGCATGGGAATAGTCATGCTTGCCTCGTTCGTAACTGACACACAGCTTGTAGTTCGGCAAACATCCTCGATTGCCTTCAGAGAAGAAATGAAGCCTGTCGCCCACCGCCTCACCAAGAATCGTAACGCGCTCACCACCGGCTTGTTTGACAAATGCTGCCGTGCTTATTCCCGCCGAAAATGTCGAGGGTCCCGTCAATATAAGGATTCGACCCCCTGGCGTCGTCAGTTTGGGCAGATCCCGGGCGAAGTCGACGGTATTTCGGTAGTCGCCGCCGTCGTCGTAACGCAAGTCCAAAATGACGGAACAGGGCTTGTTGGATCGCAGATCAGATTCCGTCGCGGCGACGAATGCTTTGATGTGCTGGTCTTCCACATCGTTGTTCGATTTGAACTGAATAAGCATCGCGCAGGAATTGGTCAATCTCAGTCGTCGAAACGCAGTGTCGAACTCGCGTAGCGCCAGAGGCAACGGGTGATCAGGTTGCTCTGTGTACCACCCATCACCCAAACTTGGCACAGGTTCGCTGGAAATCCAGCGCTTGGTAAAGATAAACGGTTCATCGTCGCGTGCCGGATCCGCATTCAGCATGACCGTCGTTTGGGTGCCGCCCGAGGTCACTGTAGTCCACGCGGAATGTTTCGCGTCCGCTGCAATATCGTCGCCGAACAGAATGTCCTGATCGATGAGGTACATCGCCGCATAGAGCATCCGCCACCCTTCTGTACCGCCGCGAAGTTCGGCCATCCGTTGCATCACGATTTCAATCGGCTTGCCATCGATTGCCACCAGGCGGCCGCCGAGAAGCGCCAAGCCGGCCCTAGTGGTGCGAACGATGTAAAGACCATCGGCAAACACCGCCACGCGCGCAGGCAGCTTTCTCGAGTGCGCGCCGGCGCCGGAATCGAGGTGTGTATGGCCGTTGTCGGCGAGGGCCAGTATTTTCATTAACGCCACGCGAAAATGCGGATAGTCCAGCGGCGTCGGCAGGCTTTCGAGTGCCGCGATACGGTTCTCAGCTTCCGTTCGCGCCGCAGGCGTAAACGAACGGTCCAGCTCCATCAATTGACGGAAATAGGCGAGGTCCTGGCGTTGCGCCTCGAGATTGTTAGTTGCCTTCACGAAAGTCATCTGCGGCGGTGCTGTATTGAAATGCCGGAACATCGCCAATACCAGACCCGCACTTGCAGCGCCGACCGCCACGACTACCAGAACCACCACGACAGCAGTTTTCACCACAATGCGACGCACGACCCCTCCAATCGCTTCAGGCGACCTGACTTTGCCGACCGGCTCCCGACAGTTCACCGTGCGGCGATCGGTTAGGTGCCACTACGCAACCGATGCATCGCCATAGCGCGGATCTTGCCGTAATTATCGGGCTTCAGCGGGCCGAGAAGGCCGTGTTGCGATTCAGGCAAGTGTCGCAACGGGTGGCCCTGCGTTCGAAAGACGTAGTGATCGAAGTAAGCCTTCCACGCTTGGCGCTCCGCAGGCGGCCGTTCCGCAATGGCAATCAGACTCAAGAGCAGGCTGACGTATGGCGCGTCCGGTCCGACGGCAAATGCATCCCACCAGTAATTGATAAGGCCGTTGAATGACGCCAGCGATTCAACCTGATGCCACCAGAGCTTCGGAATGTAAATGGCATCCCCGGGTCCAAGCTCCGCGGTCACGGCAAGCTCGCGCACCTCGCGAAAACGCGGATAGCGCTCATCGTCGGCGGGCTCCGCAGCCGCAAGACTCACCGGCTGTCCCGCCATGGTGTTGTCCAGCGGACCAACGTACAGCCGGTCGATGGTTTCCGGCGGGTACAGGGTGAAGCGCCGCATGCCCGCCACCACACATGCCACATTGTCGAAAGCATCGAAGTGCGCCGAAACGTTCGAGGCATGCCCCAGCCAGATACGGGGCATTACGTGCGCCGGCAGCACGCCGAGCACATTCTGCGCCGCAAACCCGGGCAGGAAGTCCGCCACGGGCAGCGAGCCGAGATACATGGTGGGTGCCGTTGCATCGGACTTGGCGCCCACCATTCCAGTAAGCGCCTGCGCGAAACTCATGCGGCGGCGCTCGAAATTGAAACCATCGAGACCTTCGCGGTAAAAATATTTGCCGCCTATGCTGCGTTCACCGACAAAGGCGTCCGCCTGACCGCCATTGTCAAAGCGCAGGAGGTAGTCGCGCAGGTCCTCGTCCGATCGCGTGGCCGCATGCACCACCGGCCACGCACTCACCAGACTGCGCAGCACCACCGGCTGGCAGGCTTCCAATACCTCCCGCTGGAATTCGTCCGCGCCGGAAAGGCGGGTGGCATCGATTGCATGGATCGGTTGCATGCTAAAACTGCTTTTCCTACAGCTCTGGATCGGCGCGAAGGAAGCCCAGATTCTTCCTTCGAGTCAGTTCAGTCAGATGCGCCAGGGAAGCAGTCTGTAGGTAGATGAGCTGCAGGTATCCCCGGCGGAACAGATCCACAACCTGAGTGTCGGAAAGCGCGCCGACGGCGCCGGGACTGACGGTGTACAGGCCGTCTATTTCCCGTCTGCTGCCGTCATCGAAGGTGAGATTGACGCTTAAGGGCTCGATCAGCTTTAGCTCGAGGAGCGTGTCGATGAATTGCCGGGTCCGCTCCAATCCGGGCTTGAGGTCATTCATCAGTCCGATGATGCTCTTCAGGTACACGCTGGGCTCACCTGAACCCTCGAACAGTGCCTGATCGCCGCTATTCGCGACCCGCGGATGCTCCATGTCGATTGCAAGGTCCGGACCCGAACTATAGAAAGGGCCGCGCTGCAGATTTAGCGGTCTATACAGCCTCCGTTCCCGATGCTCCTCGAGAAACAAATTTTCACGGGGATCGATTCCGAGCATGGCGCCGCAGTAAAAGCGCCCGGTATCTGCTTCCTTGGAAAAGAATATCGGGTAGTGCATGGCTACCGCCGGAAGCTCTCCCACGACCACCGCGACGAAGCGCTGGTCATCGCCCCAGGAGGCGGAGGGCCGTGCGTGCACACGCAACTTCAGATGCGTATGACTGTTGAGAACGACGATGTTGGTCACGGCTTCTTCTCTGTCATCCGCATCAAATGGGCTGCATTCCGTACTCGCAGATCTTGTTCACGAGCTCACGGTTCTTCGGCAACTGCGCACGCATCTGCGTGGCGAGTGCGATGTTATCGCGTACCAGCCGTGCCGCCATTGCCTGAGTGTCGACATTATCGTCCGCATCCACTTCCGTGCGGAAGCCCATGCCGTAAAGCACGTACTGGTAACTGGCGGCCGGAAATACCTCCTCGAGGCGGTCGAATTCGTCGAAGAACCAGGGCGAGCGGTACTTCCACAAGCGCAGTAAATCCTGAAGTCGATCCGGCACGGTCGCGGGATCGACATTGTCGCGCCAGAATGCCGTATCCACGCGCTTCGTGAGCACATAGTGCAGCTTGAGGAAATCGATGATGCGGCCCCATCGGTAATGGGTGACGTCATTGAATCTGCGCGCAACGATGTCCATAATCTCCCGATTCGCAGGCATCTGCTCAGCGATGAGTTTGGCCGACAGTTCGATGAGGACGATCGCCGATGACTCGAGCGGCTCGAGGAAGCCTGCCGCCAAACCGACGGCGACGCAGTTCTTTTTCCAGAAGGTACTGCGATGGCCGCCGCGGATGGCGATCTTTCGCGCAGTCAGGTGCCGGTGCGCGGGGCCGAGGTAACGCATTAAGGTCTCGTGCGCCTGCTCATCGCTCGTGTGCCGTGTCGAATACACGTAGCCCGTTCCCCGCCGATGCGGCAAGCCGATATCCCAGATCCAGCCCGCATCCTGGGCGGTGGAAATAGTATGCGAGGGCAGCGGTGCATCCTCGCGGTCATAGGGTACCTGCAGGGCGAGGGCTGCATCGCAGAACAGCACGTCACCGCAGGAATTGAACGGCACACCCAGACTCTTGCCCAGAAGCAGCGATGAGAATCCGGTGCAGTCCACGAACAGATCGCCGCCGATCTCACCTGCTTGACGGGTGCGCACGCTTTTGATGTCACCTTGCTCGGTCTGCAGCACTTCCTCGACATCGGCGAGCACGTGGCGCACCTGAAGTTTCTCGGTGCAGTGACGCTGCAGAAAACCGGCAAACTTGCCCGCGTCCAGATGGTACGAGTAATTCGCCACTGCGTGGTACTCGGGAGTGGTAATCATTTTGGGCGCGAGGCCCTCATCACACAAGTGACCCTGCGGCGTAACAGTGTCGCAGAACGTGCGGCTCGCGCCGTTGGCAAGCCAGTGCGGCACGAGGTTCACTTGGGTGAAGCCCTGAGGGAGCATTAACGGGTGATAGTAGGCGTCGTCCTCGGCACCGCTCGTCCAGCGGGCGAATTGGGCACCTTGCTTGAACGCCGCGTTGCAATGCCGGAACAGATCGGCTTCCAAGACGCCCATCTTCTGCAAGCTCGACCGCAACGTCGGCCACGTGCCCTCGCCCACGCCGATGATGGGCACGGTGGGCGACTCCACCAAAGTGACGGAGAAGTCGGATTTCATGCGGCCTTGATGACGCGCCGCGATGATGCCCGCAGTCAGCCAGCCTGCGGTACCGCCACCGACTATCACCACGGAACGGATTCGCTGCGTCATACCCTATTATCACACGTCAAAAAACCGACCCAATGGGGGCCGCCGCCGATGTTTGGTTGCGCTACCATACTACCCGAGATAGCCGCACCGGCAATCATTTTCGCTGCATCAGCACCCTCTGCAGCTCGGCAATTGCGGCAGTATTCTCATCGGCCTTGGCGGCGGCCTGTTGAATGATTCGGCGCCTCCGGGCGCGACGCTCGGGGTTGCGCGACTCCTCTGCGGAATGCACGGCCAATCTCACATAATGATCGCGTGACAAAGCGATGCCGTCATCGGCGCCGATCTGTCGCATCAATCCCGCGGCCAGGCGTTGCCGTAGAAATTCACCTTCGAGCGTGACCAGAGGAAGCCCCCGGTGCAGCGCCTGCCAGGCCGTCGTGTATCCGGAGAAGGCCGGACAATCCAGATAGACGTCCATGGCATCCAGGAAGCCGATGAACTGCTCGCGTGGCAGCCACGGTGTCAGGCGCAGGTAGGATTCAAGATCAAGGCCTTCCGCACGAAACACGCCGGCAAGACGCGCCTGCAGTTTCTCCGCGGCCCAACCCAGTTTCGCAGGTGAGGCAATCCAAAATTCACAACAGCCGATTGACTTGGCAATGCGCGCCAGAAGAATGTCGTCCGCCGGATCGAATTTGATGGGCTGATGGGGCAGCGCAAAGCGTACCACTCCGTGTTGGCTTGCGACGGGTTCCCAGGCCTGCGCCGAATCGATCGGCGCGCGTGTACACACACCGGTGCCCGGCAGGCGGACCAGATTTTCGACATAGTGCTCATCGGCCTGCAGGGGCTCGAGCAGCTCGCCTGAAATGTACAGGTCGATGCTCGGCATTCCGGTGGTCGTCGGATGCCCCCAGGAAGCCGCCTGCAATGGGGCCAGACGGATCGCGGCAAGCGCGCAGGTGATAGGATCCATGCCGACTTCAGGATAGAAAATAATGTCAGGCCGGTCGCGATGCACTTCATCCACCCACGCCGCCACTGACTTCGGCCCCTGCACAAAGCGATCGACGTGCAATCGCGCCCACCGCGTTTCATCGTCGACGAACGAGCCCGTGTGATATAGAAAGACTTCCATGCGCTCGCGCTGCAAGTGGGCAAGAATGCCTCGCAGCAGCACGTCCAACACCGGGTGTCGTGCGCGCACGTGTCCGCAGACCACGACCATTCGGATGCGCTCGGGGGCCGCTCGACGATTTGAGCTGGTCCTCCAGTGCGCCGCCGCAGCCCGGCAGACCAAATTCCCGTAGCTCTTCAGCGGACGCGCAATATCGCAGGGCCGGTAAGCCAGGTAAAACGGCTGTGTACTACCGACGGCCGCTCCCAGCCGGCCCGGCGACTGCGCGTCCCAGGCTTCGAGTTCCGCCAATGCCTGCTCGAATGCACGAGCCGCATCGGCGCAGTGGTCGGGAGAGTTTACGAATACCGGAATCGATGCCATTGCCAATCCCAACCGCGCTTCCGCATCGTTCGAATCGAGTGACAAAGCCTGTCGGTAACTGCTCACGGACTCGGCAGATCTGCCGCGCTCGCGCAATGCGTTGCCCAGATTGCGATGGGCTTCCCGATAACCGGGTTCAATTGAGATGGCGTCTCTGTAGGACTCAACCGCCGCGTCGGTATCGCCTGCTTCCAGGAGAGCAAGACCCAGATTGTTGTGTGCGGCTGCATGGCGCGGGTTCAGCGCGAGTGCACGCCGGTAGCTTTGCATCGCTTCGTCAAGCCTGCCAAGCGCTTTCAGGACATTGCCGCGGTTGACCATCGCGGGCACGAAATCGGCGCTACTGCGCAGCGCACTCTCGAAGCACGTTAAGGCGTCATCGTATCTGCCTTGGAAATTGCGAACTATGCCGAGATTGGTGTGCGCGGCCGCATGATCGGATTTTGCAAGAAGCACTCGCTGGTACGACGCGGCCGCCTCGTCCAGCCTGCCCAGTTCCTGCAAGATAACGGCCAGGTTGTACAGCGTATCGGGAGAATTGGGGTTTAGACAGAGTGCCCGGTTAAAGGCGCCGGCTGCCTGCTGCCGTTCGCCAAGTGCACGAAACGCGTTGCCCAAATTATTGTGAAAAGCGGGAACCGCATCGTTCTCCGTGATCGCGTGGGTGATTAGATCGACAGACTCCTGAAAGCGTCCCGACTGCAACGCCACCACGCCGAGGAGATGCATGGCGTCCGCCTGATGCGGATCCATGTCCAGAATCTTGCGATACAAACGTGCAGCCTCCTGCAGTTGACCGTTGCGGTGGTGATGAGCCGCAGATGCCAGCATTTGAGTGATATGTTGGATCACGTCGCTTTGCATGGTTGATAGCCAATAGTTACTATGGCACAAATAACGAGCAAGGCGAGCGACGCCGCTTTCCCGCCTAAACACCCACCTGCAGCGTCCCAGAAGCGCCCCACACCATGACGAACAATCCCATCAGGAACATCATCATCGTAGGCGGCGGAACGGCCGGCTGGATGACTGCCGCTAGCCTCGCCAGAATGTTGAAGCGACTGGGTACACGGATAAGACTGATTGAGTCCGAACAGATAGGCACGGTGGGCGTCGGCGAGGCCACCATTCCTCCCATCATGGATTTCATCCGGAGCCTGGGCATCGATGAGAACGATCTCATCCGCAAAACACAGGCCACGTTCAAATTGGCTATCGAGTTCCGTGACTGGACACGCCTCGGCCATTCCTACATGCATCCTTTCGGACAAACGGGGTTCGACATCGGACCCCTTGCATTCCAGGCCTACTGGCTCAAACGGCTGCGCGAAGGCAAGGCGGCCGCACTCGATGAGTATTCGCTCATGGCCACGGCCGCACGCCAAGGAAAATTCATGCGCCCGGTGCAGGCGCTCAACTCGCCCTTGGCGGGAATTACCTACGCTCTGCACTTCGACGCGTCGCTGTTCGCACGCTACTTGCGCGAACTTGCCGAGGCGGGAGGCGTCGAGCGAACCGAGGGACGGGTCGACGGGGTATCGCTCCGGTCTGAAGATGGATTCATCGAGGCACTCACGCTGGATAGCGGCGAGCGTGTCACGGCCGATCTCTACATCGATTGTTCCGGATTTAGGGGTCTTCTGATCGAAGGCGCGCTCAAGACAGGGTACGAGCATTGGAATCACTGGCTGCCCTGCGACCGGGCCATCGCGGTGCCCTGCGAACGTACTGGTAAATTGTCGCCCTACACGCAGGTTACCGCCAGGACCGCCGGATGGCAGTGGCGGATTCCCTTGCAGCATCGGATCGGCAATGGCCATGTTTACTGCAGCAGTTTCATGAATGACCAGTCTGCGCAGGACCAATTGCTGTCGACAATCGAGGGGCCGACACTGGCACAACCTCTCAAACTTCAATTCGCCACCGGCCGACGCAAACATTTCTGGAACCGCAATTGTGTCGCGATCGGCCTGTCGGCCGGGTTCCTCGAGCCGCTGGAATCCACCAGCATCCACTTCATTCAGCGCGGCATCACGATGCTCCTGACATTGTTCCCAGAGCAGGACTTCGGGGCGGCGGAGATACAACGCTACAACAAGGTCATCGGCGAGGAATACGACCGTGTGCGCGATTTTCTGGTGCTCCACTACAGTACCAGCGAGCGAGTCGACGGCGAGATGTGGCGCCACTGCCGCGATGCATCGAAGCCGGACAGCCTGCAGGAGAGAATCGATCTTTTCCGCAGCCATGGTCGCATCTTGCGCGAAAACTTCGAACTCTTCGCCACCCAAAGCTGGTTGCACGTGATGGTCGGTCAAAACATCATGCCCGGCAGCGATGATCCTCTGGTCGGCGCCGTGGATCCACAATTGGTCGATGATGCGCTGATGAATATCCGCGAGGTGGTGGGCAAATGCGCCGACGCCATGCCGAAGCACGATGACTTCATCGCGCAGAACTGCGACGCTGCCCTGGGCGCCTGAGCCCGCTCAGTGGAATCCCGGGAACCGCCGTCGGTAAGGCGGCCCCGGGTCCCTCGAAAAGACTAGAAGAGTTTCGCCCGTACCCCTACGGTGAAGGTCCGGCCGTTGTCGACCACGTCCAATAGTTGCTCGCTGAAACGTCCGTGCGTTGCGTAGACCTGATCAGTCAAGTTCTGCGCCGTGAAGAAGACGCTCAGGTGGCTGTTGAAGTCATAGCTGGCGCTAAGGTCCAGGTACGTCGCAGAGTTCACGAATGTGGGCTCGGTACCATATTGTGAGTTGTTCTGAGTTTGGCCAAACTTGTCCAGATACTCAGCGCGGTGATTAACTGCCAGACGCACGTTGATGCCATTCTTGTCGTAGAACGGTATGAAGTTCCATGAATTGGCAAGACCCGTCACCGCGAATCCCGAACCCACCGTGTCATTGGGATTGTACGGCCTGTTCGTACCCACGAAGGTCGCGTTGCTTAGAAAGCCAAAGCCGCTGTCACCCAAGGTGTACTGCCATGCCAGTTCGAGGCCTCTAACTTCGGCTGCCGGTCCATTGACCTGCGAAGTGACCGCGAAGAATGCTGGACTTCCGTTGGGCAATGTCACGCCGTTGATCTGCTGGGAAATGGTGCCACCCACGATGAAGTTGGTCACTTCCTTCACAAAAGCGCCGGCCGACACGTAGGAGTTGGGCGCGTAGTACCACTCCACCCCGAGGTCGAGGTTGTCGGCCAGATACGGCAGCAGCGTCGGGTTGCCGCCCGTGGCGTTCAAGCCGCCAACGCGCTGACCTGCCGGAACGTTGAGATCGGGCGTCAGCAAATTGAGCGGCGCGCGAGTCAGCGTGCGGGATGCATCGAAGCGGACCCGCAATTCATCTGTGATATTCAAGCTCAAATCCAGATTGGGCAACAGATAGCGGTAGTGACTCTTGGTGGAGAGCGGCAGCGGGTCGGAGGGTTTAAAACCGTAGGCGGTCACGTCCGTGGGCAGAATGTACAAGGCGCCAGTGGGCAAAGAAGATACGCCGGCGGAGGTCACATGGGTATCCTCGAAGCGCGCTCCGACACTAATCTTCAGCGGCATCTCTAGGATCTTGGCGACCGTCGACAGGCTCAGGTATGGAGAGATCGTGTTCTCGGTGATGTCCTGCGATGCACCGAGATTCGGATACATGGTGTACTTGCCCGTGCAGGGCGTGGGACCCGTAAGATTACTGCAGGCATTCACGTTCATCCCCGCGCCGTTCAGACCTTCCAGATATTGCAAAATCTGATAGCCACTGGCTTGAATGATGCTCGGCGGCAGGTTGCCGCCACTGCCCCAGCCATGTATGAAGTTCGAACCCGTCCCAAAGGTGCTCGAAATGAGATTCGCAGGTATGGGAAACACACCGCCCGAACCATGCGGCGGGGGACCATATCCCGCGTACGTCTGCCAGGTGTAGGGCAAGTCGGTGAAGCCGCGAAGCTGGAAGTCATCGTGCGTGAACTGTACGCCGTACTTGAACTTGAGCGAATCGTCGGCCCAGCTCCCCTCCAGTTTGAACTGATTGATGGTGTCCTTGTTCTGGTTGTAGCTCTCCACCACCACATGCGATCCGATGTAGGCCGGATTGGAGAAGTTGGCTGCGCTGCCGCCGGGACCGTAGTTGACGGGGTACGGGACATTCTTGCCGCCGGGGACCACGACGCCGAGGTTGGTACCATTCGGTCCGTTGCCGTAACCCACGTCGGCGTCAATGCCGGGCGTGCCGCTGGGATTGAGCTTGGCAACGGCGGTGTAGGCATCGAACATATACGAGGTGTGCTCGCTGGCCTCCCATTTCACGTTGAAGCCCAAAGTATTGAGCCGCGTCTCCGCCTGATTGATCTGAGCCTGGAAATCGCTGGGGGTACCGGCCTGTGTGAAACTCGTTACCGTGCCGTCGGGCGCCTGGACCACATTGGCCAGGTTGCCGTTGTTGAACCAGGCACTGAATCCGTGCTGGTACTGCACGATCTTTTCCTGCGAATAGTTGTCGTCGAGCGTGATTTCCAGGCCATCGACCGGGCGCGCTTGCAGCACCAAGCGGCCACCGATCCTCTTATCGTCCGTGTGTTCCTGATAGATGCCGTAATCCTGGATGAACCAATCCTTGATGCTCGGCACTTTTGACGCGCCCGCAGGCGCGCCGGCGAGCTGGGAGGGTGACAGCGTATTTCCTTCCCAACCCTGAACGTTGATGTGGTTGCCGCGAACCTTGCTTTCCGCGAAGCCCACATCGGCGAGAATACCGAATCGATTGTCCGCGAACGTGTCGCTGAACAGCAAACCCACGTTGGGCCGCACTGAGTTCTCACCCGTCGTTTCGTTGGCGGAGATCGAACCCGCCAGGTGCAGGCCGGGACGGTCCAAGGGCTTCGGATACTTGATGTTGATGGTCGCACCGATTGCGCCACTCGACAGGGTCGCGTCGGGCGTCTTCAGCACGTCGATCTGCCCGACGAAATCGGAGCCTACAGATCCGAAGTCGAACCCGCGGCTGCCGATCGAGGTCGGCACCTGTCGACCGTCGAAAAGAGTTTCATTGAAGGTAGGACCAAATCCGCGCACGGTAATCTGGGTCGCGTCTCCGGTGGTGGTCGAGCCGCCGGTGCCAGTCAAGGTTATCGCGGCGCGGCTGACCGTCACACCGGGTATTCTTTCCATCGCGGTGGCGAGGTTCGCATCGGGAAACTTGCCGATGTCTTCTGCCGAAATGGCATCGACGATGCCGAACGACTCGCGCTTCATGTCCAGGCTCTTTTGCAAGGACGCGCGGATACCCGTGACGACGATTTCGTCGAGCCCCGAATCCGACGCAGCAGCCGCATCGGCCGCATGTACCTGTCCAGTGAAAGCCGCCATCGATCCCAGCGCCATGCCCGACATCCCCATCCCCGCGTAGCTCAACCGGCGGACGGCTGCCCGCAGGTTAAGGCTCAGGTTCTGAACATCGTTCTTGGACGCATTCCGCCGTGTCTTTCGGCTCATTAGAAACCCCCCCATGCAAATATTTGTTATGAAACAACAGCAGACGCCGAGCCGCAGTCGCGACTGAGCTTCAAGCGAAACAAGTATTCAAACCTCTGGGACTCCCCCATTTTTGCGTGTAGCTGGCAATCTCTGAAATGGTAGCGCTACCTTATTATTCGGAAGTATACGCACCCTTATAAACCGAAATCAACTACATTTTGACAGCGCTGTCCATTAATCGTATGCCTGCTTGACAGCGCTGTCAATAATCCTACTCTGATCGTTAGGAGACAGCTGACCTCTATGGCGATCTAATGAGGCGCGCGCTGCAGGATCCCGGCCTTTGTGGCTCCGCTACCACGCCGGTTGTCGGCTCTGCGGTGCAGCAATCGGGTGTTAGCATGGTGCTGAACTAATTCGTGACCGTCAGTACCGCCTTCTTCAAGTCTACCGAATTAGCACCCACCAGAATCTCGAAGGTTCCGGGCTCGACCACCCTCTGCATATCGGCATTCCAGAACTGCAGCGCCCGAGTGCCGATCTCGAAAGATAACGTCTTGACCTCCCCTGCCCTCAAACTCACACGCTGAAAGCCCTTCAGTTCCTTGACCGGCCGGGTGACCGAACTGACTTCGTCATGGACGTAAAGCTGCACCACTTCATCGCCGGCGCGAGTACCGCTGTTGCGTACTTGCACGGCCACGGTGACGGCGCCATCCTTCTTGATGGAAGACGATGACAAGTGTGGGTCACCGATCTCGAAGCGCGTATAGCTGAGCCCAAAGCCGAAGGGGAACAATGGCGCGGCGCTGTCGAACAGATAGCCGCGGCGTGCACTGGGCTTGTGGTTGTAGAACACCGGCAGCTGGCCCACCGAGCGCGCCAGCGTGACCGGTAGCTTGCCGCCGGGATTGTAGTCACCGAACAAGATGTCGGCCAGCGCCGTGCCACCCTCTTGACCCAGGTACCAACCCTCGATTAAGGCGTTCGCGCGCGCGGCGATGTTAACCAGTGTCGGCGGCCGGCCGTTCAGCAACACCACCACCGTGGGTTTATGCAAGTCAAAGATCGCGTTGGCAAGATCGTTCTGCTCGCCGACCAAATCCAGGTTGTCCCGGTCGCCCAAATGATTGTCCGCCCAGGCCTCACGACTGGTCTGCTCGGTGTCCCCCAAGACCAGCACGATTTCATCGGCGCCGGCCGCGACTTTGACCGCCGCTTTGATGAGCCTGGCATTTTTTGCAGGATCGGCAAGCTTTACGTCATTCGCCCACCAATCATCGTCCTCCGTGATGCGCACCCCCTCGGCATATACCAGCTGTTCGTGATTGCCGAGCTTCGCGCGGATACCGTCTAGCACCGAAATCGCCTGACGCGGCGTCACAGAATAACCGCCAAGTCTCGCCACCGCGGCATTCGGCCCGATCACGGCCAAGGTCTTCTGCGAAGCGATGGCCAAGGGCAGCATGCCGTCATTCGTCAGCAGCACCACGGCGCGATGCGCGGCTTCGAGTGCCACGGCGCGCGCTTCCGCGTTACCCGTCACGGCGTCGGCAGCCGCCGCATCGGCGTACGGGCGCTCGAACAATCCGGCAAGAAATTTCAATTCAAGAATGCGGCGCACGGCGGCATCGATCTGCCGCTCGGCCACCCTGCCCTCGCGCACCGACGCCCCTAGCGTTTGATACGCGACGCCGTCTGGTAAATCAACATCGACGCCGGCATTCAAGGCGCGTATCGCCGCCGATGCCAGATCGGGCTCAACGTGATGCAGGCTCATTAACTGCTCGATCCCGCTATAGTCGCTGACCACGGCGCCTTTGAAACCCCACTCGCCGCGCAATACGTCGTGCAGCAGCCAGTGATTGCCATGCGAGGGCACGCCATCGATCTCATTGTAGGAAGGCATCACCATGCGCACATTGGTCTGGCGCACGATTTCCTCGAACGGGGGAAAGAAATTCTCGCGCAGGGTGCGCACGGAAATGCTCGCCGGTCCGACATTGGTGCCGCTCTCCGGTTGGCCGTGACCGGTGAGGTGCTTGAGGGTCGCAAACACCTTGCCGTCCGCCAGCGGCAAAGCATCACCCTGCAAGCCGCGTACCGCAGCCACGCCGAGCTGCGATACCAGGTACGGGTCTTCGCCGAAGGTCTCTTCAATACGGCCCCAGCGTGGATCGCGCGCCACGTCTACGACCGGCGAGAGGGCTTCTTGCACGCCCCGAATGCGGATCTCGCGCCCGACGATGGCATTGACCCTGCGAATGAGATCAGGATCCCAGCTGCTGGCGAGGCCGATGGCCTGGGGAAAGTGCGTGGCGTCGACCGCGGCATAGCCGTGCAAGCCTTCCTCATGGAACCATACCGGTATCCCCAAGCGCGTCTTTTCCACCGCATAGTGCTGAATGGCGTTCACTAGCTTGACGGTGGCACGGGCATCGCGACCGTGCGCAAGCCGCGGCGATACCGCGCCGCGCTGATCGGCCGGCCGTGCAAAGCTGCCGAAGCCATTCGGGTATTTTGCGGCGGCCTTGGCGGGATCGAATTGCAGCTGCTGATCGAAGATCTCCACCTTACCCTCCCAGACGGCGAGCATTTGGGCGACTTTCTCTTCCAGGCTCATTCGTCCGAGCAAATCCTCGACCCGCGCGCTCACCCCCGCAGCGGGATCCTTGTAGGCAGGACTTGGCGCCGCCTGCGACAATGCCGTTTGCAATAAGGCGGGCGTAACCAGCCCAAGAATTGCCGCGGCGAAGATGCGCATGCTCAATACTTGCTGTGCCGGGCGATGAGGCTCTCGGCCAATTCCTGGCGGCCGGAGCGCGGCACGGGATCGAAGCCCCGCTCGGTAGCAAGGTCGGCGAGAGTCGCAAGATTCAGCGCGCCGCCGGCAATGCGGCGCCCCAATTCATCCTCCCAACCCTGGTAGCGCTCGCGCTTCAGGCGCGCAAGGCCGCCGTCCGCCACCACGTCGACCGCCGCCAGCAGCGCGCGCGCCAGCGTGTCGATGCCACCGATATGGGCCAGATATAAATCCCCCGGATCGACCGACTGGCGCCGCAATTTGGCGTCGAAGTTAAAGCCTCCGGTGACGAAGCCCTGATCTTCAACCAGCTGCATCATCGAGGGCACCAGTTCCTGCGCATTGTTGGGGAATTGATCCGTATCCCAGCCGTTGCGCGGATCACCGCGGTTGATATCGATGGACCCGAATATGCCGAAGGCGCGCGCGGCGGCTATCTCATGCTCGAAATCCAGGCCGGCGAGCGTGGCGTGATTGACTTCGATATTGACCTTGACCTCCTTGGCCAGGTCATAGCGCTGCAGGAAGGCGAACACCGCGGCAACATCATGATCGTACTGATGCTTGGTGGGTTCAAAGGGCTTGGGCTCGATGAGAATGGTGCCTTTGAAGCCGATGCGATGCTTATGCTCCACGACCATGGAGAGAAACCGGCCATAATGATCCAATTCGCGCTGTAAGTCGGTGTTGAGCAGCGAGTCGTAGCCTTCACGTCCGCCCCACAGTACGTAATTCTCACCGCCCAGCCGGTGTGTTGCCTCCAGGCAGCATCGCACCTGCGCCGCCGCCCAGGCATACACCTCGGGGTCCGGGCTGGTGGCAGCGCCGCCCGCATAGCGCGGATGACTGAACAGATTGGCCGTGCCCCACAGCAGCTTGACTCCGGTCGCAGCCATTTTTGCGGCAATGCCTGCCTCGATCTTGCGCAGGTTGGCCGCGTGCTCCTTGAGCGTGGCAGCGGTGGCCATGGCGTCGACATCGTGGAAACAGAAGTAGCGCACGCCCAGGCGCACGAAGAAATCGAAAGCCGCATCGAGCTTGGCATCAGCCATGGCCTGCGTGACCGTCGCACCCAGCCAGGGACGATTCAGGGTTCCACCGCCGAAAATATCGGCGCCCGGCCAGTTGAAGGAGTGCCAATAGCACACGGCCACCTTCAGCCAATCCTCCATGCGTTTGCCCTGCACCAGGCGATCCTTGTCATACACGCGGTACGCGAACTCGTTCTGGGTACCGGGGCCTTCGAAGCGAACCGGATCAACCGATGAAAACAGACTCATGCTGAATACTCCACGAAAGTGTCCTTAAGATTCTGATACAGCCGCTTGAAGGTCGGACGGCGAGCGGCAAGCAAGTCGGCCAACCCGGCATCGGGCTCGACCCGCCGTTCGGTGGGGGGCGCCACACACACGTCTTCCGCCCGCTCGGCCCCATGAGCCAGACGCGCCAGGCGTGCCGCGCCGAGCGCCGCGCCGACTTCGCCGCCTTGGACGTAGGTCAAGGGTCGATTCAGAGCCGCCGCAATCAACTCGCCCCAGAAGGGCAAGCGTGCACCGCCGCCGGTGACACTGATCTCGCCCACCGTACTGCCGGCCTCCAGCAGCACGTCGAGACCGTCGGCGAAGGCGAACGCCACGCCTTCCAGAACGCTCAGTGCCAGATCCGCAGCATCGGTGCTCGCACCGATGCCGAAGAACACACCGCGCGCATGCGGATCATTGTGGGGCGTGCGCTCACCCGACAAATACGGCAGGAAGAAAGGCGACTGTCGGGTCAATCCCCTGCCCGCGGCGGCGGCCACCCAACGCGGCAGGTCGTGTTCGCCGGCAAGCCGCGCTGCCCAATCGAGGCTGGCGGACGCGCTCAGCATGACCGACATCTGATGCCAGCGACCGGGCAGGCAGTGGCAAAAGGCATGCGCCGCGCGCTCGGCGTTGGGACGAAAGCGATCCGTCACTACGAAGATCACACCTGAGGTGCCCAACGATAGAAATGCCTGGCCCGGCACTACCACCCCGAGGCCCGCGGCGCTGGCCGCATTATCGCCGCCGCCGCCGGCAACGAGGACGCGCGGCAACCCCAATTCAGCGGCGGCGCCGGACATCAGCATCCCGGCCGGTGAAGAGCCTTCCGACAGCGCGGGCATATGCGCACGATTCAAGTCCGTCGCCTCCAGCATTTCGTCGGACCAATCGCGTGCGCCAACATTCAGCCATCCGCTGCCCGACGCATCCGACATGTCGCTGATTTTCTCGCCCGTCAATTTCAGCCGTACATAATCTTTCGGCAGCAGCACGCAGACCGTGCGGCGAAATACTTCCGGCTCATGGCGCGCTACCCACAAAACTTTGGGCGCGGTAAAGCCCGGCATCATGATATTGCCCGTGATGGACCGCGAATGCGGTTCGCGGCGCTCAATTTCAAGGCACTCCTCGGCCGAGCGCCCGTCGTTCCAGAGAATCGCCGGCCGCAAGGGCCTATCTTCGACGTCCAATAAAGTCGCGCCATGCATCTGACCGCTCAAGCCCACGGCTTGCACTGCAGCGCGCGACGACGCCGGCAATCCACGCACGGCGTTGACCGTCGCTCGCCACCAATCCTGCGGAGACTGTTCCGAGAAACCCGGCGCCGGCCTGCTCACCTCGAGAGTATCCGCCGCCTGCGCCACGATGGCACCGCGTTCGTCGCTCAATACGGCCTTCACGCTCGAAGTGCCGATGTCTATTCCCAGGTACATCTACGTCGCTCCCAGTTCCAAGCGCACGCGAATAGCGAAACGCTTGCCGGGAGCAACCACCGTGGCTTCGCCGGACCGCCCGAGCGCACCCGCCGCCGCTGTCTGCGGCTCGATGCAAAAGAAATCTTCACCCACTGGCGCGTACACATGTAGGTGGCGGCACTCGCCGGCGCGCAGCGTGACGGTTCGATCCGGCCAACGCAACGTGGCGACACCGTTCCATCCAGAAAAACTATTATCGAGCGGCATTGCCGTGATGGCCCTCGCAGGCTCAAAACACCAGTCCGGCGGCGTCGCCGTCTCTTGCACCGGCAGCGCTGCGCCGTCCGTCAACCACACTCTCGGCAGCTCCGCCTGCAGCTCAGCATGCGCGGCGTGCGGAAAGTACGGGTGCAGTCCCAACACCGTAGGCATTGGCGATTCGCTCAAGTTTTCCACCGAGAGTTCAATCGACAGCCCGTCGGGAAGCAGCTCGAAACGCTGTTCGCAGCGGTACGCCCACGGCCATTCGTTGGCACCGCCTGCGAAGCCCAGCCGTGCACTCGAAGCCGTCACTTCCAGCGTCGCCCAGGATGTCCGCCACCCAGCCCCATGCAGAGGATGCGCGTCCTCACTCCAATTGCGCTGCAATTGCAGGCTGCGTCCGCCGAAACTGAAGCGACCTTGGGCGATGCGGTTGGCGAACGGCACCATGGGAAAACAGGCCATATCGAGCGGGTCGTCGCCGGCAAGCGGAGGGGTCGGCCGCAGCACATCCCGACCCCGCCAGCTGAACGCGCGGATCGCACCGCCGCGTTGCGGGTCCAGCGTGAGCTGGGTCGTTGCCTGCCGCAGCACCAGAAAACCCTTGTCGACGTTCACGCTGAAGGTTGCGCGCCGCGATCAGCCGGCCGCCGGCTGCTTGACCGCGGCCGGAGCGTGAGCATCGCTACGCCTCCAAAGATTTTGAATTTCCTCGAGTGTGCGCTGCTTGGTCTCCGGTACGTAGAAATACACGAAAGCCGCTGCCAGAAAACTCATGCCGCCGTAAATCCAATATGGAAAGCCGTGATTGAACATGGCGGTAAGCGTCGAATTGCCGATCAGGATCTTGAACGACCACGACACGAACAAATTGGCGATCCACTGCGCCGCCACCGCAATCGCCATGGCCCGGCTCTTGATGGAGTTGGGGAACATTTCGGACAGCAGTACCCAGGTCACCGGTCCCCAGGACAGCGCGAATCCGGCGATATACGCCACCGCGGCAATCAGCGGACCCAGACCCGCAGCATTGGCCTGGAACTGAAAGCCCAGTGTGACCATGGCCACACCCATCACCACGCCGCCGATGATCATCAAGGGTTTGCGGCCGAGACGGTCGACGGTGAGGATGGCAACCACCGTAAAAACAACATTCGCCAAGCCGACGATGACGGTCTGCCACAGCGCCGAATCGGTGGATGCGCCCAAGTTCTTGAACATCAGCGGTGCGTAGTAGAGCACCGCATTGATGCCGACGAACTGCTGGAATATCGACAGCATGATGCCGGCGACGATCACCAAGCTGCCGAAGGCAAACAGGCTGGTGCCCGCGGCGTGCGCCGGCACGATGAGCGAGTTTTCGATTTCTTTGATCGTTACGCGCGCCTCCGCTTCGCCCACCAAGCGAGTCAGTACGGTCAATGCCTTGTCACTGCGGCCCTTCATCACGAACCAGCGCGGTGTATCGGGGACCAGCGTCAGTAGCGCCAGAAACAACACGGCGGGAACGGCTTCGGAGGCCAGCATGAGGCGCCAGCCGGTGGTCCTGATCCAGGTCTCATCGCCCTGCGACGCGATTGCCCAATTGACGAAGTACACCAGCAGAATGCCGCCGACGATGGACAGCTGGTTGAACGATACCAGCCGGCCGCGAATCTGGCTGGGCGCGATTTCCGCAATGTAAAGCGGCGAGAGCATGGACGCGATGCCGACGCCGACGCCGCATAGAATTCGGTACAAGATGAAAGGCGTGAGCGCTTTTGGGCCCATGCCACCAATGGGACCCAATCCCAATTCGGGATATGCCGAACCCGCTGCGGAGATCAGGAACAACACACCAGCGACCATCATTCCGCCCTTGCGGCCGATGGCGTTCGACACCCAGCCCGCGACGATGGCGCCGATGATGCAACCGAACAGCGCGCTCGATATGGTCCAGCCCGAGAGGCTGCTGCGCGCGGTCTCCGCAAGATGCTGCGGATCAATGAAATTCGCATCGATGGAGCTGACCGCCCCGGAAATCACTGCCGTATCGTAGCCAAACAGTAGGCCGCCCAAGGTGGCGACGAACGTCAAGCCAACGACCAGCGTGGTGCTGTTTTGTTTGATGATTCCCCCTCTCCCGGCGTTCGAGCACCGGGGTTTTGTCCAGCCAACGCCGCGGTATGGTAGCGCTATCACACGGCGGGCGTCAATTGACGCGCAGCCCCACCGTGCTCGCTAGATGGCGCCCGAGGACTCGCGTTTGACCAATGTAAAGTTCATGAAATGCAGCAGCGGCTGGAGCGTCTCGCCAAGGCGGCGCAAGCGGATTTCCTCCAATAGCAGCTCGACCGCCTTTTTTGCCATGGCCGCCACCGGCTGACGCACCGTGGTCAGTGCCGGCCAGATGGTCGTGGCCAGCGGCGTGTCGTCGAAGCCGACGATGGTCAAATCCTTGGGAACATCCAGCCCCACGCGATGCGCCACCGCGATCGCAGCGGCTGCCATGTCGTCGTTGCTGGCGAAGATCGCGGTGGGTCGCTGCGCTGAATTGAGTATCTGCTCGGCGGCCGCCAGTCCCGAGCGGTAGGTAAACGTGCCGTGCTTCACCCACTCGGCATGCACCGGCATACCCGCCTCACGCAGCGCCGCTTTGAAGCCGGCCTGCCGCTGCACACTGGCGCTTTGATTGGGAGCGCCGACAATGAAGCCTATATTTCGATGCCCCAAGGACAAAAGGTAGCGCGTCATTGCCGCGGCTGCTTCGAAATCATTGATACGCACTGACAGCCCTGCCGCTTCGGGCCGGCCAGTCGCCACCGCAATGAAGGGAATCCGCGCGCCGCGCAGAGTCGCCAAAGCCACTTTGGAATCCGACAAGGGCGGCGGCAGAATGATGCCACCGATGCCGTCGCGCAGTAACCGTTCAATCGCTGCCCGCTCGTTGCGGGCACCGCATTTTTCCAAAACTATCTGGCAGCCCGCATGGCTGCTTTGTTCCAACACGCCCACCAACAGCTCATTGAGATAGGCGGCGCTCGGATTGTTGTACAGCAGGCCGATGTGTACCGTCGCCGCCTTGGCTAAATTCCGGGCTGCCACATTGGGCGTGTAGCCCAGTTCCTTGATCGCGTCCTGCACGCGCTGCATAGTTTCAGCTCTGACATTGGCATCGCCGCTGATGACGCGCGATACCGTCATGGGCGAGACGCCCACATGCTTGGCAACCTCATGCATGGTCACCGCATTTCGGCTGCGTCTTGGCGTCCTCTTCACTTCTACCTCAGTTTTGGCCATTACCATGCCTGTGTAACAAAGAAAGCCCTAGGCTCAGCGCCCAGCATGGCGCGTTGGTAGCGCTATCGTACGACAGCAGGCAAGGTTATGGATATAAAGCGCATCACCTTCCCCGCTAGGGTAAGCGCCCCACTATTCGAGCACTTGCTCGACGCCGAGTTCGCGCAGTATCGCCTCTCGCAGTTCCTGCACAGCCCGGCTGGAGAGTGTGCGCGGATGCGGCATGCGCACCTCAAAACACGCCTGGATTCTCGCCGGCCGCTGCGATAGGACGAAGACGCGATCGGCCAGATGGATAGCCTCCTCCACATCGTGGGTGATGAGCAGCACGGCGTGACGCTCCTCGCTGAGAACGCGCAACAGCTCGTTGCGCATGCGCAGGTTCATCAACGCGTCAAGCGCCGAGAAAGGCTCGTCCATGTAGAGGATTTCCGGCTTCACGACCAGCGCCCGCGCCAGTTCCACCCGCTTCAGCATTCCCCCAGACAGCTCATGCGGATAGCTGGACTCGAAACCCTTCAGGCCGACCATCGCCGCGTAGTGATCCGCCAGCGCTTCCTTGCCGCCGCCATGGCTGTCGAGGCCGAACATGAGGTTTTGCTGCACCGTGAGCCAAGGGAACACCGAGCCATGCTGGGTGATGAGAATCCCTTTCGCGCTCGGCGCACTGCGCCGCGCGCCGTCAATGCTGACGGAACCGCGGTCGGGGTGTTCGAATCCGGCCACCATATTCATCAAGGTCGACTTTCCGCAACCCGAGGGACCGACGATGGCAACTGTCTCGCCCTCGCGCACCGTAAAGCTCACGCCTTCCAACACCGGCAGCGCTAAAGTTCGCGACGTAAAGCTCTTGTATATATCATCGACGACGATCTTAGCGGACATAGCGCCACCGCACTGATTTATGCCTCTCGAGCAGCCGCATGCCGCCGTCCAGCAGCAACCCGATCAGGCCAATGACGATCATTCCCGCGATCACCAGATCGTAGCGATTGCCGGCGTTGCGCGAATCGATGATCAGATAGCCTAGGCCCGAGTGCAGTACGCGTCCACCGCCTTGGCGTACAGCGCCGCGGGCATGTCGGGTGGAGGCATTTCAATCAGTTGGATGTCCGCAGGGCTCATATTTTCCCGCGCCAGCATCTTTCGCAGAAACAGAAAATCGACCGCGAAGCGGCTCGGGATGGCGATGCGCTTGCCCGCCAGGTCTGCGAATGTCCGATACGGTGAATCGCTACGCACCATGATGACTGCGCCGGAACGATGACCGAGCGACACTATCTTCGTGGGTATCTTCCTGTCCGCGAGATCCATCACCAATGGCGCCAGCATATAGCCTGCCTGGATGCTGCCCGCCATCAGAGATTCTTTGATTTCGGGCCAACCGCTGTACTTGCTGTATTCATAGGCGAACGCCGGCGCACCGGTCTTCGCCAGAGTATTGTTTGCCGCACGAGCGACGCAGGCCACCGGCAGCGTGAGATTGCAGGTGACAGGCAGACCGCCGACCTGAAGAGCGTGCGACTTCTTGCCGCCGCAAGAGCCGGCGCTAAAGGGCAATGCCGCCGCCATCGCGCCCCGTAGCACCTCGCGGCGATTTAACAGAGAGGTACGCACCGCAGGGCCTACGGCTGCATAACCGACGTGTCGATCGCGATCCCTGCCAGCAAATCGCGGGTCACAGGGGTTTTGCCGGCAATCTCCAGTAGGCGCGCGGTTTGTTCGGTGGTGAGCGGCTTCGAAAACGACAGGCGGCGATCGATATGCGCCTTCTCGTCGGCGCGCGTGGTGTAGCGCAAACCGACGGTAATCTTGCCGAGTTCCCAGCCCTTGCGGCCCGCGTACATTCGCAGGGTAATCGAAGTACAGGCGCCGAGACTCGCGAGCAGCAGTTCGTGAGGCGTGGAGCCTGAATCGCTGCCGCCGCGCTCCAGCGGCTCATCCGAGGTCAAGCGGTGATGGCCGGACGCGATCTGTTGGGCGTAGTGATGTTCGCTGATGACTGTAACGTGGGCCATAAGATCTCCTTGCAGCTACGGCATTATAGTCGCCGAAACCGAAAGGGCCACGTACCGTTGCCGTTTCCCAAGCCGGGCGCAGCGCTCAGGGGCCCTCGCTGCCCCCAAAGCGATAGCTGATCTCGGCGAAATACGCTCGCCCAATAGGACTGAACCAGCGGCCGGAATAGTAGGGATAGCTGGTCCAGGTGCTGTCGTGGTTGCCGGGCTTCGTGTCCGCAATATTGTCAACGACGAAGCTCAGAGCGCCGCGCTGTGTGAAGCGGTAGATGAACGACGCGTTGTACACCGAGGTGGCGCGCAGCCTTTCCGTACCAGCGTAATTAGGCAGGCCGCCGATACGCGAGCCGTGAACAGTCGTCGTGAAGTCCCCGATGTTCCAGCCCACCGAGTAGCTGGCCTTATTGCGCGGGATGACATAGTTGTACCAGTCGGTCAGTTCGTTATCGACCGGGCCGTCCGGAAACAACTGTACGGTGTGCGTCAGCACGTCGGTAAAGCCGAGATTGAAGTCGAAATTACCAGTGCTGTCGGTGCTCAGCAGGTAGTGGGCGTTGAAGTCTATCCCTGAAGTGCGGTCTACAGCGGCATTAATCGGCAACACCAGCACCGAGGTGATGCCCGACGGATTGCTGGTATCGGTGGGCGAGTTGCGCACAACCTGGCTCAAAACTTGCCGGCACTGCGCTGAATTGCCGTCCACCGGTGCACCGCCGGCGGTTTGGCCGAGGCGGCAATTCGCCTCGTCCCGCAAAATCCTGTCGCTATCCTGGAATTCCACCTCGTTTTTAAGTTTGATGAGGTAGTAGTCGGCGGTGATTTGCAGGGACTTGAGCGGGGCGAACACGAATCCATAGGTCAACGAGGTGCTGGTCTCGTCCTTGAGCGCCGTGCTGCCGTGGCTTCTGCCATTGAAACCTACATCGCCGTTGGTGCAGTTGTCGAAGAAGTCCGGCGCAGTAGCGGGCTCGTCGCGTCTGCACAAGTAATAGTCCGTGCCGCCGGAGGATGAGCCGCTCAAGCCCGAATACAAATAGGCCAGATCCGGTGCGCGAAATCCGGTACCGACGGAACCGCGTATCAACAAGCTGTTGAACGGGCGATATTCCAGCCCCGCGTCATACGTGAACTTGCCCGAGGAGTTGCCGCTGTAGCGGTAACTATCGTAACGGCCCGCCACGTTGGCCGTCAGCTTGGATAGTAGCGGCGCTCTTAATTCAGACGCGAACCCGAAATGATTGCGCGAACCCACCGCGCCGGTGTTGTGCAGCCCGAAGTAGCTGCCATCCAGAGATAGCGGATCGGGTACCAGTCCAAAGTATTGAGACCCGTACTCGGCAACACCTGCAAATCCCACCGGACCCGCCGGCAGATCGAATAATTTATTGTTGTTAACCGTCATTGAGAAATTCTCGGCACGGCTTTTATCGTTATCGATCGAATCCTGAGTAATCGAGCGGAATTCCGCAACGGTCAACGGGGTATACAGGCGGCTGACGGGCGCGTTGTAGATGTTGTAGCCGCTAACCGGATCGACGCCGAGCGACGGACCCAAAAACAGCGCCTGCGCTTTAGCCGACACCAGCGCCGGCCATTTCTGCTCCAAGCGGTTTTGCGAGTGCCCGAACAAGGCTTCGTAGCGCCAGCCGCCATCTCCAAATGCGCCCTTGACCCCGGTATTGATCGACAGCGTATTGTCGATGTTGTGGATTTCGCCGGACTCGAACCCACCGTTCTCCTCAATGGTGAAATACTTGCGCTGCCACTGTTCGACCTGACCGGTGGCCTGATTGAAGAATGGGATGGGCGTGGAATCGCCGTTCAGCTTGTAACTGTTCTCCCACTGCAATGGCGTGTTGTAGCTGATCTGATGCGAATAGCCGGCCTGAACATCGAGAAACAGGCTGGCGCTGTCGTTCAGACGATAGGTGGCGGAACCGTAAAAATTCACCGCCTTACGGCCATTCTCCAAAGTGCCATAGCCCACGTCGCGATAGCTGCCGCAGTAGTAGCCGGGCGCGCCGGTGTTGCCGGGTGCATAGCCGTCACGCGCTGCACGGAATACCGAGCCATGATCCAGGTGTGATAGTGAGTTGCAGGTAGCTTGGCCCGGATCCAAGTAGTTGCCGTCGCCATCGATGCGCGTAAAGACCGGGCTGGCGTTGATGTCGGCCGGATTGGCGGGACTATCCAGGCGAGAGTCGGCGAAGCTGCGCTGGTAGGCCCACAGCGGCAGCTGCCTGAACAATTCCACGCCGAAGACCGCGTCGAAACGGTCATTCGAGTAGCCGCTGGAAATCTGCAGACGCTGCGACGAGCCGCCGCCGTGCTGCGTCGCGCCCTCGCGAAAATCGACGGTGGTCCCGTCGGCTTTCTGCTTGAGAATAAAATTAATGACGCCGGAAATTGCGTCCGAGCCGTACACCGCGGAAGCGCTGCCGCTCAAGATTTCGATGCGATCAATCAGCGACGTCGGAATGTTCGAGATATCGGTGAAATTGCTTGCACCGTTATAAGACTGCGGATAATCGGCAATGCGCCGACCGTTGACCAGCACCAGCGTGTGATTAGGCCCCAAGCCGCGCAAATCGACCGCCTGTGCGCCGGGAGAAAAGCCGTCGGTGTTTTGATTGTTGTCCAACGCGCCCAGGTTCTGGGTGAGCGCCGACATGACATCCGACACCGTCGCGAAGCCGTTGTTCTTGATGTCCGCGGCGGTGATGGTCACCACCGGGGCAGGTCCCTCGACTGCGGTACGTGGAATTCGTGAGCCCGTGACGACGACTGTCTCCAGTGTCGGCGCTGATTCACCCGTTGATATATCTTGCGAATTGGAAGCCGCCAACACATAGCCGCTGCCCATCGCCGCGAGTACGACCGCCGCGATCGAAAATCTCTGCATAATTCTCCCCAATCGACGCTTTTTATTTCTTATCCCTAAGCCTCGCGACCTACGGCCCAGTAGCGGTGATGTTCCTCACCCTTCTCCGGCGGTCTTGCGTTTCATCATTGCGTTCGGTAGTTTTTAACATGGTGGCCACATTGCAGCAAGGCCATGACTGTGATGCTGCAACGTCGATTGTGAGAAATTCTTACATGTACCGCCCGCGTCACCCTGCTATTTCTATTGCCGCTTTTGCCGCGGCCATCGTGCTATTTACAGGATGCGCAGTTCCATGCAGCGCATCTGCGTCGCCTAATCCTGGAAAGTCCGGCAACTACCGCGACAAGAATTTTGATTACTTCGTCAGCGGTGATCCCGCCCTGCCGCGCGCAGCACATACCGACTTTACGCTGGCGCTGATGGGCGGCGGTGGCATTGTCGATGCGGCCTATGCTGCCATCGCCATGCATGCCGGGCGCGGTCATATTGTGATACTGCGCGCCGTCGCCGACGACAGTTTCGATCCGCAAGACGGTGATCTCGGCAAGAACTACATGACCACCTGGGGACCGGTACTCTCCGCCGAGACCATCGTGTTTCACAATCGAGACGCGGCGTTCGATCACCGCGTCATCGCCGCTTTGCGCGGGGCCGACGGCATTTTTCTCGCAGGTGGCGATCAGGGGAATTACATTCGTTATTGGCGGGGCACGCCGGTACAGGATGCGCTCAATGCCCATGTTCTGGCCGGGCGACCGATCGGCGGCAGCAGCGCCGGGCTCGCCATTTTAGGTCACTACAGTTACACCTGCCTGGATGGCGAAAGTATGGAGTCGAAGACTGCACTCGGCGACCCATTTCATTCCGGAGTGACGATCGAAAGCGATTTCCTGCATTTGCGCTGGCTCGAGAGCGTCATCACAGACACGCATTTTTCCGCGCGCAGCCGATTGGGCCGGCTGATCGTGTTCGTGGCACGCATCAATCAGGATCATCCGGCCGATAAAGTGTTCGGCATCGGTGTCGATGAGAAGACGGCACTGCTGGTGTCCGCGGATGGCATGGGCCGGATTGCCGCGGGCTCCGCGGGCAGCGCGTGGATAGTCATGCCACAGCAGCCTGCGACCACCTTGAGCAAGGGTCAGCCCCTGACCATCAAGGATATCCGCATCGTCCGGCTGAATCAGGCAAGCAGCATCAATTTGCACAGCCGCGAAATAAGCCGCCCGACCACTGTGGTGATCGACGCCATCGAACGCGGCATCCCGGCTGCGGATGCGCTCACCTCGCCGCTGATGCTGCGCAATGCGGTGCCTAGCGACGAAAGCTGAAGCGACGTTTGCCTACGGCGACTTCGGCTCCACCAACATCGCTTTCGACGCCGGCCGCGCGGCGCGCAGCTTCGCGCCGACGTTTTCGGTTGCCGTCATCACCCTCAGCACGTTCTCGCCGGCGAGCTTGGCAATGTCGGTGTCCGTCCAACCGCGCCGCATCAACTCCACTAGCAGTGCCGGATACTTATCCACTCCTTCAAGTCCCACCGGCGTATCCTCGATGCCGTCGAAGTCCGAGCCCAGCCCGACGTGATCGATACCCGCCACCTGGCGAATATGCTCAATGTGATCAGCCACCTGCCGCAGCGTCGCTCGCGGCATGGGATGTTTGGCAGTCCAATCAGCGAGCGCCGCGTTCGCACTCTCCGGCTGGCCGATGTACAGACCCACATAGGGCGGGTTGTTGTATCGCGCGCGCTCGGCCGCTTCGTCGGCATCCCAGCGATTGCGCTCGTACGACACATAGCCGGGAGCAAAATTAACCATCACCACGCCACCATTCGCCGCTACCAGTCGCAAAATGTCGTCGGGAACATTGCGCGGGTGATCGTCGATTGCCCGCGCCGAGGAATGCGAGTAGATCACGGGTGCTTCGCTGGCCGCGAGCGCCGCCTTCATGGTCTCGGGCGACACGTGGCTCAAGTCGACCAGCATGCCGAGCCGGTTCATTTCCCGAACCACCTCAATGCCGAAGGGCGTAAGACCGTGATGCGCCGGTGAGTCGGTTGCAGAATCCGCCCACGCGGTATTGAGCGTGTGCGTCAAGGTCATGTAGCGTGCACCACCGTCATACATCAGCCGCAGGGCGGCCAGGGAATTATTGATTTGATGCCCGCCCTCGATGCCGATCATCGAGGCGATCTTGTGAGACTTGTGAATGCGACGCACGTCCGCGGCCGTATATGCCATTTCGAAGTCGGCGGGATATTGCGCGACCATGCGCTTGACCAAATCCATCTGTTCCAACGTGGTCTGAACTGCCTCGGGACCCTTCATTGCGCTGGGGATCCACACCGACCAGAACTGCCCTCCCACGAGGCCGGCGCGCATGCGCGGAATATCCGTCATCACGGCAGCTTCCCCGGCAGCAAACGGCAGATGCGATGTATCTGATTTCAGATCCACCGCCGACGGATCGCTCTTGAATCGCTCGCGGATCACCCATGGCAAATCGTTGTGCCCGTCAATCAGCGGTGTGCGCAGCAAAACCTGCTCCAGCCGGTGCTGATAGTCGTCCGCTCCCCAAGAGAGCAATGGAATCAGAAACAACAGCGGCAACACGCAAATTCCCTGGAGCTTCGCTGCGCGCAAATGGCTCATTCTGTACTTCCTGAGGTGAAGGAGAAGCTCTACATAGTAGCGGTTCAGCGAGGCCTCGGCGGGAATGTATCAATCGAAGGCAACCTCGACCGGCTCAACGCCGGCAATCGTCCCGCGCACACTTTCGCCGCGGCGGATGGGACCCACACCGGCAGGCGTGCCGGTGAAAATCAGATCGCCCGCAGCCACTGCGACATAGGTCGATAGAATTGCAATGACGTCCGCGACGCTCCAAATCATGTCCTGCAAATCGCCGGCCTGCCGAACATTGCCGTCTATAGTCAAAGCGATGGCGGCCGTGGGCGGTGGCACTGCGCGCGTCAAGGGACCCATGGGCGCGGAGTGATCGAAGCCCTTCGCCATGTCCCAGGGACGACCGGCTTTCTTGGCCGCCGCTTGCAGATCTCGACGGGTCAAATCGATGCCTACGGCATAGCCAAAGATTAGCGCCGGCGCACTCTGCAGCGCGACGTTGCTGCCGCCCTCACCCAAGGCGATAACAAGTTCAACCTCATGATGCAAGTCAGTGGTGCACGTTGGATATGGCAGCCGCATCCCGCTAGCCACCACGGCGTCCGCCGGCTTGGTGAAGAAAAACGGCGCCTGGCGCTCGGGGTCCGATCCCATTTCGCGCGCGTGGTCGGCGTAGTTCTGACCCACGCAAAATATTCGGCGCACCGGGAATCGCTCGCGTGACCCGGCAATGGCGACGGTGGGAACGGATAATTTGGGGATGGGGCGCATGAACTGGCAATTATGCCCGCCTCTTAAGAACCATTGGGGCCGAACACAGCCATTGTTAAATTCAGGCGTTACTGTATAAATACTACGTATGTAGTTGTCAGATATGATTTATGTGCCCAAGTGCATTGCGAGAAACCGTGAGACAGAATTGACAATATGGCGCTATATTGTCTAGTATGCCAGCGTGAATACCATGTCAGAGCAAGAAGCGGAGCGCAGCGACGCTCGCCATGCAGGGGTGTTGGAGGCGGCCGCAGTCGTGTTCGCCCGCTATGGTTTTCGCAAGGCTTCAATGGACGAGGTGGCGCGTGCTGCCGGCGTGTCGCGCCAGGGGCTGTACCTGCAGTTCGCGAATAAACAAGAGTTGTTTCGTCGGGCGCTGGAACACTCGCTCAACTCGCAACTGACGGCCGCTCTCGCAGCGTTGTCGCGCAGCGGTGACGGTCTCGAAGCGAATTTGATCGCGGCCTGTGATGCTTGGTCCGGCCGGTTTGTCGGAACACTGGGGGCCGATGCCACGGATCTCATGTGCGCCAGTACGTCTCTGGCGGGCGCGACACTTACTCGCTACGAGAGTCGATTCGAAGCGGCCGTGGCGGCCGCCATCGCAGACTCGCCGCTGGACGGGTATTGCGCCAAAGCAGGCCTGTGCCCGAAGGATCTGGCGCACGCGCTGCATGCGACAGCACGCGGTCTTAAGCACAGCAGTGCATCTCGGGAAGAATTTGTGAAGGGCATGACGGTGGCAGCGCGAATGTTTTGCGCGCCGTTGAAGCAACGCGGGTAGAGGGTTTGTTTATGGCCAAGTCAATTCCATTCGGGGCCCGCACGACGGCGGACCAGGTACTCGCCGGCATCGATCTGTCGGGCAAACGCTACGTGGTAACCGGCTGCAATTCCGGCATCGGGTTCGAGACTATGAGCGCCCTGACCGCCAACGGTGGCCAGGTGTTAGCTCTCGCCCGGACGCTCCCCGACGCCAAGGCCGCCTGCGACAAAGTGAGCCCTGGTGCAACTCCCCTGGCCTGCGACTTGGCAGATCTTGAGTCCGTGGCGGCGGCTGCCGCTGCCATTCGTGCCATGCCCGGTGCGCTCGATGCCATCGTTGCCAACGCCGGCATCGCCCACCTGCCGACCCTGCAGACTCGTTATGGTGTCGAGATGCAGTTTTTGGTCAATCACATCGGCCACTTTGCCTTGCTCAATGAGTTGGCGGATTTGGTGCGCGATGCGACGGGACGCATCGTAGTCGTGAGCAGCGGCGCTGCCGCGTTTCAGGCGCCGATAAAGGAAATCATGTTCGATAATCTCGACGGCCATGAGTTCTACAAGCCGGGCCTGTTCTACGGGCAGTCGAAGCTTGCGAACGGCCTTTTTGCCAAGGAACTGTCGCGCCGTTTGAGCACGCGCGGCATCGCAGTCAACTCGCTGCACCCCGGCGCCACGCGCGGCACCGCGCTTAACCGCAGCGTCGCCTGGCCGGTTCGAATCGCCCTGACAGCCGCCCAAGCGTTCATGAAATCCGCGCAGCAAGGTGCGTCAACGCAGGCCCTGCTGGCCGCGAGTCCGCAAGTGAGCGGGATCACGGGAGAATTCTGGACAGACTGTCAGATCGCCAAGGCTAGCCCCGTGCTAGCGGATGGCGAGCATGCCGCGCGTCTGTGGCGGATTTCTGAGGACATCGTTGCGCGGCAGCGCGCCCGGCCGGCAGATTCATTGCGCCGCGCCGCTTAAGCTCGCACCCGGCAACGATCCAGCCGATAAGTCGTACCTGCAATAATGGGCCAGAGGGCTACGGTTTCAGTTGTCCGCGAATCTCGCCCGGCTGGTGTTGGGCACTGTGGACGTTCACGTATAAATTCCCAGCTTTAAAACTCGCGTATTGGTCGTCTGTGAGTTTGGAGCCCTTAGGCACAGACCAAAGTCCCGCGCGGCTCTTGGTCAAAGTGATGATGGGAGGACCCGCCTGTCCCCGCGCACCCAGGTGAATGTGAGCTACCGTGCCATCGATGCCCTTCGTCTTGACGGTGCCGGCGACCGACTTGTCCGTTGCGATGGAAATCTTGCCCGAACCCGATGCGTTGGTGATGACCGGAGGCGTCTCGTCGGCGCCTATCAAACTCACTTTCACGTCAGCGCCGAATGCAGAGCCTGCCGCTGCCAGCAGCGCAGTGGCGGCAATTGCTGCTCGAATACCGGTGATATTGAACGATTGACTCATGATTTACTCCGATGACGTGATAGTCACTTGCCTAAGTTCTCTGCCGCAAATTCCCAATTGGCGAGTTTATCCAATAAAGCGCTCACATAATCCACGCGACGATTCTGGTAATCAAGATAGTACGCATGTTCCCACACGTCCACAGTCAGCAGAGGCTTGACTCGCTGAGTCAGCGGCGTGTTCGCATTTTCCGTCTTCAGCACTTTGAGTTTCTCACCGTCCTGAACCAGCCAAGCCCATCCGCTACCGAACTGCTTGGTGGCGGCGTCGGCCAATTCCTTCTTGCAAGCTGCAACGCCGCCGAACGATACGTCCATCAGTTGCTTGAGCGCAGCCGGCGGCTCGCCCCCGCCATTAAGCTTGAGACTGTTCCAATAGAATGTGTGATTCCACGCCTGCGCCGCATTGTTGAATATGGCTGTGTGGTCGGATTCACCCGCCGTTGCTCTGACTATCTTATCGAGAGGCATGTCCGCAAATTCGGTGCCGACAATAAGCTTGTTGAGTGTGTCCACATAGGTCTTGTGATGCTTGCCGTAGTGATAACTGAGGGTGGTCTCGGAAATGACAGGCTGCAGTGCGTTCCTCGCGTAGGGGAGCGCCGGCAATGCGATAGCTGCGGATGATAGAATGACGGCGTTCATGGAATCCCTACTTGGCTGGCCGGACATTACCTTAAAGCCCTAGGCTGCGGCCCGCTACCGGTTTCCTGCGCCTGCGGTCGTAGGTGTTTGCTGACGTCCTGAAAGATGCTGCTAGTAGACGTAGGGCACAACCATACGCATGTCAGCGACTCTTGCTACGGGGCGCGATATGGGGCGCATTTCCGCCCCAATGCTCGCCATTCCCTTGCCGCTTGCCAGGCCCTTGGTGCAGAGGCGAACGTCGCCGTTCTTGGTCTGCACCTGCACGTGCGCGCGCCCCTCGCCACTCTTGAACTGCAGCCGCGAGCCCGGGCCATACCGAGACTCAGTCGCCTTTGGACCAAAGCAATTCTTGATGTCGCCGCTGAAGGACTGCACATCAAATTGCGCAGCGGGTGAACCGGCAAAGGTCATGCTGACATCGCCGCTGACGGACTCAGCATCGATCTGTGCGTCGCCCGCCACCGCCAGTTGCGCGCTCAAATCTCCCGAGACGCTCTTGAATCGCCCGCGCGACACTTCATCCAGCTCGAGCGTCGCACTACCGCTCACGGTGGTGACATCAACGTCACCACCGCCGCCTATTAGCTGAATATCGCCGCTGATAGTCTTGAGCTCGATGGTCTTGGCCGAGTGCGCAGTCAGCCGCAAATCGCCGCTGACCATGCTGGCCCGCACATCGCCGCCCACCTCGCCGCTGACATCCCCGCTGACCCCCTGCAGCTTCAAATCCCCGCTCAGGCCGCTCACCTTGAAATCCGCGCTGACCAACGAGGCCGATACCATACTCTTGGCCGGCACATGGATAATGAGATGCGCCTCGCCGTCAGAACCCCAGCTGCGAACCGAACGCGACACCACGTGAATGGAGGTGTGCGTGCCCGCGCTCGTGACATCCACCCGCTCCACGTTGTCGCCGGCCGAGCCGCGGACCTCCACCTCGTTGCGATCCCACCCCGTGACTTCCACCTTCCCCGATATGTTGACGATCTCCACGTCGCCTTGCGGATCCGCCGGCCGATGCTCTTCAATCTTCTTGCCGGCATGCACCAGCGAGCAGGGAATGAAGGCAGTAATCGCGCACACGGCGATCCAGCTGGCATAGAGATAGCCTTTTGACGGTGTTCTTGTCATGACTTATGTCCTCGTCATCGTGGGTTGAGTAGCCCGCACAACGTGGTCGTACAGGTCAAGTTCATCGCGCGAAGTGCTCTGCCACAACTGCTCGAGCACGGGGCTTGCAGGATCGCTCGCCAACGCCTTGCGGATATCCTCGTGCGCATCGCGAATGACCGCGAGACTCGCCTCTATTTTAGTACGAGTTGCCGGATCGAGCAGCGCGAGTCGATCGCGAAAGCTCACCTGCAACTCATCGCGCGCCGCCACGTAGCTGGGGTTGCGCGGTTCGTCGAACACCGCGGCCTGCGCCGCCGTCGGGCGCACTGACTGCGTCAGCACCGTAGACGTCTTTGCAGTCACCGCAGGGGTCGAGGCCGACGGCCGGCTATGCAGCACCGCCCAAGTCAGCGCGCTCGCCAAACAGGCGCCGGCAATCCCAGCCGCCGCGGCGAACGCCAGGGCGTGCGGACGCCGCCGGCCGCGCTGTAAGTCGCCCGCAATGCGGGGCCAGAGATTTCGCGACGGTTCGATGTCCAAGCTCAAGGCCGCGAGCGCATCGTCGAGTGATTTTTGCACGGGATCATTCATCGTGATGTCTCCAATCCAAGCATGTCCGCCAATAGCGAGCGCGCACGATGCAGTTGTGCCTTACAGGTGCCTTCGGCAATCCCCAGTATCTGCGCCGCTTCAGCGTGGCTGAAACCATAAATGCCCACCAATACCAGCACATGGCGCGCACCTTCGGGCAAACGGGTAATCGCGCGCTCTAAATCGAGCGGTGGGCCGTCGCTGCCGGGATCCGCCATCTCGGGCAACCCTGCAGCGGGTTCGGCGACCTCATATTCGACGCGCAAGCCGCGGCGCCGCGCGAGCACGGTATGTACGGCGATGCTATGCAGCCAGGTCGTGAAGCGGCTGCGCTGCTCGAAGCGGCCCAAGGCCCGCCACGCGGCGACAAAGGATTCCTGGGTGCAATCCTCGGCCGCTTCGCGCTGGCCGGTGAGGCGCAAGCACAAGCCGTACACCCGGGGTGAGAATTGACGATAGAGGCGCTCGAAGGCGCCGAGGTCGCCCCGGGCAGCGGCGGTGATAAGGTCTGTCGGCTCAACGGCAGTATCCATCGTCCCCGCACTCTTCAGCGTCTGAACCGTACCCATCCCTTCCCCCTGCGTCTATCCCATTAGAGGCAAGCGGCAGCGAAAAGGTTTGAATCGGGTCAACGCTCGCTGACGTCGATCATATTGTCGTCGGAAATTCGGTCGATCAGCTTGTTATAGGGATCGATGCCGGCACGGCTCGGCTTGTCATCCACCACCACCTCAAAACTTTGATGCTCCTGGGTGAGTTTCTCGCGCTGCATATACAGGGGTTTTTCCTCATCTTTTGCCCCCGAAAACACGCCGATGTCGATGTAATCGGCAATCGGCATGGGGCTTTCGACGCCGTTGCCGTCCGCTTGTATCTTGCGCGCCTGCACCGCCAGGGATACTACATACTTACCGTCGGCCCGCTTGTGGGACGTCGCCGTTAACGCCTTGTTGTCATAGAGAACGATGCGGTCGAAGCCATCGTCGATCAAGTATTGCAGTTCCGGCGGAGTCTGTGCGCGCAAGGCGTCGACCAACTGCCGGGTATCGGGATAGGGCTCATCCTGCGCCGCAGCGCCGCGGGTGCTCTGCACCGCGTCCGCCTGGTTGGCGGCGTTCGTATAGCGATACTGCATGATGAAATTATGCAACGCAAGATTCACTTTATCCTCGCCGATGTAGTCGGCCAGCGTATACATGATCTGACCGCCCTTGAAGTACCACACATAGTCTTCACGCTGCACCAGTGCCAGCGGCCGCTCGCGCCTTACTTCCCCCGCGCGCCCGCGCAGGTAGAGATCCAAGAAGTGGCGCAGCACCCGCCGCATGTAGTCTTTTCCGTACTTCTGCTGCATGACCATGTAGGCGGAATACTGCGCAAGGGTCTCCGACATCATGTTGGAACCCTGAACTTCGCCGCCGATGAGCTGGTGCCCCCACCATTGATGACCCAATTCGTGGGCGGTGACGAAGTAGGTTAGGTCCACATCCGTGGGCTTGAGTACCCGGGTGATAAAGCCGATTCCCTCCGAGAAGGGCACGGTGTTCGGGAAGGACTGCGCAAATGTCCGATAGCGCGGAAACTCCATGATGCGGTACTGAGTGAATTGATACGGACTAAAATGCGCCTGAAAGTAATCCAGCCCGCCGCGCGAAGCCTCAAGCATCCCATCGATGTTGTAGGCATGTGCGGGATCGTAGTACACCTCTAGGTTCACCGGACCGCTAGAGCCGGAGTACACCTCCTTGCGCACGGCATAGCGGCCGGACAGATAGGCATAAAAATCGAGAATGTGCGCAGGTCCCATGCTGTATTCGTAATAATGGCGGCCGTCCTCGTCCCAGGCGCGCTCCAGGTATCCCGGCGCAATGCCGACCTGGTCGCCGGAGGTGCTGAGGATGGCGTGGTAGGTGATCCAGTCGGCATTCTTGGTGAATGAGTTGATGCGCGAATGCATTGGGTCGCCGCGAGGCGCCATCTCCTCGAGCTCTGCCAAATGCTGCTCGCGCCGCCGCCGTGGATCGTCGATCTCTATTGTCGGGTCGTAGCCGATCCCCGGAAAGTACTCGGTGTCGAAAAATGTCCCGTTGAACGCGAACTGTGCCGGTTCATTGCTGTCGCGAAAACCCCGGGTTTGATGCGCGACCGCAAACGTCAGGACCAGCACTTCTCCCGGAGCCAGCGGCGCATCAAGTGCGTAAATCGAATACATGTCGGCCGCCGATCGGCTGATGAGATGAAAGGGCCGGTCGAATTTCACATCGCTGACCGCTTCGTGTTGATCGGTCAGATGTATTTCGGATATGGGATGCGCGCTCTTGTTTTGCAGCGTGAACCGTCCCGTGCCGTCGAACGAGCGGCGTTCAGGATAAATATTGATGCTGGTGTCGACCGCGGTGACTTTGGGCTGCGGCAGGTTTTCGTACTTCTTGAATTGACGCTCGTAGTCGGCGAGGGCTGCGCGACGCTCCTCGGCCGTCGAGTATTCGTTGAGCACGTGGGCGTTGTAGTAGTACCACCCACCCGAACCCAGCGCCAGCAACAGCAACAGCCCCGCCATCGGTGCCAAGCCTGGCGCGCGGCGCAGCGCCTGGCGGGTACGCGAGGACCAGGAAACGTCGGCGCCGCGCCGGGTATAGGCCATGGATATTACGGCGAGGAAGGCAAAGATGGCGAACCAGTAGGCAATCGCCCATACCAAGGCGGGAACGAAGTGTCCGTAGCCGTTCATGTCCGAATACAGATACGCCGGCACCGCGCCAGGAAGATACAAGGTGTTCTCCCAACCGAAGGCGAACAGCACGGGCTGCAAGACCACTACACCGATGACGATTCCATGTCCGATGAACTTGTTTGACACCATGGTTTGCACAAACATGGCGAACAGCGCCAGCGCCCACATTTGCGGCAAGGTGATCAAGTACAGCTCTTTGAAATACTGCAGCACCTCGTAGTGGTAATAGCCGTCAATGGTCTGCATCAGCATGCCGACCAACATGGTGATGGTGAGCAGGAGGATTTCGATGATTGCGATGGCGGTGAATTTCGACAGCCAGTCGATCGACTCCGATATCGGCAGCGCATCGTGAATGCCATCGAATCGTGTATCGCGTTCGCGCCAGACCAGCTCCCCGGCATACAGCGCAGCAACGATGACGAAGAACAAAGTGCCCGAACCTTCCACCGCCTGCAGCATCAGGTAGGTGACCGGCCAAACATTCATCCCGCCCACCCTCCCTGCGAAATGGCCGTTGTTGACTGCAAACGCGATGAGCAACCCGACAATGGCCCAGAACGGAATCTCGGTCATCACGGTGCGGATACGCAAACTGGACAGGGATAGATATTGCTGCAGCGTGGTGCCGGCGCCGAACACCTGACGCACGCGCGGCAGCCGTGCCGCCACCCAGGAACGTGCCGGTTGCACCGTCTGCGCTTCCTGCTCGCGAGCCTTGGCGGCCCGCTTGCTTTGTGAACGCGCCGTCAACGCCTCGACCGACATGGGGAACAGCACCCAACCCGCCGCAAGTGCGATGAGGCCCACCGCGGACCATAACAGTCGGTTGTAAAAGAATACCCCGGGAGAATATCCGGAGAAATCCCACGGCAGCAGCCGGCTGTTCTTTTCGACCACGCTCCAGTAGCGCGTGATGGCATCGATCATGCGCAGGCCGATCGGATCGAGAATGCCCGACCAGAAGTGCTCGAGCGATCGCGTGGCCGAGAACACCGTCAGACCAATGATGTAAAGCATGAACAGGACCACGCCTTGCAGGTACACGACGATCAACTTGCGCGTGAGCGCGGCGACCGCAAAAAACAGCGTGCCAATAAAAAAGATCTGCACCACCACGATGGAAAAGAACGGCTGCAGATACCAGGCCAGGTGGGTGGGCCCGATGCGGGCATGATCGGCCCACGGAGCAAAGGTCCCGAGAAAGGTGCCCACCACCAGCCCGAAGAACACCAGCACTGTGGTGACGAAGGAACCCGCCCAGCGGCCGCCCAGGTAGGCGAACTTCGAGATCGGCTTTGTAAAGATCATTTGGTAGGTGTCGCGCTGAAAATCCCGCAGCACGGAAGTACCAAAAATAGCGGCCATGACGATGACGCCGAAGAGGCAGGAAAAGGCGTCGTTTAAGCTATTGGCATACGGACCGTTCAACAGCACTTTGCCGTTGGAATTGGCAATCGGGCCGAAATTCTCCGACGCAACGCAGAAAAACGAGAATGCCGTCCACAGCAGAAAGTAGATGTAGGTGGAGATGCTCTTGACGCGAAAGCGCAGCTCGAAGGTAAAGAACTCCCAAAACATGCCCATGACGGTATCTCCCTTGATGCCCCGCGCTAGTTTTTGGGGCCGCGAGACAGATTCTGGAAATACACATCCTCCAGGCCGGCCGGCACCGCTCGAAAGTGCTCGCCGGGCGAGGATGGCGCGAACACCCGGACTTCGTGCTGGCCACCGATCAGGTGGGTGCTGACGATTTTCAATTGACTCTCGAGCGCTCGCAGTTCTTCGTCGGTGGCGACGACCCGCGACCACATCTGACCCTCGAGCGCCAGCAATGCCTCGTTCGGCGCCCCCTCCAGCAAAACCTCGCCGGAAGCAATGATGGCCATTCGCGGACACAGTTCCCTCACGTCATCGACGATGTGCGTCGAGAGAATGACGGTCACGTCGCGGCCGATCGAAGACAAGAGATTCAAGAATCGATTGCGCTCCGCGGGGTCGAGACCGGCGGTGGGCTCATCGACGATGATCAGACGCGGATTGGCGAGCAGCGCCTGCGCAATACCGAAGCGTTGCTTCATGCCGCCGGAATAGGTCGAGAGCGCCTTCTTACGGGGCTCCCAGAGATTGGTCTGCTGCAGCAGCGCATCGACCATTTCCTTGCGCTCGCCCTTGGCCGTCACCCCCTTGAGAACGGCCAGGTGGGTCAGCATGTCGATGGCGGACATCTTCGGATATACGCCAAATTCCTGCGGCAGATAGCCCAGGATTTTCCTGACTGCATTCTTCTGCGTCAGCACATTCAGCCCGTCGAGATCGATGCTGCCGGAGTCCGGATCCTGCAGGGTGGCGATGGTGCGCATCAGCGAACTCTTGCCGGCTCCGTTCGGACCCAGCAGGCCGAACATATTGTTGCCCACGGTGAGAGACAAACCTTTGAGCGCCCTCACTCCGTTGGGATAGGTCTTCGACAAACCCGTAATTTGCAAAGCCATAGGAATTCCTTTTGACCGTGAGTTCCGCCGCAGCGCGGTCAGAAGTGGTGAAATGATGATTGAACATCAACGGCGCATAGAGCCGCAATTGGCGCGGGCCGGATGCGTCGCCGTCAGGGACGAACTCCCCTCTGTAGGGGATGAAGCCGCCAGGCAGCATCACTTAAGTTCGATTTCTACGAATCGAAATTCGAACTCATTGACATTGATCACGTTGTGGGCAACGCCCGCGCTGCGTGCATAGGAGGCGCCAAGTGTCAAAGTCGCGTCACGCACGCCGCCTGGTTCCTCCAGGCGCAACGTGCCGCTGGTCAGCGGAACGACTACATAGTCGTGGGCATGCACATGATGTCCAGTATCCGCCCCCGGCACGAAGCGCCATTCTGTGACGATGACCCGTTCATTTTCCAGCTGAACCACCGCAGTAGCTTTCACTTGATTCTCCCAAGGCGCTTGCATTAATAACGAGTATAGCCGGCCTGCACATGCTAACGTTTCCCACATCATGAGGAGAAGAACCATGCGGTGCATGTGGCGGACGGAAGCGGTCCTGGTGTTGATGGTCTGCGCCATGGCTGTCCAGGCCGCTCCGCATCGTAACGACAAGGTGTACCAGGCCGCCATTGCCAACCGCGAGGCGGCGCTGGATTTGCTCAAGGAAATCGTCGATATCGATTCGGGTACGGGCGATGTCGCCGGGGGAACCAAAGTCGTCGGGGTGCTCGCGGCCCGCCTCAAAACCCTCGGCGCCGAGGTGCGGACCGAGCCTGCCGACATAGCGGGGCTGCCGGACAATCTGGTGGCAGTGTTTCACGGCACAGGGACAGGCAAAATTCTGATCATTGCGCACTTCGATACCGTTTTCGGACCCGGCACTGCGGCGGCGCGGCCTTTCAGCAAGGAGGGGGACCGGGCGCACGGCCCCGGCGTGGGCGATGAAAAGGCCGGGGTGGTTAACGCGGTGATGGCGTTGAAGATACTGCGCGACCTTGGCTTCAAGAACTATCAGACCATCACCTTGCTGCTCGACGATAGCGAAGAGCACGGCTCGCGCGGCTCCCGCAAGCTGATCGCCGCGATGATCAAACAGCACGATGTGGAATTCAATATGGAGCCCGGAGATCCGCCGGATGCCCTGACTGTCTGGCGCAAGGGCTCGGCCAGCATTCATATAGAGGTCAAGGGCCGCGCAGCACATGCCGGCATGGCGCCGCAGGATGGCCGCAACGCCGCGGTCGAGCTGTTGCACCAGTTGGCAGCGTTGGAGGGGGCCTTCCCCCATTCCGGCGCCGGTACCACAGTGAATCTCACCGTTCTCAAATCCGGCGAGCGCAACAACATCATTCCGGACCTGGCCGAGGCCACGCTCAATGTTCGCTTCCGCACACCGGAAGACTTTAATGCCGTGCTGGCGAGGGTCGAATCCGGATCCGGCTCCACTCTTATTGCAGAAACCCAGGTGACGGTAACTCACGACCCGGCCTTCCCGCCGCTCACTGAGAATGCACAAATCGACGCCCTCGCCGCCCGCGCCAAGGCTATTTACGCAGAAATCGGCAAGAACGTGGCCCTGTCGGGTAATGGCGGCGCGTCCGAATCTGCGCTTGCAATGGCCGACGGCACTCCGGCACTCGACGGTCTCGGTTATGTGGGCGGCGACTTTCACACCGATCACGAATGGATAGACTTGAACAGCGTCGTTCCCCGCTTATACTTGTTCACGCGGCTGCTGATGGAAGTGGGAGCTAAACCCTGAGCCACGGCCTGTTGAATTGCCCGGTACTGCGGTAGGATGCGGGTGCTGCGAGATAGGCTGCTGAGGGTACCGAGACTGTAAATGCCGCTGGTGACGCTCTGCCCCGCCTGTGATCTGGCGCATCGCCGCACTGCGGCCCCGGCATTCGAACGCACGCGCTGCGTGCGTTGCCATAAACCTCTGCAAGTTGCGCGCAATACCACCATCGACACGGCTATTGCCCTGGCTGTGTGCGCCTCGGTGTTGATGTTCCTGGCCAATGTTTATCCATTGGTGGCCATGCACGTCAACGGCGCCTCGCGTCAGACCACTTTGATCGGCGCCGCGCTCGGCCTGTACGACCAGCACTATAAGATGCTTGCGATGCTGGTGTTTCTGACTGTTTTCGTCGCCCCTCTGCTGCATGTGGTGACGCTGCTGTATGTGTTGGTTCCGTTGTGGATCGGCCGCAGCGCCTACGGCCAGAATTTCGTCATCCGCCTCATTAGCCGTGTCCGGCCTTGGAGCTTTACCGAAGTATTTCTATTGGGCACGGTGGTCGCCTTGGTGCGTCTGGCCAAATTCGCGCACATCGTGCCGGGCATCGCCCTCTGGTCCTGCGTTTTGCTCATGCTGTGCTTGTCGGCGATGACCAGCCGCACCTCGGCCGAACAGCTGTGGCAATGGGCCGGACAAGGCCGGCAGTGACTAGGCACGCCGCCACCGGACGCAGCCTCGGCCTGCTGGTATGCCTTGATTGCCACTTGACCATGCGCGACGTAAAGGCGCCGCAGATGCGCTGCCCTCGTTGTCACGCGCGCCTGCACGCGCGCAAGCCGCACAGTTTAGCGCTCACCACCACGTTGCTGATCCTCGCCGCCGTGCTCTATGTGCCGGCCAACCTGCTGCCGGTCATGGACACGCGGACCCTGATCGACGATGAAAGCGATACCATCATGAGCGGTGTGCTGGTGTTGCTGCATTCAGGTTCGTGGCCCATTGCGCTGCTGGTGTTCGTCGCCAGCATCGTCGTACCCTTGCTCAAAATTCTCGCGCTGGCGGTATTGATTTATGCAGCGTGGATGCGCCGGCCGAACGGTCGCATGCAGCGCAGCCAACTCTACCGGGCGGTGGAATTCATCGGAAAATGGTCCATGCTGGATATATATGCCATTTCTCTGCTGGCCACGTTGGTACAAGTGCAATCGTTCGCGTCCATTATCGTCGGCTGGGGCGCCTGGGCGTTCGGCGCCGTTGTGGTGCTGACTCTGCTTGCTACGCACACCTTCGACGAAAGACTACTGTGGGACACGCAATGACCGAGCCCTCTAACACCGGCAACGACGAACTCCCGGCCGCAGAAACCGTGCCCTCGACGCGCCGCCGCGTGCCCTTGATATGGACGCTCCCGGTGGTGGTGGTGCTGGCCGGCGCATTCGTCGTCATTCATGAGAAACTTGCGCAGGGCAGCAGCGTGGAGATCCAATTTCACAACGCCGAAGACCTCGAGCCAAACAAAACCAAGATCCGCTACAAGGATGTGGAGATTGGCGAGGTGAGTGATATTCACGTGGCCAAGGATCGCAAGGAAGTAATCGTCACGGCCATGATCCACCGCGACGCCAGCGAATACCTGGTGGACGACACGCGCTTTTGGGTAGTGCGTCCGCGGGTCTCCGCAGCCGGAGTTACCGGTTTGGGAACTTTGGTTTCCGGCGCCTATATCAGCGTCGACGTGGGAAAATCGAACACGGAACGCAAACGTTTCGTCGGGCTCGAAATTCCGCCCATCGTCACGGCGGACCAGCCCGGGCGCGAATTCGTTCTGCATACGGACGATCTGGGTTCCTTGAGCGTCGGCTCGCTGGTCTTTTATCGGCACATCGTCGCCGGTCAAGTGGTGGCTTATACATTGGACGCAGGCGGCAACGGCGTCACTCTCAAGGTGTTCGTGAATGCCCCGTTCGATGCTTTCATCACAGCCGGCACGCGATTCTGGCAGGCAAGCGGCATTGACATGTCGCTCAGTTCCGATGGGATCAAGCTGCGTACGGAATCACTAACATCCATCTTGCAAGGCGGAGTGACCTTCAGAGCGCTACCGGGGAGCGCCCCCACACCCGTCGCCGGCGACACGGCATTCACTCTGTATTCGGATGAGGACCGGGCCATGCGTCCGATTGAGACCGAGATACGCACATTCGTCATGTACTTCAGGGGCTCTCTGCGCGGTCTGTCGACCGGTGCACCGGTCGAGCTGCATGGCATTGGCGTGGGTGAAGTCAGGAGTGTGGATGTGGAGTACGACAGGGATGCCGGCTCACTGCGCTTTCCGGTAGTCGTGGAACTGTATCCGCAGCGCATACGCGGCCGCAGAGCGGGGGGGACGCGGCTGACTGCCGCCGCGGAAGGCCCCGAAACGGCCAGCCGGACACTGATCGACAGCCTGGTGGCCCACGGCCTACGGGCCGAGTTAAAGTCCGGCAACCTGCTGACGGGCCAGAAATACGTGGACCTGGATGTGCACACCGACGCGCCGCGGGAAACGATCTGGTGGAAGGAGCAACCCGCCGTGTTTCCCACCACCTCCAACGGCCTAGATGAAATTCAGGATTCCATCGCCGGCATTGCACGCAAGCTGAACCAGGTACCCTTCGATCAAATTTCTTATCGCTTGATTTCCACCATGACGACGCTCGAGCAGACCATGAAGAGCGCGGGCCAATTGATGCAGCATGTCAACGGCACGCTGGCGCCGCAAATTCAGGCGACATTGGTCGAAGCGCAAGGCGCCCTGAAGAATGCCAAGGATTTGCTGGCGCAGGACGCACCTTTGCAGAGCGATCTCGGCGCCACGCTGCTGCAACTGTCGCGGGCGGCAAAAGCAGTCACCGATTTGGTTGAATATATTGAACGCCATCCTGAATCTCTGCTGCGCGGCAAACCGGGAAATTCGCCATGAAATTATTGCCGACTGCAGCGGTTTTTCTCGGCCTGCTTGGTGCGTGCGCCAGCAGCCCGCCGGACCATTTCTACGTCCTGACCGCCCAGCCGCCGACCGGCGGTGCGACGCAAACAACCCCGGCCGTGCAGGCGACGCTTAAGGTGTCCCTGCCATCATTGGTGGATCGCGCCGAGATGGTACTTAACACGTCGGCGGATGCAGTCACAGTGCTGGAACATGAACGATGGGCTGCGCCGCTCATAGATCTCATGACGCAAACGCTGGCGCAGGACATCGAGCGGCGTCGCGGTGACCTGCTGGTCGGCCACAACGTCAGCCGCTCGAGCGCTCCGGCCATAAAAATAACCGTCGATATGGTTCAGGTATGGATGCGTCGAGGGGCACGCGCCAGCATAGAAACCCACTGGCGGATTCTCGACACGCGCAATGGCAAGGAAGTAGCCGGCGGCGACATATTCACCGCACCGCTCGGTCAGGAGGGTTATGCGACGGTGGCGCAAGCGTTGAGCCAATGCATAGCAAAGTTGGCTGACCGCTTGGCAGAGCAGATGCCGCGTACCGAATAATCCAAGTCTCTCGCACAGCGAGGCGTTCACGAGCGCGTCCAGCGCATCGACCTCAGTGTCCTTGGCAAGCCGCCACTTGTGTCGCGCGCCAAACGGTCTTAAGTTAGGGCAATGAAATATCGCCAACTCGGCAGCAGTGATCTCGTTGTCTCGGAAATTGCTTTCGGCTCATGGCTGACGTTTGCTGATGGTCCGCAGAAAGATAATGCCATAGCCTGTGTGCATCGCGCGTTGGATCGCGGCATCACCCTGATCGACACCGCCAATGTCTACGGCAGAGGCGTGGCCGAGCGGGTATTGGGTGAGGCGCTGAAAGGCATTGCACGAGACAGCTATGTATTGGCGACCAAGTTGTACTTTCCCATGAGCGGCTCCGATCGTGGATTGTCGCGGGCGCAGATTTTCAAACAATTGGATGCATCGCTGGCGCGCCTCCAAGTAGCTCATGTCGATCTCTATCAATGTCACCGTTATGATGCAGAGACGCCGCTGGAGGAAACCATGCAAGCCTTGAGCGAGGTGGTGCGGCTGGGTAAGGTGCGCTACATAGGATTCTCCGAATGGCCCGTCGAGCGCGTCGCGGCCGCATTGGCCATCCCCGAGGTCGAGAAATTCGTCTCTAGCCAACCGCAGTATTCTCTACTGCATCGGGATCCTGAAGCGGCGCTGCTGTCCCTGTCGGCACGCTACGGGATTTCGCAAATCGTTTGGTCGCCGCTGGCGCAGGGCATATTGACGGGCAAATATCTCCCGGGAGGCAAGCTGCCTACCGACAGTCGCGCGGCGAATGCCGCCATTAACGGCTTCATCAACGAGGCGTGGCTTGGACCCTCGGTGCTGAACGCAATTCAGAGACTGCGTCCACTCGCGGCCCAAGCCGGGCTTACCCTCCCCCAATTTGCGCTAGCATGGGTGCTACGCCAACCTAACGTTGCTGCGGCGATTACCGGCGCCTCGCGCCCGCAGCAGGTGGACGAGAATGCCGCCGCCTCAGGTCACGCCGTAGCACCGGAATTGTTCGCCAATGCCGAAGCAATCTTGCGCGGCGGGCCCGCAGAGTCATCGGTATGAACGCAGACTGGCGTGTATTCGCTCTCGGCTCCGCCTTCTTCGCAGCACTGACTGCGATTTTCGGCAAAGTGGGTGTGTCGGAAATCAATTCCGACCTAGCCACGCTGTTAAGAACGGTTGTAATTTTATTGATTACTGCGCTGCTAATATCCTCGCGACGCGAGTGGCAAAGCCTTGATTCCTTGTCGACCCGGGGCGTGGTATTCCTGGTGCTGTCGGGAGCAGCGACCGGCCTGTCATGGATTTGTTACTATCGGGCCTTGCAAATGGGACCGGCGTCCCGTGTGGCCCCCGTCGACAAACTCAGTGTCATTTTCGTGGTGCTATTTGCAGTCGCCTTCCTTGGCGAGTCTCTGACTTGGAAGGTAGGCGTCGGCGGCATGCTGATCACCGCCGGCGCCGTCCTCATGGCGTTCTGAACTCGCCTACTTGGCCTCCTTCCTACGCTGCGCATCGGCGCGCTCGGAATCCTTTACATCCTCATCCAGATGGCTCTTGGCATCGCCGAACTTCGCCTGCGCCTTGCCGAGATTCTTGTTGACATCACCCTTTACCTGCTGACCCACGTTGCCGATGGTCTTGCCAACCACCTCCTGCACCTTACCGGCCACTTCTTTGGCTCTGCCTTCAACTTGATCTTTGTTGATGCTCATGTTTACTCCGAAAATCACGCCGGCAAACGGCCGACTCGTAACAACAAAAGGATTGTTACGCGCGGCTTATTTTCGACCTGTAGGACTCGCCGCCGTTTTGCTGTCGGAGAAGCGATAATTCGAACCGACCTTTCGTCACACGCCGCACAGCACACGCAATTGTTTGATACCCGCAATTGCACCCGCACAGGCTTGGGCCGCTTCTTCGCCTTTTTTCACGAAGTGCTCGGCGAAGAATTTCCGGTGTTCATCGTGGTCGTGAAACCGCTGTGGAGTCAACACCACTGAGATGACCGGCACATCGGTCTGCATCTGCACCCTCATCAGCGCATCGATTACACTGGCTGCCACAAATTCATGCCGATAAATTCCCCCGTCCACGACGAAACCGGCAGCCACCACCGCGGCATACTGCCCTGACTGTGCCAGCAACTTTGCCTGCAGCGGGATCTCGAAGGCTCCCGGTACCTCGAAGCAATCAGCAGGCGTGCATGAGATATCGTATCGCTCGATGCCCTTCAAGAACGCTACGCGTGCCTGATCGACGATATCCCGGTGCCAGCAAGACTGCACAAAAGCGACCCGAATCGATTCGCCGCGCCCGGCGCGGCCTATGAGGCGATTTCTGCGGATATTCGTTTGATTCATTAGCACTCCCGAAACAAAGGATCGGGGCGCAATGAGATTAGGCTAGCCCGTGGCAGCGGCAACGCCCGCCGAAAGCCATGGCGGCTATCAACGTAACCCCATTTCTCGTACATCCGGACTTTCAGGAAATCGCAATCGATTCCCTACCGTCGGCTTTGGGTTCTCACCAAATCTGCAGCCTGGTTGACTTGCATGTCCTGCCAAATTTCGCGCGCCCAGCGCGCCAGCAACAAAGCCTCGCCCCAGCGGTCCGACAGCTCGTTTCCCACGGCATCGGTGATGGCATAATCCGGCGGTCCGAGCTCGCAGAGAAACACCATGGCGGAGTCGTGTCCCGCATGCCGTGCCAGCCACGCCGCAAATCCCTGCCGCCACCAGTCGCGAAACAGCGCCACCCATTTTGCATTCTGCGGAAAATCGAGCGCTACCTGGATCTGGCCGCGGGCCGCGATCCGTCCTTGAAAGGAATCGGAACGCTGCAGCACCTGCATGATCAATGCCTGCAGCGCGGGCGGCGGCGGACAGGGCATCTCCCGATCAACGACATAGTGCGACAAATCGGCGGCCAGGCGCATGCCGGGGACTGCGTCGAGCAGCTGCACGGTAGTGAATAGATCATTGGTGATGCAGTTGCGATGCGTCTCGAATTGAATGGGCATGGACTCGTTTTCGGCCACACGCAGCCAGCCTTCGATCACAGGCACCATGTCCTTGAGCCTGACAGGCATTTCCTGACCAATCACAACCACGAAGGGCGCCGCGATGCGATGCGCGAGTTCCAGCGCCGGGCGGAGGGCCTCAACCGAGGACGGAAAGGCGGTGAGACCGCCGGCCAATCCAGTGCGCTCGAAATGCGGCACGGTGGCTAGGGCCTGCTCCATACTGAGTGCGCCCAAATCGATCGCCATGCCGTCGAATCCCGCCGCACTCACCCGGTCGAATTTCTCCGCGATCGAGGCCTCCGGCGAGTTCAGCCGATCCATGGCCCATAGCGCCTGAAAAACCTGCAGGCGATTAGTCATGGGCGGAGTCGGCAATCCACGTGCTGTCGCCAGAATAGTCGGCTTCGGTCTTGCCGCATGCGAATGCGCGCAATACCGCCACCTGAAATCCCCAGTAGCTCATCGTCGGCGGGGCCGCACCGCGCGCGGTGAACATGGCCTCGTGCAGCTCGCGCAAGTGGTGGAAGGGTACGCCCGGAAATGCATGGTGTGCCGTGTGGTAAGGCATTTGCCAACTCAGCCAGCGCATCAGTGCATTGGTACGCGTGCTGCGGGTGTTCAGCAGCACATTGTCCTCATGCGGCAGGCCCAGGTGCTCGATCGTATTCTGCAGCTGATGCACGCACTTCATCGCCAGCATCGGAGCCAGCCACAAGAGCACGGCGGCCCCGCTGCGCGCCATCAGGGAGACGCCGGCAAGCAGCGCATACCCTGCAAGATGCAGCCGCGCCTCGCGGATCAGCTCCGGATGGCGCTTGGCGGGCAGGTAAGGCTCCGTGATGATGCCCATCGAGAACCGTAGGATGCGCCGCCAGCGCGTGTACCAGTAGCTTACCCCCGACATCCACAGCAGATACGAGGCCAAGGTATAAGGTTCGCGCGCCAGCTCCCCGTCCTTGCTCCAGTTCTGAGTAAAGCGGTGATGCGCCATGTGCTGCACTTGGTCGAAGGTGCGCGGGTAGAACAGCACTAAGCCAAACAGCCGTCCCAGCCACTCATTCAGCCAGCCGGTGCGGAATACCGTCCAATGACTGAGTTCATGCTGCCCGGCGTACAGGAAATTGATCATTATCCCGTGCACCACGAATATCGGCACTCCCCACCAGGAACCACGCCAATGCCAAAGCATGGCGCCAGTGCCGGCGATGGCGCCGAGATGCGACAAAGTCTGCAGCGTGCCACGTGCATTCGAAGGCATGCACAGCCTGCGCAGCTTGGCGGCGTCAATGACATCGCGTCGCACAAAGACTTCATCCACCGTGGTCGGCCTCCACCTTAGCCACCGTGGCGCGAGCGGAGATGATTTTCGCGTGGGCCTCCAATTTGGGGAAGCGCCGATACAGATCCGTCTTATCTCCCGAGTACCACCCGGCCAGCATATATAGATAGATATCGGCAGCGGAGAAGCTTCCGCCCAACACATAAGGTGCGAGCCCCTGGCTTATGAGCCCAATATGCGTGCAGAAATCAGCGGTGCCCTTGTCACGGATGGCATCGGCATCCGCCTCGCCGCGCACAGAATAGCGGGCCGAATAGTACATGCGCAGCACCGCTTCGTAGACATTGGCCGACAGGAACACCATCCACTGCAGGAACGCCGCGTGGCGGTTCGTTCCCGACTGCGGCGCCAGCGCAACTTGCGGATGACACAGAGACAGGTGGATCAACATGGCAGCCGATTCGAACATGATGCTGCCGTCGGGCAGCATCAGCGCCGGCACCCTGCCGGTGGGATTCGTGGTGCGATACTGCGCTACCTCGGCGGGCTCGGTGCCCACCCAAACGCGGTCGTAGGAAACGCCTATCTCCTCGAGCGCGATCTGCACGGCGAGCGAACCCGAACCCGGCCTGCCATAGAGCTTGTACATCGATGTCATCAGAACTTCCTCGTAGGTGTTGGGAGAATATTACAGTATCCTGGCGACGGATTTGGCCGGCGGATATGTAAACCGAACAGCGAGGCATGAGCATGATATCGAGACGCGTACTACTTCGAGGCGCCGCCAGTGCTCCGCTGATCGCCATGGCGGCACGCTTAGGCGTGCCTGCGGCTTTCGGGGCCGCCTCCGGTGAGCTCAAATCCCTGACGGCGGATGCGAAGCCGATTTCAGCCGCGGAACGGCAGGCACGCCTGGCCAAGGTGCAGGCACTCATGGGGGAGCGCAAAGTTGCCGCCCTGCTGGTCGAGCCCGGCTCAACCCTGGACTATTTCACCGGCATACGCTGGCATCGTTCCGAGCGCACCACACTGGCCATCATTCCAGCCCGCGGTACAGTCCTGGTCGTGACGCCGGCCTTTGAAGAGCCTTCCGTGCGCGAAACACTGCAAGTGGGCGGCGACGTGCGACCGTGGAATGAGCATGAAAGTCCCTTTGCGCTCATCGTGCAAGGCTTGCGCGATCGCGGCGTCGCCTCCGGCGTGGTTGCCGTGGAATCCACCGTGCGCTTCTTCATCGTCGACGGTGTGCGCCAGTTGTCGAATAGCTACGAGATCATCTCGGCCGATGCGCTGGTACGCGCCTGCCGGCTGATCAAATCGCCGGCGGAATTGGCGCTGATGCAGTTGGCGAATACCGTCACCCTCGAGGCACTTCGCTCGGTCCATGCACGGGTGCAACTCGGCATGAGTTCTGGCGAGATCAGCGCCCTGATGGATCGCGCCACCCTCGCCTTGGGCGGCGGCACATCCGAATTTTCGCTGGTACTGCTGAACGAGGCGTCCGCCTATCCGCATGGATCCATAACGGAACAGAAAGTGCATGAAGGCTCCATCGTTTTGATGGATTGCGGCTGCACGGTCCAAGGCTATCAGTCGGACATATCGCGCACCTGGGTTTTCGGACAGGCGAGCGCCAAGCAGCGTAAGGTCTGGAGCACCGTCAAGCGCGGGCAGGAAATTGCTCTTGAGTCCGCCAAGATTGGCGCGGCCACCGGAAGCATCGACGATGCCGTGCGCAGTTACTACGAACACGAAGGTTGGGGCCCTGCCTACAAGCTGCCCGGCCTCCCGCACCGCACCGGTCATGGCATTGGGATGGATGGTCATGAGCCCGCCTACCTGGTGCACGGAGATTCGACGCCGCTGCAGGCGGGCATGTGCTTCTCCGATGAGCCCGGGATCTACATTCCCGGCGAGTTCGGCGTGCGAATGGAAGATTGTTGGTACATGACGGCGTCGGGTCCCAAACTATTCACGCCCCTCGCCAAGTCGCTGGATGAGCCTATTTGACGCCATCGCGCAGGCCGACAGGATCATGATCGCGCTGCTGTCATTGCTGATCTGGATTTACTTGTTGCTTGCGCATGGCAGATTTTGGCAATCCACACCGGAACTGCCGCCAGCCGCACCAGCACACTTCCCGGAAGTGGACATCGTGGTTCCTGCTCGCGATGAGGCATACACCATTGCAGCGGCAATCCGCTCGCTATTGAGGCAGGATTACGGCGGCAATTTCAGGGTGATCCTCGTCGACGATAATTCCACCGACGACACAGCGAGGCTGGCGAACTCGGCCGCGTCGGCCAGTGCGCCGGCAAATGCGGGCATGACATCGCGGCTCGAGGTTATTTCCTTGCAGTCGAAGCCCGCCGGCTGGTCCGGCAAATTATGGGCTATGAGCCAGGGCGTAGCCGCGGGACGGGCGCCCATTCTGCTGCTCACTGATGCAGACATCGTGCACGACCCGCGGCATCTTTCATCGCTGGTTGCAAAGCTGCTGCAATCGGAGGCAGACATGGTGAGCGAGATGGTGCAGTTGAACTGTTCAAGCCTTGCAGAGCGTGCATTGGTGCCCGCCTTCGTCTATTTCTTTCAGATGCTGTATCCATTCAAGCGTGTGAACGATTCTCAATCGCGCGTTGCCGCCGCAGCCGGCGGCACGGTGTTGATTCGACGCAAAGCGTTATTGCGCATAGGCGGCATCGATGCCATCAAGAATTCCCTGATCGACGACGTTGCGCTGGCCAGGGCCGTCAAGGCCTCCGGTCCGATATTTCTTGGCCATTCCGGACTCGCTGCTTCGATTCGCCCTTATCCGGGTTTTGCCGATATTTGGCAGATGATTTCGCGCACGGCATTCACCCAGTTGCGTTATTCGCCGACACTATTGGCGCTCACCTTGCTTGGACTTACCGTGGTGTGGTTGGCGCCGACGCCGGCCATGTTGTTTGCAGAAGGCTGGATACGGGCCTGCGGAGCGGCGGCCTTCAGCATCGCGATGTTGAGTTACCAACCCACATTAAGGCGTTACGGACAAAACCCCCTGTGGGCGCTTACCCTGCCGTTGATTGCGCTGTTCTACATGGCCGCAACCTTGGGTTCGGCAGTGGACTACTGGCGTGGCCGGGGCGCCCGCTGGAAAAGCCGCGCCTACGGCGCCGATTAATTAAGCATCAGCCCGTGACCGCCGATGGCAGTGGCGGCAGCGCTCTTAATGCCTGACCCTTCACGGAAAATCCATTGAGGGTTATCTCATTGGGAACGCAGCTGGTGCGGTATTCCACCGAGCGCAGCGTAAAGTTCTCCGTGATGAGGTCCTTCATCCCTTGAATCAGTTCACAATCTCCGCCGCCCATGAAGTTAGGGCGCTGCGGGGTCAACTCCAGCGCCGTCCAGTATGCCTTGACCGACTCGGATCCCGCTGTATCGGCAGCCGGGACGAGCGCATAAAAATCGACGTTAACAAACGCGCTGTGGCTGGGTGTATTGAAGGGTCCTGGGCAACCGGTGGCGGTGACCTTCAAATCTTTACGCGCCCCGATATTCAGCAGTATCTGCCGCACATGATTCTCGAGCCCATCACAGGTATAGGCCGCCGTGAAGCCTACGTAGCTGAACGTCAGCTTGCGATGTTGCCACTCACCGCGGACCAATTCGGGCGCGGCACTCGGCGTATTTGCAGTTGCCGCAATGCTGTCGGCGCACCCGCACCACAAGCCTAGCAGCGTCGCTGCAGCCACAACAACTCCGGAATATGGATTCAGACATTGCATGGCGGCACCTCCTGAGAAGCATTTGCCGGGGTATCGTCTGGATCCGACCCCATATCGTCAATGGAGTTCAACCCCACCGACGCAGCACTCAGCATTTTCGCGCGGCATCCGCCTCGCGGCCGCTGGTCTGTCGAGACGCCTCGACCACAGTGACCGCCGTCATATTCACGATGCGCCGCACCGTGGCTGCCGGGGTCAAAATATGCGCCGGCGCGGCGCAACCCAGCAATATGGGGCCGATGGCCACATTGTGTCCGGCCGCCGACTTGAGCAGGTTGTACGCAATGTTGGCGCTGTCGAGATTCGGGCAGACCAGCAGATTGGCGCTGCCGCGCAGCGTGCTACTCGGCAGTATCGCCGTGCGTGCGGCTTCATCCAGGGCGCTGTCGCCGTGCATTTCCCCGTCCACTTCGAGATCCGGCAGATGTTCGTGCAGCAGTGCCAACGTCGCGCGCATTTTCAATGCGGATGGTGCATCGCTGGTGCCGAAATTAGAATGCGACAGCAAAGCCACCTTGGGGGTCAATCCGAAGGCGCAGAGCTGATCCGCAGCCAGCCTGGTAATCTCCGCGAGCTGCTCGGCAGTGGGGTCGAGGTTGACATGAGTGTCGACGATGAATACCTGGCGGCCCGGCAAAATCAACCCGCTCATCGCACCATACACGTTGACCCCTGTGCGGCGGCCAATGACTTGATCGATGTAGTGTAGGTGCCGTGCGGTGGTGCTGATGGTCCCGCAGATCAACCCGTCGGCCTCGCCCTTCTTCAATAGCATCGCGGCAATCAGGGTGGTGCGGCGGCGCATCTCCAGCTTCGCATATTGGGCCGTCACGCCGCTGCGTTCGGTAAGTTTGTGATAGTCCTGCCAATACTCGCGATATCTCGAGTCATGTTCCGGATTCACAATGCTGAAGTGCTCACCCAATCGAATGCGCAGCCCGTACCGCTTGATGCCGCCTTCAATCACCGCCGGTCGGCCGACTAGGATGGGCGTAACAAGCTTTTCATCCACCGCAATTTGCACCGCGCGAAGTACCCGCTCATCCTCGCCCTCCGCATAGACGATGCGGCTGTGCTGCGCCGGCAAGGTGCGTGCCGCTGCATAGATCGGTTGCATCAATGTGCCGCTGTGATAGACGAACTGCAGCAGGCGCTGGCCGTAGGCTTCAAGATCGACTATAGGTCGGGTGGCGACACCCGACTGCATGGCGGCCTTGGCCACCGCCGGGGCAATTTTCACTATCAAACGCGGGTCGAAGGGCTTGGGAATGAGGTATTCCGGGCCGAACGCCAGATCTTCCATACCTGCGTAGGCCGCTGCCACCACATCGCTTTGTTCTTGACGGGCCAGTTCCGCGATGGCATGCACGGCAGCGATTTCCATTGCTCTGGTAATGGTGGTAGCCCCCACATCCAGCGCGCCGCGGAATATGAAGGGAAAACACAACACATTGTTAACCTGGTTCGGATAGTCGCTGCGGCCCGTGGCGATCACGGCATCGCCGCGTACGGCGCGAACTTCCTCGGGCAGGATTTCCGGCGTCGGATTTGCGAGCGCGAGAATCAAAGGCCGCGGCGCCATCTTTGCGACCATGTTCTGCGTTAGCACGCCGCCCGCGGACAGGCCGAGGAATACATCGGCATCACCGATGATGTCGTTCAGAGCTCGGGCTGGCGTGTTTTGCGCAAATCGAGCCTTTTCAGGATCCATTAGCTCCTGGCGGCCTTCATAGACCACGCCGGCAAGATCGGACAGCCATACATTCTCGCGCACCAGACCCAAGTCGAGCAGCAGGTCAACGCAGGCGAGGGCCGCGGCGCCGGCGCCGCTCACCACCATTTTAATGGTCCTGATGTCCTTACCCAAGACTTGCAGGCCATTCAGACAGGCCGCACCGACAATAATCGCGGTGCCATGCTGGTCGTCATGGAACACCGGAATTTTCATGCGCCGCCGCAACTCGCGCTCGACGAAGAAGCATTCCGGCGCCTTGATGTCCTCGAGATTGATGGCCCCGAAAGTGGGCTCGAGAGCCACAATGAGTTCCACCAGCTTCTGCGGATCGCGTTGTTCGACCTCGATGTCGAATACATCAATGCCGGCGAATTTCTTGAATAAGACCGCCTTGCCCTCCATGACAGGCTTCGCTGCCAGCGGCCCAATGGCTCCCAACCCGAGCACGGCGGTACCGTTGGTGATGACCCCGACTAAGTTACCGCGCGCGGTAAAGCGAAAGGCATTGAGCGGATTCTCCACGATAGCCTCGCAGGCAGCGGCAACTCCCGGTGAATAGGCCAGCGCCAGGTCGCTTTGGTTGAGCAGTTGCTTGGTGGCCGTAATCGACAGCTTTCCGGGGGTCGGGAACTCGTGATAGTCGAGCGCCGCCTTTCTGCGGGCTTCCTTAAGGTCATCGATTTTCAACTGTGGAATCCTTGATAAATGGGGCTAGACTACCCTGGGTGAATGGCTAGGTTAACCTCTCAATTCGGAGGATGCGACCATGGGCACGACTCTCGTCAGCGGTGAAGATGAGATACTTCACTTAGAAGTCTTGCGAGTCCCGGTTTACCGGCCTTTCAGTTGGTTGCGAGCAGGTTGGCTGGACATGCGCCGCCATTGGGGCACCAGTCTGGGCTATGGCGCGTTGATTGTGGCGCTGGGGTGGACGCTGCTGATCTTCTGTGGCACCCACCCCTACTTCATTGCCGCGGCGATTTCCGGATTCCTGCTGGTGGGCCCGCTGATGTCGGCGGGGTTTTGCGAAATGTCGCGGCGTTACTCACTTGGCCAGTCAGCGAACTTCGACGATTCCTTGGAGGGATTCGGCAGAAACGCCCCCGCTTTATTCGAGTTCGGAGTCATCCTGGCGATCTGCGCCGCCGTGTGGTTTGGGATTTCGGCACTGCTGCTGGGGACGGTGTTTCACGTCCCCGCACCGGATGTCGGCGAAACCTTGTACCGGGGGTTTCTCGACGAGACCAACCGCTCGCAAGTTCTCGCCTATGTAATCGTCGGCGGTATGCTGGCCAGCGGCGTATTCGCGGTATCGGTGGTGGCTATTCCACTCATCATCGACCGACACGCGACGGCCGGCCAGGCCATGCGCACCAGCATCAACGCCGTGCTTCGCAACATCCCCGCCATGATCCTTTGGAGCGCCTTGATCCTGCTGTTGACCATTATCGGCTACGCGCCTCTGCTGTTCGGTCTGCTCATCATTGCGCCGCTGCTGGGTCATGCCACCTGGCATGCCTACAAGGGGATGATTCGCTGAACATTCAGAATGCGGTTGCAGCGCTTCGCAGCGATGGATTTGCCATCGTACGCGGTTTTCTTTCGCGGGAGGAGATTGCGCAAGTCGGCGCGGAAGCGGATTGCATGTATCAAGAGGGACTTAGGCATCATGCAACCTATCGGGACAAGAACCTGCTGTTCGAGGTATTGAATGACCCGAAGGCGAAGCGGCGCGTGGTGCTGCAAGCCCACTGGACTGCCTGGTTGAGTCCCTTCATGGAACAAATGCGCCGCAGTCAGAAGTACTATGCCGTGCTCGAGCCATTCCTGGGGAAGGACATCAAGCAGATTTCGCACCAAATCCACTGGAAGCCGCCGGGTGCGAAATACACCTCCTATCGCTTTCACCAGGACGCCCGCTTCCGTCAGGGCAATATCAAAGACTATGACCATCTGCACAGTACAGTGACCACCGGCCTCGCCATCGACCCGCAAACCGTCGAGAACGGTGCGCTGCGGATCATGCCCGGAAGTCATCGCCTGGGGTATCTCGGACTCGCGGATGACGGTCCCATCATGGTCGGTCAGACGCAGGATGAGGAGCTGCGGCGCGCCGGTCTTGATCCGTCGAATATTCGCACGTGTGAAATGGAGCCTGGTGATCTCTTACTCTGGACTCTGTTCACCGTGCATGGCTCGGCTCCCAATGTCAGCGATTACGATAGGCGCTTCATGATCAATAGCTACGTGCGGGCGAGCGACAGCGAGCGCGGCGAGTGGGCGTTTCGTGGCGGCGCTTCAACGCCGCTCGGCTCCGAACCTGAAATCTGTAAGTACGAACAGTTGCGCGAGCGTCCCGGCCCGTTTTACGTCGAATCCGACTGGACGGAGGAGGCGGCTTTGAGCGCCTTGGCGATGCCCACAGAGGCCAGCAAGTAATGCCACGACGCCCAGGCAAAAAATCCCAGCGTCACCAGCATCCCTAAACGGGTTGCTCGCGCCAAGCTCGACCGGCACTGGTCTTGCAATTCGGCGCCGGCCGTTGGCGGCGCCGCGCCGCCGGGACACGAACTTTTGAATGTCACGCCAAGCGCGTGCCGTGCCGAATCGCCCGTCTCTGGCGCAGCTCTAGTTGCACTCTGCGCATTAAAGGCAGACTCCGCGAAGCCGTCGATCACAGAACCCGTGAACAAGGGTCCCCCACCCAACGCAATCACATTCAGGCAGATATAGAGAAACGCCGTCGCGGTGGCGCGTCGCCGCCGGCCGACTACATTCTGGACGACGCCGAAAGTGGGTCCCAAGGAGGCGTACTGAAAGAAGCCCGCAACCGATAGCAGGCATGTTGCTGCCAGCCAACTGGCGGTAAAGAGCGTCGCCACATACAGGGGCACGGCGATGAGCCCGCCAAAGCCCGGAACCCGTGCGTACCAACGCGCATCGCGCTTCGCCAGCGCATCGGCAACGAACCCGCCGGCCACAATGCCTATGCCCACCGCCACTCCCGCAGACAGCCCGGCGATAACCCCGATGCTGGTGTAATCGAGACCGAAGGCACGGTTCAAGTACAGAGGTAGAAAAGCGTAAAAGCCATAGGCCGCAAATCCGCCTATGGTTACACCCAGTACCATGTGTAGTACCGGCCGATCCGTCAGAAGCGCGCGTCCGACTTTCTGCAGCTCATGAATCTCGGCAGGTAGCGAGAATGGCGGCAGAGCCGCACGCTCTCCATGTCCTGACGCCCGATCTGAATAGCCACGTGGCGGCTCACGCACACAGACTTTGATCACCAGCGCAATCGCGATCCCCGGCAGACCCACCATGGCACAGGCCGAGCGCCATCCCCAATGCTGTGCAACGTAGCCACCCGCCACCGCAGCCAAGAGATAGCCGAGCGAAATGCCGCAGGTGTATACCGATAGCGCCGAGGTGCGTCGCGACGGCTCGAAGTAATCCGAAATCAACGAGTGCGCGGGCGGTGAACAGCCGGCCTCCGCAAAGCCTACACCCGCCCTTATCAGCAGCAGCTGCGAGAAGCTTGCCGCCGCACCGCACAGGGCACTTAAACCCGACCAGACGATGAGGGCGACGGAGATAATGTTAACCCGGCTGATGCGTTCGGCAAGACGCGCCATCGGAATCCCGCCGAAAGCGTAAAGCAGCGCGAAGGCCGTACCGCCCAGCAGACCCAGCTCGGTGTCGGTCAACTTAAGGTCAAGTTTCATGGACTGACCAATGATCGAAATAAGGGTGCGGTCCATGGCGTTGAAGGTGTAGGCCGTCATGAGCAGCAACACCACGACGCGCTTGTACGACTCTGTATAAGCGACAGGTTCGGAAGTCATAGGATCATTGTCGCATGCGGAGCCAAAGACGCGCGGTGATGGACCTGGGCCCTCGCAGGCGTCTAGTGACTTTCCGGCGTGTTGGCTTCCTGGCGCAGGAACTCCAATACCAGTGTTTCTGCTTTACGCGGTGCAGCAAGGCTCAAACTGCCGTTGAACACCTTGTGGATGAGTCCTGAGCGCCAGGAGTCGAACACTGCCGGATTGATATAGGACTTGCGGCACACCGCAGGGGTGTTGCGCAGTTTGGCCGCCACTTGCTTGACGACAGCGGCTATCTCGCCCTTCAGCGCTCGCTCGCTGACATTATCCGCAATCGGGGTACGCGCCAGCAGAGTGATGGCGTGCAGAGTTGCACCCCAGGTGCGAAAGTCCTTGGCCGTGAAATCATCGCCCATTGCCTCACGCAGGTAATCGTTGACCTGGCCGGAATCGATGGGACAGCGCTGGCCCTCATCGCTCACATATTGAAATAAATGCTGACCGGGAATTTCCTGGCAATGCCGCACAATCTGCACAATGCGCTTGTCGTCAATGTGCACTTCGTGCTGCACGCCGCCCTTGCCGCGAAAATTCAGCACCGCACGCCCGTCGCGGATGAAACTGACATGGCGATTGCGCAGCGTGGTGAGGCCGAAGCTCTTGTTGTCGCGTGCATATTCAGTATTGCCGATACGCACGCGCGTGGCATCAAGAATGCCGACGACCACGGCGAGCACCTTTTCGCGCGGCAAGCCGGGCAAGCTCATATCGCGCTTGAGCTTGCGACGCAGCTTCGGCAACGCCTCGCCGAAGGCCACCATGCGATCGAATTTCGCGCTGTCGCGCACCTGCCGCCATTCGGCGTGGTAGCGATACTGCTTGCGGCCGCGCGCGTCCCGTCCAGTGGCTTGCAGATGCCCGCGCGGTTGGAGTGAAATCCACACATCGCGATAAGCCGGCGGAATCGCGAGACCGGCGATGCGCTTGAGTTCCTTCGCCGCCGCCAGCCGGCGATTTTCGGGCGTCAGATAACGAAAACCCTTACCGGCACGCAGACGGCGGATGCCAGGTTCGGCGTCCGACACGTAGACCAGGCCTGCCTCCACGGCCATCTGCGCCGCTTCGGCGGCGACGCCGGTGAGATTGGCAGCCGCGTTTGAGTATTTGAGGGTCATGGCGTCGGATTGTTAGCGAATCGAAAGTCCTTACGCTAGAGATGTTCTCTGACGAGCGTGTAGGACAACACCATATCCGATCAATTAGGCGGGTTGTTTTTTGACCTCTGGATTATGTGACGCAATTCTGTGACGCGTTAGAGAGAACTCGCCGCTGTAGCGGTCGAGAGCCTTCTAGGCGGTCTGACCGGCCAGCCAAGTCCCAAATTACGCATCCAATACGCCCGGTTTCTTGGAGCGCAGCGCGAGCGCGGCATAGTACAAAATCCCGATGCCGATCCAGCAAGCCCCGAGAATTTTCGCTGCGCGATCCATTTCGTAGAGCACGTACAGAATGATGATAAGTCCCGTCAGCGGGAAAATCAGATGCCGCAGCCAATCGCCGCTGCGCCCGCGCACCAGATAATGATTGACCACCGAGAGATGCAACAGAACGAACCCGCTGAGCGCGCCAAAATTCACCACTTGGGTGAGATCATCGACGCGTGCGGCGAAGAATAGGCCGACAAGCAGCGAAACGAGTGCCACGGCGAGTGTGCTCACATAAGGAGTCTGGAAGCGAGGATGTACCTTGGCCAGAATGGCGGGCAGTTTGCCGTCACGAGCCATCGCGAATAAAATCCGGGACACAGCTGCCTGTGCGGCCATGGCGTTCGCAATGGCCTGGGCAATCACAATCGCCAAAATCGTAAGCAGCCGCAGCCACACACCACCGGCCCGTTCCGCCACCTCATAAAACGCCGTATCCGGCGAGGAAAATCGCATCCCTCGCGCCAAATCGGTGGCAATCCAGGTCTGCAGCATAAACAAGGCGCCCACCAGCAGCAGCGACCACACCGTGGCGCGGCCGATAGCACCCTGATTGCCGCGGCTTTCTTCCGAGAGTGTCGAAATCCCATCGAAGCCCAGAAAAGAGAGCACTGCGATCGACGTTGCGCCGGCCACCGTCGACCAGGAGAAGACCTGCGGATTGTAGATGGGCTTAAGCGTGAGTGCGCCCGCCCCCGCTCCGCGATACAAAGCCATCAGACCGAGCACCACAAATAACGCCAGTGTCGACAATTCCATCGCCAGCATGTACCGATTGACGCGGGCAGTGAATTCTATGCCGAGCAAATTGACGATGGCGTTGAAGGAAATGAATCCGGTCAGCCAGAGCCACGCAGGCACGGCGGGGAAAATCGGCCGCAATGCCACGGCACTGAACAAATACAACAGCGCAGGCACCAAAATGTAGTCGAGCAATATCAGCCACCCCGAAAAGAATCCGGCGGTCTCGTGCAATCCGCGCTGCGCGTAGGTATACACGGATCCGGCCAGCGGAAACGCACGCGACATGGCGGCATAACTCAAAGCGGTGAAGAACATGCCGACAAGGCCTACCAGATATGCCAGCGGCACCATGCCCTTGGAGGCTTCCCACACCAGGCCGAACACAGCGTACGGCGCGATCGGCAGCATGAAAATCATCCCGTAGATGATTAAATCCCGGGTGGTCAGGGCACGCTTGAGCTGCTCCTGGTAGCCGAATTCCTGTAGCGACATGCGCGGCAGTCTAGCTCAAGATTCGCTCGTTCACGCTCAACTGATTGCCAGGTGCACGGCGCGCCAGATTTCGTACAATGGCCCGTGGTCAAGGCACCCCTACACACCATCCATCAATGCCACTACGGCTGGGACAACAGACTCGCGCCGGTCGCGCGTGTGGCACCCGGGGATTCGCTGGAATTCGACGTCTCCGATGCGTCCGGCGGCCAGCTCAGCGCCACCTCGACGGTGACCGACGTGTCTCGTCTGGACTTCTCCAAGGTCAACCCCGTCGCGGGTCCGGTGTTCATCGATGGCGCTGAGCCGGGCGACGTGTTGAAGGTGACCTTGCTATCCTTCGTTCCATCGGGGTGGGGCTGGACCGCGAATATTCCCGGCTTTGGACTATTGGCCGATGAATTCAAGGAGCCAGCGCTGCAGATTTGGCGCTACGACGCTAAGACTTTGGCGCCTGCTGCGTTCGGGCTTTGGGGCAAAGTGCCATTAAAACCCTTCACCGGCACCATCGGCCTGGCACCTGCTGAAGCGGGAGTGCACAGCGTAGTTCCGCCGCGCCGGGTCGGCGGCAACATGGACGTGCGCGACATTGCGCTTGGTACCGAGTTATTTTTACCAGTCGAGGTCGCGGGAGGGTTATTTTCCGTCGGTGACACGCACGCCGCACAGGGCGATGGCGAGGTGTGCGGCACCGCCATCGAAAGTCCGATGCGAGTTGCCCTGCGATTCGACTTGCTGAAGCGCGAGCCGCTTGCTTTCCCACGCTTCCGAACCGAGGGGCCCGTTACCCGACATCTCGATGCCAAAGGATACGAGGTCACGACTGGTATTGGCCCGGATTTGATGCAAGCCGCACGCGCAGCCCTGCGATCGATGATCGATCTGCTCGATCGTCAGCAGGGCATTCCCGCCGTCGATGCCTATCTGCTGTGCAGTGTGTGCGGCGACCTTCGCATCAGCGAGATTGTTGACATGCCGAATTGGACGGTGTCTTTCTATTTCCCGCGCATCGTATTCGATTGACTTGGTGACGGGTCGATTGACCTGGTGCCGGCGTTTGGCGAGCGCTGCGCGTCAAATACCGACGTCGGCCGGTCAACCGAGCAGGCACCTGCGCCGTTATACTCGAAGCGGCGACAAACTTTTCTGGAGTACCTGGCATGAATATATATCGTCAATTGGCGGCCATCGCGGGCTGCAGCCTGCTCCTGCCGTTCGTAGTGTCAGCCGCCGATGCACCGGCGGGCGCTATGCGCGACCAGGGGATTTGGCAGAAGCACGAATACTCCTTCATTTTTATGGGCTTTACTACGACGTATTCCTGCGACGGGCTGGCCGACAAGGTCAAAGTGCTGCTGCTGGCAGCGGGTGCGCGCCCGGACGCGAAATCGCGCGCGGGAGCCTGCGCCTCCGGCTTCGGACGACCGGATAAATTCGCACGGGCAAGCTTGAGCTTCTACACATTGGCACCTGCGAGCACCGTACCGCCCACGGACAGCAAGCCCATCGACGCCGCCTGGCGGTCAGTATCATTTGCCTATCGCTCGCCGCGGGAACTGACCACCGGGGACTGCGAACTCGTTGAACAGTTCCGCAACAACGTGCTGCCCATGTTCACTATTCGAAATGTGGAGAGTCGTACGACCTGCTTGCCTCACCAGGAGTCCGGTTCGAACATCAGTTTGCGCTTTGATTCCCTGCAGGCGGCACCCGTTGGTCCCGCCCCGCACACCCAAACCGGCGCAAACTAGCTTCTACAAGTGTTCGTCACGCAAGCGGCCGCCCAGTGCCGCAGAGACGCAGGCTATGAAGGCGCCTACAAGCATGGATAGGGCTGTATAGATGGCGACTTCAGTAGCCGTTTTTGCCGCGGTTGCAGCGTCCGCCTGCGCTTTTAACCGGGCATCCAACGTGCCCTCGACAAATTCGTTCACTCGCCGCTGCACCTCCGTGCCCGGCGCACCGGTTCGCGCCGCGACCAATTCCGCCAAGTAAGTGCGATCACTATCCGAAACGGTACCCGTGGCCCACGCGTTGGCGACGATGTGACTGGCCTCTTCCCTAGCCTCGCCCGCCGACTGACTTTCCCCAGCGGTGTGCCGAAACAACCTATCCACCGCGTAAGCGTCGGCCGTGTGGACGGCGCCAACGGCGGCATGCGCCCCGCCGCCAATCACCGTGTACAAAGTTGTCGCGAGGGTGGCCGTAACCAGTACAGTCGCGACCGCCCACGTGACCAGCCCGTGCGCCGTATCGCGAAAAAACACTTCATGGGGGTGGGTACCAAGCCATCGCGTGCGCAGCCGGCCCGCAATGTATCCGCCTACAGCCGAGGACAGCCACTGCATCACGATGAACCAAATTGCCGTGGCCGCCGCAAACGAAGTCACGGACACCCCGTGCATGGGCCAAGGCGGTATCGAAGCGAATCCCAGCCCTGCGCCAAGCGCCAGCAACACCAAAGACACCGACGCAGCGACGAACGCGCCCGCAACTATCGCCGGCCACGAAGCCGCCGATTTACCGACCTCAGAGTGTGCCTCTACTACTTGTACCATGACATTCCCGCCGCTAGCGGTGCGAGCACATGGCAAGCAACAAAATGATAGGCAGTGGTACGCCCAACAACCAAAGCAGAATTCCGCGACCCATGATGTGTCCCCCTCGCTGGTATTTATCCAAGAGCGTTGCGCCCGTTTACTGCGACGAAAACTTTGCGCGCGCAGACAGGAAATTGCGATTCCCGGCTTGACCCATTCCATGTAAGGGATTTCTTACGGGAACCTATTTATTGTGTTGCGAAACCGCCGTTGTTGAGGTGATACGCTTTTCGCGGATATAGCGTTCGTTGGTAATTTCTATCACCGCGTGCTTGCCGGTCGCACCGACATCCTTGCGCGGTTCGAAGCGCTGCTCAGCAAATCGGTCCCGCTCGGCTGAACTGACGCGTTTGACGGTTGGATTCTCATAAAACTCCGCCAAATAGCTCGCCACGGCGGCGGCGGCATTCTCTTCGCCGAAAAAGCCCAGTCGCAAGGCATGCACAATGCGACCCTGATCGATACCGGCCACAGAGTACAGGCGGTATACATCGAAGATGTCGAGATTCGGCACCGCCTCTGAATCGAATGCCTCCTCGGATAGTGACAGCTGGATCACGAACCAGCGAGACGCTGGTTCGCTTTCCAATTCCAAGATTGACAGCGCGCGCACGGTTTGCGTCGATTCGACGCTCAACAAGCGCTGTTTCGGTTCATCCACCGGATTCGGAGAATTTCCGGCGGCGCCGGGCGCTGACGGTTTATTCCGTGGTGCGGGTACCACCTGCTTTACGGGCGCTTCACGCGCTGCCGGTGCAGCGGGGCGCGAGGCCGCGACCAGCGGGCGTGAGGGCGGCGCGATAACAGGCTTCGGCGCAACCGCAACCGCGGGCGCAGACGGCATGACAGGAGCGGGAATCACGGGGATGGCTGGCGCAGTAACCACTGGCGGCGGCGTAGCCGATGAGACGACAGCACTGGCTGCATGCGCCTGTTGCGGTACGGCTATCCGGTCACGCAATACCGGGGGCACGGCAGGCGCAGTAATCACCGGGGGCGCTGCCGGCAATTCCTCCACCAACGACAAAACTAGTGGCGCTGGCTTAATCAGCTTAACGGCCGGGGGAGGCTCTGCCCTGACGGCGGGGATGGGCTCGATGAACCTTGCGGCGGGTGCAGACTTCACCTGTAGAGTCGCGATCGCTCGCAAATCATCGGCCTCTGCGGTTGCCGTCAGCGCGCCGGGATAGACATCGCGAACCCTTTTGAGAATTACGTCCGCATCGTCCTCATTGGCAAAGGGCCCGAGGCGCAGACGGTAGCGCAATCGCCGATCTTCGGTTCGTTGCACTTGATATACATGAGCGTCGCGACCCGCGTCGAAGCCCTTGGGAGGCAAGTCGATGGGCGCCGTCGACGCACTGAGATTGATGACGAAGGGTCCGGAACCGCCGAGGCGTGTTTTCTCCGGAAGCGGCGCGAATAAGTCATCGATGCTGAGGTGCCAAATATTTCCGGTTACTGGTGTATTTATCGGCTTTGCCATAAATGATTTTATCCACCAACGTTGCGACGCTGTGAGAATAGTGGCTAAGCAAGCGTGGTGAAACCGTGATCAATGTCTCCGCGCGGCGACAAAGTCCATCATTGCCGATTTATGTCAAGGAGTGCAGCGCACGCGCCAGCCCACGTTATGTCACCGCCCATCCAAAGTTTAATTCAAACCACACGCGAATCTGCGCCGCTCATTGCTTGGTCAATGAGTAAACTTCGCGGCCATCGAGGTAGGTGGCCGCCACCTTGGTGTCGTGCAAATCGAAGGGGTCGAGGGCAAAGATGTCTCGGTCGAGCACAATAAAATCGCCGCGCTTGCCGGCCTCGATGCTGCCGGTGGTGCGCTCCTGCTTCATCGCAAAGGCGGCGTTGATGGTGTAGGCGTCCACCATGTCCTGCAAAGTGAGGCCTTGTTCCGGCAACAGCGCAGGCTGACCGCGGCGCTCTGCGCGCGTAATGCCGTGTTCAATGGCAATGAATGGATCAAAACTGCTGACACCCCAATCGCTGCCGCCGGCGATCACCGCCCCTGCATCGCGCAGCGACCGTGCCGGGTAGAGATAGCGGGAGCGCTCCGCGCCAATATAGGGAATGGTCGCTTTATCGGTGTAGTCGCCCGCCTCGGCCCATAGCAACTGGAAGTTGGCAATGACCCCCAACTGCTTAAAGCGGGGAAAATCCGCGGGATTGATCAGTTCCAAGTGCGCAATCTGGTCGCGATTATCCCGCATCCCGTTGCCGCGCCGGGCAGCCGCAAACGCGTCCAATGCCGATCGGACCCCGCGGTCGCCGATGGCGTGAACATGTACCGTCAGTCCCACGGCATCCGCGGTGGTCACGATCTTGTCGAGATCGCTCTGCTCAAAATACGAAGGTCCCCGATCGGAGGTCGGATGGCCGTGACTGTCAAGATACGGCTCGAGCATAGCGGCCGTATGCGAGGGATACTCGATGACGCCGTCGGCAAAGATCTTCACCGCATCTGCGCGCAGAAAATCCGGATCGACAGCCCATTTCGAGCGAAACTTCACCGCCTTGTCGATCAAGTCGGCAGCGGGATCGTGAAGATTTTTCAGGTAAAAAGACGCACGCACCCGCATGTTCAATCGATGCTCATCGTATAGCCGCTTGTAAATCTGCATGGTGCGATCGTCGACGGCGGCGTCCTGTACCGATGTGATCCCGACGGCGCGCATTGAGTCCAAAGCCTTGGCAAGCCGCGCGGCCTGCTGCTCGAGGCTCGGCACCGGCATCACGGACTGCGCCATCTCGGCGGCAATGTCGCGCAGCGTGCCCGTTGGCAACCCGGCGCCGTCGCGTTCGATATGCCCGCCGACGGGGTCCTTGGTAGCGGCGGTGATGTGCGCGAGTTTCAACGCCGCCGAATTGGCCCACGCGGTATGACCGTCCGAGCCGGTGAGCAGCAAAGGCCGATCGGACAGCATGCCGTCCAGGTCTGCCCGCGTCAGGGTCAAACCGGAGGGATCGACCATGACCACTTCGAACCACTGAGTGCGCTCCCCCGGCTGCTCCTGCAGACACGCCGCCACCCGGCTCTTGATCACGGCCAGCGCCAGCGGTTTGTCGTCCAGACTGCACTTGCCGACATCCTGAGCACTTTGTGCTGGATGCGTGTGAGCATCGAGGATGCCCGGCAAGACGACTCGGCCGGCCAGATCAACCGAGCGCGTCTGCGGGCCGACGTACGCTGCGATCGCCTGATCAGTGCCCACGGCCACGATGGCATTGCCGCGCACCGCAAACGCATGCACCACGCTGCGCTTGGCATCCTGGGTGTGAATTTTCCCATGCAGCAGCACCAGGTCGGCCGGCGTGACTACTGCCGCGCCCGTGGCGCCGAATCCGAGCAAGCTGATCGATAGCAGGACTGGACTAACGCGCCTCACGTAATTACTTCCCCTTCAGCGAGCGCGCAAAACTCAGCACTTCGGACGCGATTATATCGAGCATCTGCGCAACGCGCGGAACTTGACACCTACCGTCCTCGTCGAAAATTGTCTCGGTTGAATTGATTGCGGCTCCCATCGGCGTGGGCCAACCGCGCAGTGCATGCACAATTTCGCGCAAGGCGCCCAAGGTGTTCACCGCGCCGGGCCACCCACCCGCGGTCGCAACACAGCCGACGGCGCGACCGCTCAAATAGGGTCGAATATCCGTGCGCAAATCTTCGGCATAATCCAAGGCGTTCTTGACCACACCGGAAATGCTGCCGTGATAGCCCGGCGATCCTATAATGATGCCGTCAGCCAGGGAGAGTTCCGCTACCAAGCTGCGCGCCTCCTCGCTGCGTTGCGGATTGTCGGGTTGGTACAGCGGCAGTTGCAGCGCGGCGCCGCTAATGAGCTTGATTCTTGCCCCAGCACGTTGCGCGGTGTCGAGCACATGGCGCATGGCGCGTTCGGTCGAAGAGTTGGCCCGTAGTGTCCCGCCGACGGCAACGATATAGGGTGCGTTCATTTGGCGATCGTACACGGTATCGAAAGAATTGATTAGTGAGCCGCGTCCGCGCCGCGCGCCGTGAACGGCGGCTTTGCAAGCCAGATAAAGGGAATCAACAGCAGGTACGTCCAGCCCAGCACATGGAACACATCGTTGACCCCCAATGTCATGGCCTGCGTGGTAATGACATGCTCGACGTATTCGAAGGCGCCGGTACCCGAGACTCCGTGGTTGCTAAGCTGGGCCTGATATTCGGTCCACGCTCCGGCGGAGTTGCGCACGTGTTCGGTGAGGACGGCGTGGTGGTAGTCGGTGCGTCGATTCCACATGAACACTGTCATCGCGGTCGCGATGCTGCCCGACATGGTACGCACGAAGTTGCTCAGGCCAGAGGCGGATGCGAGTTCGCTCGGCGGAATCCCGGAGAGCATTATTTGATTCAAGGGTAGGAAAAAAAACGCGATGCCCAGCCCTTGTAGAAACCGCGGCGTCGCAAACTGCCAGAAACTCGCAGTATCGTTGAGGGTGGCGGCCCAAAAAATAGCGAAGCCGAATACGCAGAACGCGAAGCTGGCAGCCAGCCGCAGATTCAACCGGTTCATGTTGCGCCCGACGATGGGCGCCGCCACCAAGGCCAGCAATCCGACCGGCGCTACCGCCAATCCGGCCCAGGTAGCGGTGTAGCCGACCGTGGTTTGCAACCACAGCGGAAAAATGACGTTGACGCCGGACAGTGCAAAATACGAGACGCCGATGACGGCGGTGCCCACCCGAAAATTGCGCCGGCTGAACAAGTGCAGATCGATGACGGGGTGCTTGTCGGTGAGTTCCCATGGGATGAGGAAGGCGATGCTGATTAGCGATACCACGCCGGCCATGACAATGAGCGGGGAGTTGAACCAGTCCTTCTCGTTGCCGTTGTCGAGCATGAACTGCAGACTGCCGACGCCGATGACCAGCAGCGTGAGCCCGACCACATCGATGGGTAATTTCACAATCTTTGATTCACGATGGCGCAGAATCGACCAACTCGCCACGGCCGCGAATGCACCCACCGGCAAATTGATATAGAACAGCCAGGGCCAGGACAAATTATCGGTAATCCAGCCGCCAAGTATTGGCCCAAATATAGGCGCGATTATGATCACCATGGCCCATAGGGCGATCGCCATGCCACGCTTTTCGATCGGATAGTTACGCAGCAGTATGGCCTGCGCCACCGACATCATGGGGCCGGAGACCAGCCCCTGGATGAGGCGGGCCGCTACCAGCATGGGCATGCTGGTAGCGAGTCCGCAGAGAGCCGAAAAGCACATGAACAATAAAATGGACGTGATGAAGGTTTTGACTTCGCCGAAACGCCGGCCGATCCAGCCCGTCAGCGGCTGCATGATGGCCGCGGCCAGCATATAGGAACTGATGGCCCAAGTTCCCTCGGACGTGCTGACGCCGAGACTGCCGGAGATTGCCGGCACGGAGACATTGACGATGGTCATGTCAAGAATCTCCATGAACGACGCTGTGGCGATCGCTGCCGTTAGAAACAACAGCTTGCCGCCGCGCAGCGGCGGATATTCGTACGCCGCGGACGGCGATGCGGACTCAGCCATAGAGCTTGTCGCTAGCGCGCGGCTTCAAGATTGCGACGCACGACCGCATCGGCTTCGGCATTCGCCTTGTCGAGATCCTGGGTGTACACCTGGGTATCACCGACTGCGGCACCGGTCGCGTGCTGCGCCAAGACAGGACCGTTGCGCGACGTCGTATCCACCGTCACCGTGGCGGACAACCCCACCCGCAGTGGCGACTTAATCAGATCTGCGTCGTCGATTTGAATGCGCACCGGCACTCGCTGCACCACCTTGATCCAATTGCCCGAGGCGTTTTGCGCCGGCAATAAGGAAAACGCCGCGCCGGTGCCGGCTGCCATACCCTCGACGTGGCCATGGAAAATGAAGGATCCGCCGTACAGGTCGCTGCGCACCTCGGCCGACTGTCCGATGCGCAGGTGCCTGAGCTGTACCTCTTTGAAATTCGCGTCCACCCATAACGAGTTCAGCGGTATGACGGTCATGAGTGCCTGGCCGGCCTGGATGTGCCGGCCCAGCTGCACGCTGCGTTCCGCCACATAGCCCGTGACCGGCGCCACCACGGCATTGCGCTGCGCGGCGATCCAGGCGTCGCGATATGCCGCCTTGGCTTGCAGCACCGAAGGATTGTCTTCGACAGCAGTGCCGTCGACCAAGGCATGCGAAGAAGTCGACTGGTGCACCGCCTGGGTCAACGCCGCGCGAGCCAATTCGACGCTCTCGCGCGCGTGGCGCACTTCTTCAGGAGCGATGGCATGGTCGGCCAGCAAGGGTTCACGCTTGGCAAGATCGGCCTGGGCGCTCGCCAACTGCAGTTTTCGAGTAGCGATGACCGAGTCGTACTGATACGCCGTCGATTTCTCCTGGCGCACCTGACGCACGGTTTGCGCCAAGGCACTCGCCATGCGGCTCAAGCCGGTCTGTGCATCGATGGGGTCGAGACGCACCAATACCTGGCCCGCAGTGACCTGCTGCGTATCATCGGCCAGCACGGCTATCACCGTGCCGGTGACTTGTGCGGAGATCACCACTTTGTTGCCGCTGACATAGGCATCGTCGGTGCGCTCGCGCTTCGACAACACCAATACCCAGTATGCGGCCCAGAACGCGCCGAGCACGATGAAGATGAGCGCAATAAGGAGGAGGATCTTGGTGCGATTGCCGTTCGAAGTTACGGCCGCTGCGGGTTCTACGTTTGCGTTCATGGTGTCGTCGTCTTGGCCGAGTGAATATTGGCGAGTTGTTGCGGGTTGTCATAGCCGCCGCCCAGGGCCCGCTGCAGAGCGATGTCCGCCGACAGCGCCGCGCCATCGAGTTGCAGCAACGCATCGCATTGTTCCATCCAGGACTCCGTCGCAGCGAGCTCGGCCCGCGAGTCGGTGACGCCCTGGCGCACGCGCGCAGCCGCAGCGCTTTGCAGTTGACGTGCGGCATCTACTTGGAGGGCGCGCTGGGTGCGCTGAGCCGCAATTTGCGCGCGGGTCGATGCCTGTGTAGCCACATCGCGAGCGGCGCTGACCAGCGTGTCCTGGTAGCTCGCGGCGGCCGAATCGATTGCGGATTGGGTCCCGCCATAGCGAGCTTTGAGCCGGCCTGCATCGAATAGGGGTAAATGGATCGCTGCAGTCGCCTGCGGCACGCGGCTGCCGTATTCGATGAGTTTACCCACGTCGATGCTGGACAGACCCAGCAAGGCATTAATAGTGACGTCCGGAAAGAACTCAGCGCGCGCGGCATCCCGATTCTTCTGCGTCGCTTCCACCCGCCAGCGGCTGGCAGTGATATCCGCGCGCCGCGCAATCAAGTCGATTTTGACATCGTCGGGCAGGCTGAACGCCACCACCGGCAATGGTCTTGCCTGCAGCGACGGCAACTGCGACATGGAGCGGCCGACCAATGCGGCGAGCGCAACCACGCGCAGCTTCGCCGACCCCTCGAGCGTTGCGATCTGTTCGCGCGCTGCGGCCAAGGCAAGGTCGGAGCGATTGTTGCTATCCGCGGCTTCCAAGTCCGCTTTGACGCGGGCGGTGACGATCGCCGCCTCGCGTTCCACGACAGCCGCGCGTTCGCGTGCGAGCGCGATGCGGCTCTGATCCGCCTGCCAGCCAAAATAGGTATCGGCAATCGAACTCGCCAGCATCAATGCCGCGGCGCTGCGATCCGCTTGCGCGGCGTGCGCCTGATCCATGGCCGCCTCCACGGCATCGCGCTGCTTACCCCACCAATCGAAGGTGTAGGTTGCCTGTAATCCCAAGTCATACTGGCTATACCAGGAGAATCCCAGCAATTGCGGCGGAAACAGTCCGTTGTCACTCAGCCGCTGGCGGTCAATCCCGGCGCTGGCATCCACCTGCACGCCGGAGGCCGCGCCGGCGATGCGCACCGACTGGCGCGCCGAATCATAGCGGGCATGCGCTGTGGCGAGCGTCGGCGATGACGCAACGCCGAGCTCGATCAATTGATCGAGAGCGGGATCTTGGTAGCGCTTCCACCATTGCGCCGCGGGCCACTCACCCCCGCCGACGGCATCCAGGCCGTCCAACGGAGCGGCGCTCGATAATTGCACCGGCTTTTCTTTCGGCGGCAAGCCGGCGCAGCCCACACTCAATACTGCCAGCAATGCGGCGAGGCAACGCCGACGCTTCACGGGTCGGGCTCCTTGTGGGCCTCGGACAGGTTCGCCTGCAGCCGCCTAAGCTGTGCGATCAATTGACCCTGTTCCGCCTCCGAAAATTCCGCAAGCATGCCGCGCAGCGACGCGAACATTTTAGGCAGCAGCTGACGCACCAACTCCTCGCCTTGCTCCGTAATGCGCAGCACCATGCGGCGTCGATCATGCGCACTCAAGACGCGGGTTATCAGATCGCGGCTCACCAGCGCATCGCAAATGCGCGACATGTTCGCCGGACTCTGCGCGGCGCGCGAACACAAGTCTCCGGGATGCGCCACGCCTTCAGGTTGTGAGAACAAAGTTGTCAGCACACGAAACTCTGCTTCGGCAAGTCCAAAGGGGCGAATTTTCTGCTCCAGAGTGGCGGCCATCTCCCGTCCCATGTGCAGCAACAGACGACTCAGCAGAATCTCGTTGAACGGCACGTCCGGCATGCGCGCATTCAGAGCACGCAAACTTGCCTGCAGCTTGTCGAATTGTGAGTCGCCGTTATTCATTTGCATACTAACTATTAACAAGTACATATTTTATCTCTGAATAACCAATTCGTAAATAGTTCTTGCAATGGAAAACGACACATGTCATTTTTTGGACATGAATAACCCCGCCCAGCAGCCTGAAACAGCGATTAGCGTCCCTGGCCCCCCCGTGAGCAGAGTGGGACGGCCCCGGCGGGGCACGGAATCCGCCCGGACGGCTGCCTTAATGGCCGCCGCGACCCGGGTATTCCTGCAGGACGGCTATGGGCTGGCCAGCATCGACAAGGTAGCCAGCGAGGCGGGAGTGTCGACGCGAACGATTTATGAGCGCTTCAAGAACAAGGCGGACTTATTGGCGGCGGTGATTACCGGCCTGGTCGAGCGCGATATGGAATCCGTGCTGGCCACCGCCGAACTCGAACGTCTCGAACCCCAACAGGCCCTTACCGCCATCGCCCACACTATTACCAACCGCGCGCGCGATCCTGAATCCGCAGCACTGTTTCGCATAGTCGCCACCGAAGCGATGCGCTTTCCGGAGCTCGCCGCGAAAATGCGCGACAGCGGCAAACTCCGCTGGGAAGGCGCGCTCGCGAATTATTTTCGCGGCCAAGTCAAGCGCGGCACTCTAATCCTGGCCGATCCCGACCGCGCCGCCGCGCTGTTCATGCAAATGATTTGCGCCGAGCTGCACGAATGTCTGCTATTTGGCCGTGCGGACTCCTTGTCTGAACTGGATTTCACTCCGCATCTGACTCACGTCATCGATATTTTCCTGTTCGGTGCAGCGTCGGCCACCGCTCGATCCACCCGTGAAGGCAACTAAGTTATGAACTTGCTTCGCACCTATGGCGTCCTCACGACGGCCGTCATGACCGGTAGCCTGCTCGCTGCCTGCGCCGTCGGTCCGAACTTCAAAGCGCCGCCGGCACCGCGCAGTACGGGCTTCGCGCCCATCGGGCAAATAGCCCCAGCAACCGCGGCAGTGCCTTTGCCGGGCGGGCAAGCGCAACGTTTCGTCGACGGCAAGGATATTCCCGGTCAGTGGTGGAGGTTGTTCCAATCCGCGGAACTCAATGCCTTGATCGAGCGCGCGCTGAAAAACAACCCGACTTTGCAGGCGGCGCAAGCCGCGCTGCGGCAGGCGAATGAGACCGCTGCCGCGCAGCGCGGCAGCTACTATCCCAGCGTCTCCGGGACGGTCGAAAGCCAGCGCAACAAGGCATCGGGCGCCGCATTCGGCGGCGTTCCGGGATTTCCAACATCCTATTTCTACAACTTGCAGTCCGCGTCGGTGAATGTGTCGTATACGTTGGACGCATTCGGCGGCACGCGGCGCCAGGTTGAGGCGCTGCAGGCCCAGGCCGAATACCAACAATTCGCTTTGGAAGCGAGCTACCTCACACTCACCGCCAATATCGTCACGGCGGCCATTAACGAGGCTTCGCTGCGGGCGCAGATCGCCGCCGCCGAGGACATCTCGCGCTCGCAACAGCAGCAGCTGGACATTACGCAGCACCGCGTCAGTGTTGGCGGCGCCTCGCGCGCCGACATCTTGCAACAGCAAGCCACGTTGCAAACCACGCTCGCAACGCTGCCGGCGCTGCGCACGCTGCTGGTGCAGCAGCGCAATCAGCTCGCGACGTACATCGGCGATCTGCCGGCGGATTACGACGGTGCGGAAATTCATCTCGACTCGCTCAGCATCCCCCAGGATCTACCGGTGAGCCTGCCATCGAAATTCGTCGAACAGCGCCCGGATGTTCGCCAGTACTCCGCGCTGCTACATGCGGCCACCGCGCAGATCGGCGTGGCGACAGCCAATATGCTGCCCCAGATCACCCTCACCGCCAGCTACGGCCAACAGGCGGCGAGCTGGGGAAATATATTTTCACCGGGCTCGAATGTGTGGAGCCTGTTGGGCTCGCTGACGCAGCCGCTTTTCAAGGGCGGCCAATTGAAACACCAGCGCCGGGCCGCCGTCGCCGCCGCGCAGCAAGCGGCCGCCAACTATCAGGCGACCGTGCTCACGGCATTCGAAAACGTATCCAACACACTGTATGCGCTGCAGGCGGACGCGGACACGCTCGCCGCGCAAGCCACCGCCGAGCGCACCGCGGCAGACAGCCTGACGATGGTTCAAGCGCAATTTAAAAGCGGCGCGGCCAGCTACGTGCAAGTGCTGAGCGCCCAACAAACCTATCAAAGCGCGTCGGTCGCGCTGGTTAAGGCGCGCGCACTGCGCTACGCGGACACCGCGGCGCTGTTCCAAGCGCTCGGCGGCGGCTGGTGGAACCGCACCGATATTGCTGGGGTGGCCCAAACAAATGACTTGAGCAAGGGGCAAATGTGAGTACTGAAGAATTGGTGGATGACAGCGGCACACAGAACACCGCTCCTCTCAAGAAAATGATCGTGCCGTTCGTGATCTTGATCGTGGTGGTCGCAGTAATCTTAGGCGGCATCTTCGGCTGGCACCTGTTCATGGGAAAGATGATGGCAAAGTACATGGGCGCCGCGGCCACCGCCCCGCAAACAGTCTCGACGACGGTTGCCACCACCACGACTTGGCAGGCGCAGACTCGGGCCATCGGCAGCCTGCGCGCCGTACGCGGCGCAGATTTGGCGGCACAGATCGCGGGCGTGGTGGATCAAATACATATCGAATCGGGCACAGAGGTGGCAGCCGGCAGCGTGCTGCTCAAGCTGCGCGCCTACGATGATCCGGCCAAGCTTGCCCAACTGGAAGCGGCGGCCACGCTGGCCGACCAGACTTACAAGCGCGATCAAGAACAGTTCGCCGCGCAAGCCGTCAGCCAGGCGCTGATCGACACCGATATGTCCACGCTCAAGTCCGCTCGGGCACAGGTAGCGGCGCAGCAGGCGCTGATCGAGCAGAAGACAGTGAAGGCGCCGTTCGCGGGCAGGCTCGGAATTCGCCAAGTGGACGAGGGGCAGTATCTGACTGCGGGCACGGCGGTGGTGACGCTGCAGGCGCTCGATCCCATTCTGATCGATTTCTACGTACCGCAGCAGGCGCTTGCCTATCTCAGGGTGGGGCAGGCCACCACAGCGACGGTGGACACGTACCCGGGCGTGCATTTCAGCGGTGTGATTTCCTCCATCAACTCCAAGGTGGACCTGGCCAGCCGCAATATACAAGTGCGTGCCTCATTCGCCAATGCGGACCGACGACTGCTCCCCGGCATGTATGCCAGCGTCGAAATCAACAGCGGCACAGCCACCGATCAGGTCACGCTGCCGCAATCTGCGGTCACGTACAACCCTTACGGAGACACGGTGTTCATCGTGCAGCAAAGTGGGGTGGACGAGCACGGCAAGGCTAAATCGGTGGTGCAGCAGCGATTCGTGAAATTGGGCGCCACCCGCGGCGATCAGATCGCCATACAAAGCGGGGTCGCGGCGGGCGACGTCGTGGTCACAGGTGGGCAATTGAAGCTGCGCAATGGCGCCGGCGTCATCGTGGACAACAGCGTGGTGCCGGCGAATGACTTAAGTCCGACTCCGCCGAACGAGTAAGCGCAGACCACAATGAACTTTACAGATATTTTCATCCGGCGCCCGGTACTGGCGAGCGTCGTCAGCCTCGTGATCCTCGTGGTTGGATTACGTTCCTACAGTTCGCTGCAGGTGCTCGCCTACCCGAAGACCGAAAACGGCATCGTCACCATATCGACGACGTACCCGGGCGCCGATCCCGACTCCATCGCCGGATTCATCACCACGCCGATCGAAGCAGCGGTTGCCCAGGCCAACGGCATCGACTACATGACGTCCACCAGCCAAAGCGGCGTCAGCACCATAACGGTGAATCTGCGGCAGAACTACGACACCTCCAAAGCCGCTGCCGAGATCAACATCAAGGTCAACTCGGTGTTGAATCAGCTCCCGGTGGGTTCGCAGCAACCTTCGATCAGCGTCAAGGTGGGTCAAACCACGGACGCCATGTATATGGGCTTCTCCAGTCAAACTTTGGGACCCAACCAGATTACCGATTACCTACAGCGCGTGGTGCAGCCGAAATTGCAGGCGGTCCCCGGCGTGCAAACGGCCGAGCTCTTGGGTGCACAGTATTTCTCACTGCGCGCCTGGCTAAATCCACAGAAGCTCGCGGCCTATGGCCTGACCGCAAGCGACGTGTCCGCTGCACTGCTCAACAACGACTACATATCCGCCGTGGGCAATACCAAGGGCCAGATGGTCCAGGTGACATTGACATCCACCACCAGCCTGCACAGCTTGAGCGACTTCCGAGCCATGGTGGTCAAGCAGGTCAATGGCACCAATATCCGCTTGAGCGATGTGGCCACGGTCGAACTGGGCGCCGACAGCTACGACGCTCGCGTCGCCTTCGACGGCCGCAACGGCGTGTTCATTGGTATTCAAGTGGCCCCGAGCGCGAACCTTCTGACGGTGGTCAACGGAGTCAAGGCCGCGTTCCCGGAAATTCATGCGCAGCTGCCGGAAGGGTTGAACGGAACGGTCATCTATGACTCCACCGACTTCGTGAACAGTTCCATCCACGAAGTGGCGGTCACCCTGGTCGAAGCGCTAATCATCGTCATGGTGGTAATCTTCGCGTTCTTGGGCTCGCCACGCTCGGTGCTGATCCCCATCGTGGCCATTCCCCTGTCGCTGATCGGCACCCTAGCCATTATGTTGGCTTTGGGTTTCACCATAAATCTGCTGACCCTGCTGGCGCTGGTGCTCGCCATTGGTCTGGTTGTCGATGACGCCATCATTGTGGTTGAAAACGTCAACCGTCATCTGGAAAGCGGTATGGCGTCCATGGCCGCCGCCAGTCTCGCCGCACGCGAACTCGCGGGCCCCATTGTCGCCATGACCGTGGTGCTGTTGGCAGTATTCGTGCCCATCGGATTTCAAGGCGGACTCACCGGCGCTCTGTTCGTCGAATTTGCCTTCACGCTGGCCGCGGCGGTGACGGTTTCGGCCGTCGTCGCGCTGACGTTGTCGCCGATGATGTGCTCGCGCCTGCTGAAGCCGCACCGCGCCGATCACGAGGATTGGGAAACGCGCTTGGTCAAGTTTATCGACAAGCGCTTCGACGCCCTGCGCGCCTGGTACTTGATCCGCCTCGAGCGCAGCCTGCGCTACACGCCGGTCACGGCGGTGCTGGTGATTGCGGTGCTCGGCAGCATCGTGTTCCTGTACCGCAGCTCTAAAAGCGAGCTCGCGCCGCAGGAAGATCAGGGCTTCGTGCTGATGCAGTCGACATCGCCGCCGAATGCCACTTTGCAGCGCAAGGCGCAGTACGATGCCCAGCTATTTGACCTGGTGAAAAAGTCGTTGAATCCGGATCACGTTTTCCAAATCGATGCGCCGGGCCAATCGATCACTGGATTGGCGTTCCCATCGCGCGATAAACGCAAGCTGGGAACCACCGAGATTCAACAGATGCTGCAACAGAAGGTCGGCGGCATTGCCGGTCAGAGGATCGCGGTCTTCCAACCGCCCTCCTTGCCCGGCGCGTTCGGACTGCCCATTCAATTCGCGATCAAGACCACCGATCCGGCCGCACGCTTGAACGAAGTCTCCACTGCATTTCTCGGCGAGGCGCAGAAGAGCGGTATGTTCATGTTCTTCGATACCGATCTGAAATACGATCAGCCGCAGTCAGTCATTGAGATCGACCGTGACAAGACCGCACAACTCGGGCTCACCATGACGCAGGTGGGAACCGCACTAGGCGGCTTGCTGGGCGGCGGCTACGTGAATTACTTCAGCATGGATACGCGTTCCTACAAGGTCATTCCTCAAGTCGAGCGGGTGTCGCGGCTGAACGTAGATCAATTGCTGGACTACCCGGTTGGCAACATCGGCGGTGTGCCCATTCCGCTGTCAACCATTGCCAAAATCCGCTCGGAGACGGTGCCGGAGACGCTGAATCACTTCCAGCAGTTGAATTCCGCCACTCTTTCCGGAGTCATGGCCGTCGGGGTGTCGCTGGACGACGCGCTGAAATATCTGCAAGGTTTAGCCGCGCGCACGCTACCGCAGGGATACTCGGTGGACTATGGCGGGCAAGGACGGCAATTCGTGCAAGAATCCGGCGGCATCATGACCACCTTCGGCTTCGCCATCATCATCGTATTTCTCGCACTGGCCGCGCTGTTCGAGAGTTTCCGCGATCCCATGGTCATTCTCATATCGGTTCCTCTATCAATCGCCGGTGCGTTGATATTCATCTCCATCGGAGTCGGCGGCGCCAGCTTGAATATCTACACTCAAGTCGGATTGGTGACCTTGATGGGCCTGATCAGCAAGCACGGTATTCTGATTGTCGAAGTGGCAAACAAGGAACAGGAAACCGGCAAGTCCAAGCGGGACGCCATCGTGGCCGCCACCAGCGCACGGCTGCGCCCCATTCTGATGACCACGGCGGCCATGGTGCTCGGTGTGGTGCCGCTGGTGTTTGCCAGCGGGGCCGGCGCCGCCTCACGTTTCTCCATCGGACTCGTCATTTCAACCGGATTGGCGATCGGCACGGTCTTCACCCTCTTTGTGGTGCCGGGCGTTTACATGCTGATTGGCGCCGACCATTCCACGCGTGAACCTTCCCTGCAAGCGCCGGTGTAATACTTTGGTCCATCGCGCGAGACCTCTAAAAAGGATTGGAATCATGACCTTAATGAAACTACTTGGCAGCGGGTTGCTTCTCGGATCATGGCTCATAGGCCTACCAAGCTGGTCCGCCGATGCCGATAAGCCCGCGATCGTCGTTTTCGCCGCCGCCTCGCTCACCAATGCCCTGCAAGAGTTAGGTGACAGTTTTACTCAACAAACCTCCATTCCCGTTAAATTCTCTTTCGCGGCGAGCTCCGCGCTCGCCCGGCAAATCGAAAACGGCGCGCCCGCTGATGTCTTTTTCTCGGCGGACTTAGACTGGATGGACTATCTACAGACGCGCAATTTAATTCAGCGCGACACCCGTCATGATGTCTTGGGCAATCGACTGGTGTTGATCGCTCCGTCTGACAGCACGATCCGACTAAAGATCGAGCCGAATTTTCCCCTTTCCGGCGCATTGGGTAAGGGCCGGCTGGCGACCGGAGATCCAGATGCCGTACCCGTAGGCCGCTATGCGCAGGGAGCCTTGACCAAACTCGGGGTGTGGAAAGACGTCTCCGACCGCCTTATTCGGGCGGACAGCGTGCGCTCCGCGCTGGCATTCGTCGATCGGGGTGAAGCGCCGCTCGGGATCGTGTACGAGACTGACGCGTTCATCGACAGAAAAGTCCATGTGGTCGACGTGTTCCCCGAGGGGTCGCATTTACCCATCGTCTATCCCCTTGCATTAACCGTGGTTGCGAAAGCCAATGCCGCTCGATTTGTCGCCTACGTCCGCGGTCCCGCCGGAGACCTGGCATTCAAAGCCTACGGCTTCAAGCCTTTGCATTAGTGCGAAGCGGGCGACTGGACTCGCCTACGCCGGCAGCCGCGCATTTTCGCATTAGTTCTATAATTCATGCATTTACGCTTACTAGGTAAGCGAACTTCTAGAATAGCTCTCTCCCGTGCGCCCCGCCCTCGCACGACCCTGCGTGAGCAGCGGCAATGGATTGCGCGTCGAGTCGTTCACGACTCCACAAAATCCGCGTTGCGTTTCTCTCATTGTCTTGTATATTCCGATTGCAGAGTCTTGATTTAACAAGACTCGGCAAGAGGTAACATCCTCGAAACCACTTTAAGGTTTCAGTATTGTTAATTTGAAGAGGCGTACATGAGCATTGCCTGGGAATGTTTGCATTCTGCCACCCTCGAGCTGGTGCGTTCTACTCCAATCAAGCAGCGTTTGGTCTCGGCGTACCGTCGCTACCTCATGGGACTTCCCGAAGATGCCTTACCGATGGAAGTTCGTGAATCCTTCCGTCAAGTCATGAATTCTTTGCGGGGCGTGCAGCCCTTGCGCGGCGAGGACGCGGTGGTGGCGTCCGTGCGCAAAATGTCGAATCAGGAAGCCGATGACTGTGCGGCGCTGGTGGTGGAGATATTTGGGCTTACCTGTCGCAGCCACGTGCCGTTGAACCGACCCAACCCGGTGGTGCAGCTGCACAGCGTAAACGGCATCCCCACCGACTATGCGCCGGCCGCCGACTATGACGTTGCCACGATCGACTACAAAACTCCGGCGCTGATCGCCAATAATTAGCGATCCACAGCGTCCGGCTGTTTCATTCCAGTTTGAAGTCGTCGTCCATTTTGAATTCGATAGTATCCCAACGCGTCGTCTCTTCGTGGCGCGCCTGACGGCGTAGAGCGTCGATCAGATTGCGTTCATTCCAGGGGCTGACTTCGTCGGCAAGATCGGCGATGGCTTTCGGCAACGCTTGCATCGAACCGAAGTTCTCCATGGCGACGATGGGCTTTTCGGCAGCCTTGGCGAAGTTCATTTGAAACTGCACCAGTTCCGGCGCCAGTGCAAACACCGCAGGCAGCACGATTACCACTTCGCACGGGGCGATTTGCCGGCGCAGATCCTCGCGCTGCGACTCCTTGTCTATGGGCCGTTTCGCCTGCGGCTGGCTGCTGTTGATGTAATAAAAAGTTCCCGACGCCTCAAGATATTCGAAAACTCGCACGTAGTCGTCATTTTCCTGCCAAGCATGACTGACAAAGAGTCGAATCGGGTTGGATTTGGTGGGCATTGCTTAGTGTAGCTCGCCGATGGTCATGCGCGAAGCACTAGGCGCCGATACAATGCCCCGGGTGCGATTGCTGATTTACAATATTCGATATGCCACTGGAACCGGGCCCGCGTTCCACCTTCCCGTGCCGGGGGCCGGCTACCTCCGCTCCAGCCGGTTGGTTCTGTCTCGAATTACCGAATTCATCAAGCAGCAGGACCCGGACGTGGTGGGATTGATCGAGGTTGACACGGGCTCGATACGCACCGGAATGGTCAACCAGGCGGACTTCATCGCGCGTTCGTTGGGCCACTATTCCACCTTCGAGTGCAAGTACGGAGTGTCCTCCGTGAACCACTTGGTCCCCATCGTTCGCAAGCAGGCGAATGCCTTTCTGGCGGCACCGCGGGTGCGCGGCGAGCGTTTCCATTATTTCGACACCGGTATCAAGCGATTGATCATCGAATTGGAACTCGATGACGTGGCGATCTTTTTGGTGCATCTGTCCTTGAAGTTCAGGCATAGGCAATACCAACTGCGCTATCTCTATGATCTGGTACGCAAGACGGAAAAGCCCGTCATCGTGGCCGGTGATTTCAACACCTACTGGGGCGACCACGAGCTGTACTTGTTTACTCAGGCGGCCGGACTGACCAGCGCCAACCTGCATGGGCTGCCTTCGTATCCAAGCCGCAGCCCGCGCAAAGAGCTCGATTTCATCCTGCACAGCGGCGAGATCGAGGTGAATCGCTTTGAAATACCCGACGTGCAATTCTCCGACCATCTGCCGTTGATCTGCGATTTCACCATTCATCAGCGAGTTCGACAGGCTGCTTGATGGCCGCTACCAGCACCTGGTCCGTAACCACGGACGCCGACCGCATTGCCTGGCTGGTATGCGACACCCCGGGGGCCTCAACCAATGTGCTGTCCGCGGCGGTATTGCGCGACTTGGCCGCCCAACTAAAAGACCTTGCCGCCCTGCGCCCTGCCGGCGTGGTGATTCATTCCGCCAAGAAAAACGGCTTCATCGCCGGCGCCGACATCAAAGAATTCATCAGTATCCGCAGTCCCGAGCAGGGCTACGCGCTAATTCGCGCCGGACAGGTCGTCCTGCAGCAGCTCGAGGATCTGCCCTGTCCCAGCGTTGCCGCCCTGCACGGCTTTGCCTTGGGCGGCGGCTTGGAACTGGCGCTCGCGTGCACCTATCGGGTGGGCGCGGACGACGCCTCCCTGTCCTTGGGATTGCCGGAGGTCCTGCTCGGCATTCATCCCGGGTTCGGCGGGACGGTGAGGAGCGTGCAGCTCATGGGCGTACGTCCGGCGTTCGACCTGATGCTCAAGGGCAAAGCTTACAAGGGCGCGCGTGCGCTGGCCGTCGGCCTGATCGACGAACTCGTGCCGCGGGCGACGTTACTCGAACGCGCCAAATCCCTGCTGCTTAGAGCGCCGCCCAAATCCACCGCGCCGTTCGTCGACAAGCTTTTGAACTTGCCGCCGGTCCGGCCCTTCATCGCCCGACAGGCCGCCTCCACCCTGCGCCATAGCGTGCGGCGCGATCAGTACCCGGCGCCGTACGCCATTGTCGATTTGTGGCAGCACCATGGCGCCGCCGGTGCACCCAGCTATGAGGCTGAGGCACGCTCCATCAGCGAACTCATATGCACGGCCACCTCGCGCAATCTCGTGCGCGTATTCATGCTGCAAGATAGATTGAAGGGCTTGGGAGGAAAGTCGCCGGCCGAATTCCGTCATGTGCATGTGATCGGCGCCGGAGTCATGGGCGGCGATATCGCCGCATGGTCGGCGTTTCGCGGCATGACGGTCACGCTGCAGGATCGCACTGCCGAGTTGATTCAACCTGCCTTGGATCGCGCCCGGGTGTTCTTCGACAAGCGGCTGAAGGATCCCATGGCCGCCGCGGCCGCGGCGGCACGCTTGAAAATGGACGTCGCGGGCGACGGCGCTGCCGAGGCCGATGTGGTCATTGAAGCCATTTTCGAGAATGTCGATGCCAAGCGCGCCCTGTATGCGGAGCTTGAGCCCAAGCTGAAGCCCACCGCCATCCTCGCAACCAATACCTCGAGCCTCAAAATCGAGACCTTGAGCGAGAAGCTGCGGGATCCGAGCCGGCTGGTGGGCATCCATTTCTTCAATCCTGTGGCGCAGCTGCAGCTGGTGGAAATCGTGCAAGGCACGAACACTCAGTCGCATGCGGTGCAAGCTGCGCTCAAGTTCACCCGCAAACTCGACAAGCTACCTCTGCCTTGCAAGAGCGCGCCAGGCTTCGTGGTGAACCGCATACTGACCCCGTATGTCAACGAGGCCTTGTTCGCGCTGGAATCCGGTGTTCCTGCATCCATTATCGACAAGGTCGGCAGGGATTTCGGCATGCCCATGGGGCCCATCGAATTGACCGATGTGGTCGGCCTGGACGTCTCACTGCACGTGGGACGAGTACTGGCGGAGGCCTTTCACCGCCGGGTGCCCGATATCCTGGTCAAATTGGTGGATCAGAAAAAACTTGGCCGCAAGAGCGGCGAGGGCTTTTACCTGTGGCGGGACGGCAAGCCGGTGAGAACCGAAGCGGCGCAATTCGCGGTTCCGCCGGACTTAGAGGACCGGTTGGTGCTGCCCATGCTCAATGAAGCCATTGCCTGCCTGCGGGAGGGAGTCATCGAGGACGCCGATTTACTGGACGCAGGTGCAGTATTTGCGACCGGCTTCGCGCCATTTCGGGGCGGTCCCCTGCAATATGCGAGGTCGCGTGGCATCGCCAACGTGACCGCACGGCTGGAGGAACTCGCGCAGCGCTATGGGGAGCGCTTTCGACCGGATCCGGGTTGGCAGCAATTTGCTGCGTAATACCGCCTTCTATGTGATCCACTGCGTGGTCGAACCTACCGTCGCATATGGTAGGATTCCCATCCAAAATCATAGGGTTGAAACCACAGGCGGCGGCGCATTCCTCGATGGATGAACGACCTCTCGATCTCGCGATACTCAGGACATTCTCGCCGCTCGACGGCCTGAAGGCCGAGAACCTGCACGCGCTTGCCCGCAAGACGCATATTCGCGAGCTGGGCGCGGGGCGAGTGCTATTCAAGGAAGGCGATACCGACAAGCGCACCTTTTACTTGGTGAGCGGCAATGTTGAGCTGCGCGCGGAAGACAAGCTCATCGGCAATATCCGGGCCGGCAGCGCCGAAGCCCGGGCGGCGCTGGCTCCGGGCTTACCGCGAAAATTTACCGCGCGCGCGTCGATGGATATCGAGTACATCATGATCGACAGCGATCTGCTCGATGTGCTCCTCACCTGGGACCAGACCGGTCAATACGAGGTTGCCGAATTGCGCGGCGATGGCCTCGATGTCACCGGCGACTGGATGACTACGCTGCTGCAGACCAAGGCATTCCACCGGATTCCGCCGGCGAACATTCAAGCGATTTTCATGCGCATGCAGCGCATCAACTACCGCGCCGGCGATGTGGTCATCAAACAGGGAACGGAGGGCGATTATTTCTACGTCGTGGTGGCAGGGAAATGCGTCGTGACCCGCGAGACACCGCTCAACAAGGAAGGCATCAAGCTCGCCGAACTTGCGCCCGGCGACAGCTTTGGCGAGGAAGCCTTGATCGCGGAGGCGAAGCGCAACGCCACCGTCACCATGTCCACCGAGGGCACGCTTATGCGCCTCGGCAAGAATGATTTTCAGACGCTGCTCAACGAGCCGCTATTGCAGTGGGTGGAGTACGACAAGGCCAAGGAAATCGTGGCCGGCGGCGGCAAGTGGCTGGATGTGCGGCTACCCAGCGAATTCCAGAATTTTCGCATCGACGGCGCGGTCAATATTCCGCTGTACTTCATTCGACTAAAGCTCAATGCCTTGGACAAGAACACCCAGTACGTGGTGTGCTGCGACACGGGCCGCCGCAGCTCCGCCGCAGCTTATATCTTGAGCGAGCGCGGCTTCGAAGCGTACGTGTTGAAAGGCGGCCTCGCGGCCACCGAGGCCGCACGCACACAGCGCGGGTAGTTCGCTGCCACCGGTAGTGGCGCTGCCCCGGCGGCGGAGAGCTGCGCAGCTACATGGTGTGCGTCGGCTTGTCCCCGCCCAGCGCGCCCGCCAGGTAATTCTCGATTTTCTTCTGGGTGTTGCCGCGGTCTTGATCGCTGAATTGCACGCCGATGCCGGCGGTGCGTTTGCCCTGCGCTCCCTTGGGCGTCATCCAGATCACGCGGCCGGCGACCGGAAGCTTCTCTTCCTCGCCCATCAAGTTCAGCAACATGAATACTTCGTCGCCCAGCCGGTAGTTGCTATTCGTGGGAATGAACAAGCCGCCGTTCTTCACGAACGGCATATAGGCGAGGTACAGCGCACTCTTATCCTTGATCGTGAGCGTCAGCAGACCGGGTTTATTACTTGGACTTCGCAATTCCTACCATTCCCACAATAAGCCCTATTTTGCCAGTGCAGCTCGGCTGCCGAGCAGCAAGGCCTCCAGCGCCAGTTGTTGATTCATACCGGTCGACGCAAGACGCCGTAATTCACGGGCGGCGTCCAACAGCTCGAATAGCGCCCTTATCTTGGCCTTAAGTAAAGCGGCAGGCAAGCCGACGGGTTCCGCACTTTGATGCGAAGGGGCTTGTCCGAGGGCCGCATGTACGCGCTGTGTGATCCAGTTCTCAAGCCAAGTGATACGCAGTCCCGGATTGGCTCTGATCCAGCGTTCGGCCATCAAGGTCACGTCCACGGAGGAGTCCGCCAGCTGCTGCAAAGACTCGCGCATGTCGGCATCGAGAGTCGCAATCCCCGCGGCGTCCAATTCCAAAGCCAGTAGCGGCGCACCGCCCGCCAGCGTCAGCGCGGATTCCCAGCGAGCGTCGGCTGCGGCCGGCGTTGACGGGCTTGATTTGGCTGTGTTGGCCGACTCAACCATCGCCTGCGCTTTCAGCCAGGCGACGGCCACATCGGCGGCAGGCGGTTGCAAGGTCATGCGCAAGCAGCGGCTGGCGATGGTCGCAGGCAACCGGTGACTGGGTCGGGCGATCAGAATCAGCATGGTATCGGCCGTCGGCTCCTCCAGAGTTTTAAGGAAAGCGTTCGCGCCGTTGGCGTTGAGCGCCTCGGCGCCCTCGATGACCGCCACCTTGTAGCCGCCGCGATAGCTCTTGAGCGCCAGCGATTCAATCAAGGCGCGCACCTGGTCGACTTTGATCTGATGCGCATCTTCCTCGAGCCGCACGTAGTGCGAATCCGGATGACAATCCGCGCGCAGCAATTGACAGGCGGCACACACGCCGCAGGGCCTTGCCGCCGTCGATTCGCACAGCGCAAGAGCGGTGATCCAATTCGCCAGTGGCTCTGCGCCGAGGCCGGGCGGGGACAGCAGCAACAAGGAATGCGGCAGCCGCAGCGATGTAAGCGCCGCGCGCAGCTGCGTCTGTGCAGCACCGAGCCACGGCAGCGCATCGGCGCTTAAGAAATCCATGATCGCTTCTGCAATGCTTGCAGCACTTGCGCCGCGACTGCGTCGGCGGATTGGGCCGCATCGATGGTGAGGATGCGCTCCGGTTCCGCCGCGGCGCGCGCACCATACGCCTCGCGCACGCGCTCGAAGAACTCGGCGCGCTCACTTTCAAAGCGATCCGTCGAGCCGCCGGAGTTGCGCTCATACGCCCGCTGCAGGGACTGCTGCACCGGCGCATCCAGCCATAGGGTCAGGTCGGGCCGGCGCGTACCCTGAACCATGACTTCCAGCTGGCGGATGGTGTCTACACTCAAACGACGGCCGCCGCCCTGATATGCATAGGTCGCATCGGTGAAACGATCGCACACCACCCACCGGCCGGCACGCAAATTCGGCTCCACGTGATTCGCCAGATGCACTGCGCGGCCGGCAAACATCAGCAGCAGCTCGGCCGTAGGCGGCAGCGATTCGCCGGCCGAATTGTTCAAGACGATGGCGCGTATCTTCTCGGCCAAAGGCGTACCGCCGGGTTCGCGCGTGACCACGTGATCGATGCCGCGATCGAGCAACGCGCCGGAGAGGCGCGCCACCTGCGTGGTCTTGCCCACGCCTTCAATTCCTTCAATCGTCAAAAAGCGCCCCGGCGGCGTACTCATCGGGCAGCCTCCGCAGCGGCCTTGCGGCGCTGATGCGCAACATAGGCCGCGACCGCCGCGTTGTGTTCCTCCAAGGTGGCGGAAAACACATGGCTGCCGTCGCCCTTGATCGAGGCGACAAAAAAAATGGCCTCGGTCTTCTCCGGATGCGCCGTGGCGCGAATGGCCGCCGCGCCGGCCAAGGCGATCGGTGTGGGCGGCAGGCCCGCACGCGTATAGGTATTATAAGGCCCGTCGGTGCGCAGATCGACGGTGTGAATATCACCGTCGTAACGCTGGCCCATGCCGTAGATCACCGTAGGATCGGCCTGCAGGCGCATGCCTAGCTGCAGCCGATGCAGGTAAAGTCCGGCTATTTTGCCAATCTCCTGCGGCACGCCACTCTCCTTCTCTACGATCGATGCCATAATCAACAACTCACGCGCGCTGTGCAGGGGCGACCCGGGCTCACGTTGCACCCAAGCCGCGTTTAATTCCTTCTCCAGTGCGGCGTGTGCCTGGCGCAAAAGTTCAAGGTCGGTGGTGCCGCCGATGAAGCGATAAGTCTCAGGCAAGAATTGGCCCTCGGGTTCCACACCGGGGTCGCCAAGCTTGGCCATGAGATTCGGCGCCTTCTCGGCGAGCGTGGTCAAGATATCGGGATTGTGCCGCAACGCCGCGAGCATATCCTCCACTCGCCAGCCGTCGACGATGGTGAAGGAGTGCAGCAGCACCTGACCGCTGACCATTTTCGCCAACAACTCGCGCGGCGTGCTGCCCGGCTGAATCTCATACTCGCCGGCTTTGACCGCGGACGCGAGCCGCGACCAGCGTGCATAAAGCACCCAGGCCCGCGGCTGATCGATCACGCCCTGCGCGGCCAATTCCGCCGCGACCCGCGCAAAGCTCGCGCCCGTGTTCACCTTGAATCGCAGCGGCGCCGCCAACCGCAGCGGCGTATCCAGGCTGCGCACTTCGAACCAGACGAGCAGTGCAGCCGCACCCGCCAGCAGCAGGCAAGCAACCAGTCCGACACGCCAGGCTCGATTCACAGGAGATCCAATTGCGTACGCAGCAGGTGCGCCGCCTCGAACGAGGCGAACTTCAGCCGCTGTCTGCCATGCTCAATCACGGCCACCGATTTCAACCCGACGACGGCGTTGCTCAGGAACACCTCTTCGCCCGCGATCAAATCCTGCCAACGTATGCGGCGCTCGACCGGCTCCAAGTTCAGAGCGCGTGCGGCCTGTAAGATCCAGCGGCGCATTACGCCTGCCACTCCGCATCGATCGAGTAGCGGCGTCAGCAGCAAGGAGCCGGTCCTTAAGAATAGATTCGACATGGTACCGCAGACGATGTTCTCATCCAGGTCCTGCATCAAGCCCTCCCACACGCGCAAGTCGCGCCATTCGGCGCGGGCCAGCACCGACTCCAGGCGATTGAGCGTTTTCAGACCGGCAAGTCGAGGATTTAATCCCAGCGGCGTTGCACACAGGCGCACCCGCACTGCCGTAGCCGCCAAGTTCCGCACGTCCGCCGGCGATGCAGGCGCCGGCCGCGGCAGAGCATGCAGCGATAGTATGCGCGTACACCGCTCCAGCCCGGTCGTCCGGTAACCGCGCGCGCCCGGCCCGCGCGTGACAATGAGTTTCAAAATTCCATTGCGGCGCCGTTGCGCGGCGCCCTGAAGTTCGCGGCGCAGCACCTGCAATGCCGGGCCCTTGATCTCGAGCCGGCGGCATCCGGCGTACAGCCGATCCAGATGATACTGCAGTAACCTCACCTCGCCGCGATGCACCCGCATAGTTTCGAAGACACCGTCGCCATACTGCAAACCGCGATCGCGATGGTCGAGGCGCGAGCCCTTCCTGCCATTGATCCAGGTGGTCATTCTAATGCGCCAGGGCGCGCAGCAAGCCTTCGGCCTTGGCGCGCGTCTCCGCGAGTTCCTGCTCAGCATTGGAATCCGCCACGATTCCGGCTCCGGCGCGAAATTTAAACACTCCCCCCTGCGCCGTGATGGTGCGAATCAGGATATTGAGATCGCAGCTGCCGTCGCGATTCAAATAGCCGATGGATCCGGTGTACGCTCCGCGCCCGGTGCCTTCGAGTTCGGCGATTATTTCCATGCAACGCACCTTGGGACAACCCGTGATGGTGCCGCCCGGAAACAGCGCGCGGATCACGCCGACCGGAGACACATCATCGCGCAGCCGGCCGCTGACGTTCGAGACGATGTGATGCACATGCGCGTAGGTCTCGATACTCATGTATTCATCCACCCGCACCGAACCGGCGGCGCATACTCTGCCTAGATCGTTACGCTCCAGGTCGATAAGCATGACGTGTTCTGCGCGCTCCTTCTCGTTATCGAGCAACGAGCGTACGAGCGCGGCATCTGCCTGGGGCGTGGCACCGCGCGGCCGGGTACCGGCGATCGGGCGCGTCGAGACTGTATTGTCGCGAATGCACACCAGCCGCTCAGGCGAGGAACTCAACAGTGCAAAGTCCTCATAGCGCAGCAGCGCGGCAAAAGGACTAGGATTGGTGGCACGCAGCCGCCGATAGATCACCACGGGTTCGAGCGGCGCGTTTGGCTTGGCGCGCCAGCCGCGGGACAGGTTCGCCTGGTAGACATCTCCGCCAGCGATGTAGCCGAGCGCGCGTTGCACCGCGGCGCGAAAGATCTCGGCGTCGTCCTCCTCGATGCGAAATGGCGTGTCCCTAAAGTCGGATTCGGTACCGCCCGCCACCGGCGCTTGCAGCTCCCGCACTCGCTGTTCGAATTCCTCAAGCAGACTCTCGTGCCCGGGCTCGGCGACCAGCCACGCCTGACCAGTGGCGCGGTCGCGAATCCACGCCGCCGGTGTGCGGATGGCCAGTGCAATGAAGGGGTCGGTGCTGCGCGGCAATCGCAGGCGCGGCTCGATCTCCGACGCCAGTTCGTAGCCCAGGTACAGCAGCCAGCCACCGCTGAAGGGCAACGCGGACGTATGCTCGGGGGTGCGCAGTGCGCTCCACCACTGCTCCAAGGCCGCCAGAAAACCTGATGCGCCCGCATACGGACCGGACAAGCCGCCGTCCGAGCCCAGCCGCAGGCATTCGCCGGCAGCCATGGGCAAGATGTCATACCGGTGGCCGGCATACCGGTGGCCGGCATACCGGTGGCCGCTACCGGCCGCCGCCAAGCCGTCGCCGCTCTCGAGAAGCCCGGGATACGCCGCCGGAAACTTCTCGATGAGCGTCAGCGGCTCAAGTTCGGCGGAAAATGAGCGAACCGTTGGTGCCACCGAACCCAAACGAATTGGACAGCGCGTATTCAAGCGACATCTGGCGCGCAGTGTTGGGCACGTAGTCAAGGTCGCAGCCATCGCCCGGCATGTGCAAGTTGATGGTCGGCGGCGCGACTTGATCGCGCAAGGCGAGCACGCAGAAAATCGCTTCCACTGCGCCGGCTGCACCCAACAAATGACCGGTCATGGATTTGGTCGAACTGACGGCCAACTTATCGGCGGCAGCGCCGAAAGCGCGGCGAATCGCCAGCGTTTCCGCCCGATCGCCCAATTCCGTGGAGGTGGCATGTGCATTCACGTACTGCACCTGTTGCGGATTTAATTTCGCATCGGTGAGCGCCTTCGCCATGGCTTTGCGGGCGCCCTCACCATCCTCCGGAGGCGCCGTCACGTGGTGGGCATCGCCGCTCATTCCAAAACCGACGATCTCGGCATAGATTTTCGCGCCGCGCGCCTTGGCGTGCTCGTACTCCTCGAGCATCATTGCGCCGGCTCCGTCGCCCATGACGAAGCCGTCGCGGTCCTTGTCCCAGGGGCGGCTAGCTGCTTGCGGATCAGCGTTGCGCTGTGACAAGGCTTTCGCCTGCGCGAAGCCGCTCATGCCGGTCGGGCAGGTGGACATTTCCGAGCCGCCGGCCAGCATGGCATCCGCGTCGCCGTATTGAATCAGCCGCATCGCCAAGCCCAACGCATGAGTCGAGGTGGTGCAGGCGGTGGCGACGGCGAGATTCGGACCGGTCACCTTGAAGGCAATCGACAGGTGACCGCTCACCAGATTGATAATGCTGGCGGGAATGAAGAACGGCGACACTCGCCTCGGCGAATGATTTTCCAGATACTTATCGTAGGCCTGTTCGATGGACTCAAGTCCGCCCATACCGGAGCCCATCAGCACGCCGATGCGATCGGCATTTGCCTCCGTCACCTGCAATCCGGAATCGCGCATGGCCTGCATGCCGGCCACCACTCCGTATTGCATGAAGGCATCCATACGGCGCGCGTCCTTGGCGCTCATATAGGGCTCGAGATCAAGTTCGCGGATCTCGCCGCCGAAATGCGTGGGAAAGTTTCCGGTATCGAAACGTGCCACCGCAGCGATGCCGCTGCGGCCGGCGAGAACCGCGCCCCAAGCGCTGGCGACATCGTTGCCCACCGGCGAGACGATTCCAAGACCCGTAACGGCGACGCGTCGTTTACTCAACCGCAGCTCCTCACGAGGAAATGCATAGTTCGCCTCTGCCCAATGGGCCAAGGCATTGCCACGCTACCCAATGGGATTCAGGCCTTACCCTTATGCGAATTGATATAATCGATGGCCTGCTGAACCGTGGTGATTTTCTCGGCATCCTCGTCGGGGATTTCCGTCTCGAATTCTTCCTCGAGTGCCATCACCAGTTCAACCGTGTCCAGCGAGTCTGCGCCCAGATCGTCGACGAACGAGGCGTCATTCGTGACTTCTTCTTCTTTGACGCCCAGCTGTTCGGCCACGATCTTCTTAACCTGCTGCTCAACAGTACTCATCTTTATGGTGTCCTCTCGGAATTGCGATGTATGCACACTGAACTGAAAACCCCGCGACCAGCCTTCAAGGAATCGACGGGCGCGTATTTTATGTGAAGCCGGCGACGGCGGCTACCCAGACGCAAATTTGACCTGAGCCCAAGCTCATTCATGTTGACAAAAGCACGCGACTGAGGGTCCAAAACACCTCAAGGCATGTACATCCCGCCGTTCACGTGCAAGGTCTCCCCGGTGATGTAGGCCCCATCGGGGGCACACAGAAAGGCCACCGCGGCCGCGATATCCGCAGGCTGGCCGAGCCTGCCCAAGGGAATCTGTGCATTTAGGGCAGTGCGCTGCGCCTCGGCCAGGGCTCGTGTCATGTCGGTGTCGATGAAGCCCGGCGCGATGGCATTCACGGTAATACCTCGTGAGCCCACCTCCCGGGCCAGCGATTTGGTGAAACCGATGATGCCCGCCTTGGCGGCCGCATAGTTGGCCTGCCCTGGGTTTCCGGTGAGCCCCACGACCGAAGTGATGCTGACGATGCGTCCCTTGCGCGCCTTCATCATGCCGCGCAACACCGCCTTGGAGAGCCGGAAAACGGAAGCAAGATTGGTGTCGAGCACGGCATCCCAATCGGACTCTTTCATGCGCAACAGCAGGGTGTCACGGGTAATACCGGCATTATTGCAGAGAATTCCCACCACCCCTTCCTTGGCTTCAATGTCCTCGATCAGCGCCACGATCGACTCGGGCTTTACCACGTCGAGAACCGCACCGCGTCCGCCATGCGCCGCCAGGCTTGCGCCGATCTTGGCGGCCCCTTCCGGCGTGGTCGCGGTGCCTATGACTCGCGCGCCATCGCGGCTCAAGCGTTCGGCGATGGCTGCGCCGATGCCGCGCGTGGCGCCCGTCACCAAGGCAATCTCTCCATTCAGCATAGGGTCATCCTGGTTAAAGCTTCACCGCGGCCAACGCATCGTCCAGCGCCTGCGGATTCTCGAGCGCCGACATCTGCAGATCGCGGTTCCTATCGACGCGCCGGTTCAGGCCCGTCAGCACCTTACCCGGACCGCATTCGACGATCTGGGTCGCACCGGCGGTAATCATGGTGCGCACCGTCGCGGCCCAGTACACCGGTGTGTACAGCTGCTTGACGAGACCGGCACGAATGCCCTCCGCAGTGCCATGAGTCTTGATGTCGACGCCGTACACGGCAACCGCCGGATTCGGCGTGAACGCCGTGTTTTCGAGGCGCGCGCGAAACTGTTCCGATGCCGGCTCCATGAGCGCGCAGTGTGCAGGCACGCTGATGGGCAGCGCTAAGGCGCGGCGCGCGCCTTTGGCAGTGGCAATTTCGATGGCGCGTGCAACCGCCGTGACGTCGCCCGCTATCACCACCTGGCCGGGTGCATTGAAATTGACCGCCTCCACCACCTCACCCTGCGAGGCCTCGCGGCATGCCTCATCGATATCGATGTCCTCAAGACCGAGAATGGCCGCCATGGCGCCCTGCCCGGGCGGCACCGCCACCTGCATCAATTCGCCCCGATATTTGACCAAATCGACCGCGCTCTGGAAATTCAGAGCGCCGCACGCCACCAGCGCCGTGAATTCGCCGAGGCTGTGCCCCGCCATCATCGGCGGTAAAGGGCCGCCGCGCTCGCGCCACAACCTATAGGTCGCCACTCCCGCCGTCAGCATCGCCGGCTGCGTGCGCTCGGTGGCATTGAGCAATTCGGCCGGGCCTTCCTGGCATAGCTGCCAAAGATCGTAGCCGAGCACCGCCGACGCCTCGGCGAAGGTCGAAGCAATAACCGGTGAGACTTTCGCCAACGCGCTCATCATGCCGATGGACTGCGATCCTTGGCCGGGGAAGACAAATGCAAGTGACATGGACTTAGAGCCTTAAGGTACGGGAGCGGTTTTGAATTATAGCGATCCGCAGCGACAGTGCAGCCCCCATGATGAATCCGCTGAGTGCGCCATACAGGTGCGCGTCAACCACGATCAATGGAGCGCTGGATCCACCCCATTGTTCCCACCCCAGCTTGGCGCTCAAGCCAAGGATGAGAATCCACCGATCCCAGGCGCGCGTTGCCAAGTGCTTCACGGCTCCCGCCGCCATCACCGCATGCAGAACCCCAGACGCTCCGACGTACCAGCTGACGCGTGGACTGAGCCACCACAGACCCGAACTGATCGCCAATGCACCGACTAGCCCGATGGCGCACCACTCCACAGGGTCGTAGTCCTGCGCAAACAGCGACCACATCAGCACCAGTCCCAGCTCGTTCAGGATAAGATGATGTGCATCCAGGTGCACGATGTGGGCTGTGAGCAACCGCCACCATCCGCCGGCCGCGATCGCACTACGATCGTAGCGCAGCAGTTGGCCGACACTGTCGCCAAGACCCAACACTGCGTCCAACGACAGTAGAATAAGCAGCAACCAAATCCATCGGCCGCGATCCCACTGTAGTGCGGCGGCGAGCGGAGTAAGGCGTTCTGCGGCGTCGCGAGGCATCGATGTCCCTTATTTTGGTATCATTCACTGAATCTTCGAGGTCATTATGCGCAATCGCCAACGCGGTTTTACCCTAATCGAGATCATGGTGGTCGTGGTCATTCTCTCAGTGCTGGGCGCGCTCGTGGTGCCTCAAATTATAGATAAGGTCGATGTTGCCAAGGTAAAGCGGGCACAAAGCGACATTCGGGCCATACAGACCGCCTTGGACTTGTATCGCTTGGACAACTTCAAATATCCGACCACCGAACAAGGTCTGCAGGCATTGGTCAAGCAGCCGGTGGATCCCACCATTACCAACTACAACCCGAACGGCTATTTGAAGTCACTGCCCAAGGATCCGTGGGGTAATGTGTATCAATACGCCAACCCCGGCAGCGACGGCCGCGAGTATGAGATCACCACCTACGGCCGCGACGGCAAGCAGGGTGGCGAGGGCTACGACGCGGATATCAGCACCGCGACTCTCGATCAGAAATAGGCGCGCCGCGAGGCAATGCCGCCGCATGCGCAGCAAGGGCTTCACGCTGGTCGAGATCCTGGTGGTGGTGGTGATCATTGCCATCATGGTCTCGCTTGCCGTCTTGTCCATCGGCGTTACCGGACGCGACGGCCAGCTCGATGAAGAGAGCCGGCGCATCGAGGGCTTGGTCGGACTGCTGCACGAGCGTGCGTTGTTGGAAGGCCGCGACTTCGGCTTGCGAATCGAGCCCGCCGCTTATGAGTTCCTCGTCTACGAGCCACGCCGCGATCGCTGGTTGACGCTCGACCAAGAGCGCGAGTTTCGCCATCGCGAGCTGCCCCAGGGCGTCACCTTCCAGCTCGAGCTGGGTTCCCAGGTTGTGGTGATTAAAACAATCGACCGCAATCTGTCCAGCGACCAAGCGCCGCCCGGCCCGCAGGTCGCCATCGCCGCGAGCGGCGAAGGCACCCCATTTCGCCTGACGCTGGTGCGTGGTGGAACTTCGGCCAAGGCTTGGGTCGATGGCGATGCGCTTGGCAAGGTCAGCCGCGTGAGTTCGGATCACGCGGATCAATCGAATCAACCGGGAAAGCGCACTTGAATCGACCCCTCATGCGCGGGACCCGGCTGCTGATGCGCGGCCGCGACACCGGCTTCACGCTGGTCGAAGTCCTGGTTGCCCTGATAATCGTCGCCATCGGTCTTGCCGCGCTGATGATCACCGTAAGCAGCACCGCCCGCACCAGCGGCATCCTGCGCGATAAAACTCTCGCCCAATGGATGGCACTCAATCGCCTCTCCGAAGTACGCTTAAATCTCACCAAATTCGGACAAAACACCGACACCGGCGAGATCAATTTCGCCAATCGCACCTGGCACTATGACACGCGTTATTTCGACACCAGCGTCGCCACCATGAAGCGCGTCGTAGTGCGCATCTATGCCGGAGATGCCAAGACCAAGGGCAATCCGATGGTCGAATCGACCGGATTTGTGGGCACTTCCCTCGGCTTGGCCGGCAGTTCCAACAACACGGATTGGACCTTGGGCACGAAGGTGACGGCAGGCACGGACGGCAGCAACGGCAGCACGCCGGCACCGCTGACCACCCCCACGGCGCCTGCCGGCGGCCAGACCAGCCTGCCAAGCCCGTCGGCCCCGCCGACTCACACACCGACGCCGCCAAAGTGACCATGCCCCGCCTCAAGTCGCGCTGCTACGCGCGCTTCGCAGCGGCCGCCAGCGGCGGATTCACGCTGATTGAAATCATGGTCGCGCTTCTGATTCTCGGCATCATGGCGGCGCTGGGTTACGGTACCTACCGCGCCGCACGCATCAACGCGGAACGCACTACAGAGTCGTTGAGTCGCTCGCGCGAAATTGAATTCGGCATGCGTATGCTGGTGCAGGATCTCGCACAGACGGTGCCGCGTCCGGTGCGGGATATCTTGGGTCAGACCCGCGTGCCGGCGGTGCAGGGCACCGGCGGCTACGGCACGCTCAGCGCGCCGACTACTACGAGCTCCGGTGTGGGTTCCAGTTCAGGAATGACTTTTGCGACTCAGAGCTTCAAATCGAGTCCCGGCTTCGGTATAGGCACGAACGTGAACGTGGCGCCCATCATCGATCTGACCCGTGGCGGCTGGTCGAACACCGCCGGCCAACAGCGCAGCACCTTGCAGCGCGTCTCTTACGCCTTGGTCGGTGATGTGCTCAAGCGCAGCTACCAGGTGAACCTGGACACCGTGCAGGGCAATAAACCGGTGGTGCAGGATTTGCTGAGCGGCGTGAAGGCCATCCAGCTGCGCTATCTAGACGGCAACAATGCTTGGCAAACTCAATGGCCGCCGCAAACCATTGCTGCAAACGAGGCGCTCGCGATCCGCCCCGTGGCGGTGGAAATTATCATCGAGTTCCGGGATTGGGGACGGGTTCGCCGCATCATCGAGGTCGCGGGATGAGGGCGGGCGGCTCAGCCCGTATAACCCCACGCCAGCGGCAGCGCGGCGTGGCGCTGATCATCGCGCTCGTTCTAGTGGCGCTCGCCACCATACTGGCCACCAAGCTGACCTTCGACGGATTTCTCGAGAGACGCCGGAGCATAGGGATGCTTGCCGCGGAACAGGCTTTGCACTTCGGCATGGGTGCCGAGGCCCTGGCCGCCGATGTGCTGTTGCAGGATTCACAGAACACCAAACAGACCACCCTCGCGGGCGCATGGGCACAGCCCACCCAGCCCCTGCCCATCACCCCGCAAGAGGACCCGGAAGGAGAGCCCATTGGCACCCTGCAAGGTGCGCTCGAAGACCTGCAGGGCCGCTTCAATTTGAACAGCTTGGGCCATTTGATCACCGACACCAAACTTCAGGTGTCGGTGCAAGATCCGCAGCCCCTTGCGCAATTCCAACGGCTACTGGCCGCGGTGGGAGTTGAACCCAAATGGGCAGCGATTGCTCGCGATTGGATCGACGCCGACGACAATCCGGGCTCGCCCGACGGCGCCGAGGATCAGGTCTACACCTCGCAGATCCCGCCCTACCGGACCGGCAATTGGCCCATGATGTCGGCCAGCGAATTGATGAACCTGCCGGGATTCGGCGCGGATCGCTACCGCAAGATCGCGCCGTACGTAACTGCGCTGCCGACTGCCGTGCCTTTCATCAACGTGTGCACAGCGTCCGGACCCGTACTCGAGAGCCTGGCCGATAACTTGGACGGGGAGTATTCCAGAAACCCCGAAGTGCTGGCCAACGGCCGTAAAATCGGCTGCTTTCCGGATTTAGCGACGTTTCGAAACATTCTGGGGCCCACGTCACTACCCAAAGTGGCCACCGTCATCGTCGACAAAAGCTCATTTTTCCTCCTCACCACTCGCGTCACGCTTGGCACCACGGAGTTCACCTTGTACAGTCTTTTACAGCGCGGCGGGTCTGGCAAGGTAACGCCGCTGCTCCGCTCTTTCGGAACGACTTAAGCCTATGGCACAAACACTGATCCTGCGCCTTCCCGCACCCGGCCAAGAAGAGACTGAGTGGCTGGTCGTCGATGACGCGGGCGACTCGCAGACCACCCGGCAGCGCGGCTCCCTGAGCCTTGCCGCCGCCGTGTCGCGCGGCGGCAAGGTGGTGGCGCTGGCACCGGCAACACAGATCTTATTGGCGGAACCGGAATTGCCCCCCGGCAGCGGCGTCAAGCTGGCGCGAGCCGTGCCCTTCGCTCTGGAAGAACAACTGACCGAAGACATCGATCAATTGAATTTCGCCATCGGCAGGCGTCATGCCAACGGCGCCACCCCCGTGGCCGTAGTGGCGCGCAGCGTCCTACAGGGCTGGCTGGCGGATCTACGCGCCGCCGGACTGGAGCCGCTGGCGCTGTACCCGGACATCTCACTGATGCCGGAGAACCCCGGTCAAACAGTGCTGTGGCTCGAGCAGAGCCGGCTCGCCGTGCGTCGTCCCGGCGCCCTGCCCTTCGCCGTGGAACTCTCGCCGGTCAGCGAAGCCCTGGTGGTTGCCGGTGTCATTGCCGATCCCCTCGACATTACTGCGGAGCCGAAACAACCGGAGAGCGCAGTGCTGTATGTCACGCGCGAGGACTGGGCCCGCTCGCAGAAGGAGTTTGAACAGCTGGCCGATAAGTTCGGTTCGCTGCAGATTCAACTGCTGCCGGACGGACCCCTGCCCTGGCTGGCGCGCGGACTCCAGGGCACGGATGCGGTCAACTTGCTGCAGGGCGATTTTGCCAAAGAGAGCGACTTCGGCACGCGCTTTCGTCAATGGCGCACGCCGGCGTTGCTGGCTGCGGGATTGCTCACGGTGCACGTCGCGGCGCAGGCTCTGCAAATTCGCGCGGCCAAACATGAAACGGCGGCGCTCGACGGACAGATCGCCACGCTGTTCTCCGGCACCATGCCTGCGGAAGTCATACAGGATCCGCGGCGCCAGATGCAATCGCGGCTCGATCGCATTCACAAATCGGGCGCCGGCCCCGAATACTTTCTACGGGCCTTGAGGGTGTTGAGCGGCGCCATCGCCATGATTCCGCAGACTCACATCGACGCCCTCAGCTATCGCGAGGAATCCGTGGATATAAAGCTGAGCGCACCCAGTGTGGCTGCGCTATCCCAGCTGTCGCAGCTGATCACCAAGCAAGGCATGACGGCAGAGATTCAATCCTCCACGCCGGCTGCCGGCGGCGTCGAAGGGCACATCCAACTGCGCAGCCAGACGCCGAGGGCAAAAAAATGAATAAGCTGCGCGCCTGGTACGACGGTTTGCAGGAGCGCGAGCGGCGCGTGGTTGCCATCGGCGCCGTGGCCGTGGCAGTTCTCATTCTGCTGTTCGGAATTCTGATGCCCTTGCAGTCCGCCGTCTCCACCGCCGTCACGCGCAACGAAAGCAAGCGCCAGGACTTGGCATGGATGCAGGTGAATGCCCCCGAAATCCGCGCCGCCGGCAATCAATTGCCCGCGGACACGGGCGAGGCGCCGGTAGTGGTGGTCGACAGAGTGGGCCGCGAGGCCGGTCTCGCCAGCGCCTTGCGCGGCACGCAACCCAATGGCACCGGTGTGCGCGTGCAATTGGAGGCGGCTCCCTTCGACACCTTAGTCACCTGGCTCGCCACGCTCGATGAGCGCTACGGGCTGGCGATCGAATCGATCACTGTGGATCGCGCCGCTCGGCCGGGAGTGGTAAATGCCAGCATCACGTTCACCCAGCCGCAGCGCTAACGCTCCCGGCCGCGGTGCCATACCCCCTGCGCCCAAGCGCTCCTACTGGGCGATTGGCCTCATCAGTCTGGCGTCCATGCTCGCGGTGGTCATTGCCACGCTGCCGGCTGCGGTCATCACCCGCTTCTTGCCGTCGGTGGTCCAAGCTGAAGATTTCTCCGGCAGCATCTGGCATGGCTCTGCCGGAAAAATCAGCGTGGAGGCGCGCCCCGCCGGAGCGCTCGAATGGCGGCTGCATCCCGCCGCGCTGCTAGGCCTGGCGGTGGCCGCGGACCTTCACTGGGTCAAGGTGGGATTCGTGATCGATGCCGCCGTGCGGGTGGACCGGCACGGGTTCACGGCGCGTTTCAAAGGCGGCGGTCCCATCGAAGATTTACACGATTTGGGGATCGCCCCCGGATGGCAGGGCAGCGCCGCCATCAATGTGCGTGCATTGCAAGGCGATCTCGCCAAACCTGTGGTAGCGGCCGGAGACATTCAAGTCTCGAATCTGACCTCGCCGCAATTCGCCGAAGGCGCGGATTTGGGCGGTTACGTTCTGCGCTTGCCGCAAGACTCAGTCGGCGCCGACGGCAAAGTGAACGCCCAATTGAGCGACACCGGCGGTCCCCTCGAGCTGCAGGCCGTGGTCCATTACGCCGCGGCGGAACGCACTGCCACCTTAAGCGGAGCGCTACGCGAACGCCCCGACGCGCCGGCGGCGCTACGCCGTCAAATCGACAACCTCACGCAATTACACCCTCCAGACAGCCAGGGACGGGTTCCCGTGGATTTTGAATTCCGCTTCTGACCTCGGTGCTGGAGCAATTCAAAGTCACCCCATAAAGAAAAAATTGAGCTTGTTCCCGTCCAGATCGCGGAAATAGCCGGCATAAAAACCGTTGCCTCGTGGGCCCGGCGCCCCGTCATCTTTGGCGCCCAGTTGTAGGGCCTTGCCGTGCAGGGCGTCCACCTGCGCCGCACTCGCTGCTTCCAAAGCCACCATGACGCCGTTGCCGACGGTGGCCGGGTGTTTGTCGAAGGGCTTGGTCACACCCAAACCGGGCGCATTTTCCCGCGCCGACCAGGCAATAAATTGCTCGGTTTCCATCACGCGCTTCGCACCGACTTCGGCCAGCAGCACATCGTAGAACTTCGCGGCACGTGGGAGATCATTGGTGCCGATGGTCACGTATCCGATCATTGGAGCGCTCCTATTTGTTGATGGGGGCGGACCTATTGGCAAATACCCCGCCCATTGGCTGTACATATATACAGCCTCCGTTCGAGTGTCAACTATTCTGCGGCCCACTCGCGCCATGCGCGCATCAGCGGAAAATACAGCCCAAGGCGAACCGGTTCCGGACCCAGCCTTTGTGCGAACCTGGCGTAGCGCTGCAACTGGGGCCGATAACGATCTACCTCGCGATCGAGAAACTCTTCCAGTCCGCCGCCCTGATGCTGACTGGTCTTGTAATCGATGACCCAACGCACCCCATCCTCGTCAATGAAGCTACGGTCAAAAATCACCCGCATTACTTCGCCTGCCTCCGCGCCCTCGCCCTGTAGATAACCCGAAAGTGCGTACTCCCGCCTATCCTGGCGCGACTTCTTGAGTATCCAGCGGCCGCGAGGATCTCGATGCACGGCCAGCAATGCCTCAACGACCCGCGATGCGGCCCCGGGCAGGCGCTCACCCGGCACGCCGTGCAGCGCCAACCACCGCTCATAGTGCCCCTGGCGAGTGCCTATGGCCTGCTCATTGCTGCTTGCCACATCCATTGCCTGCAGCTCCGCATGCACTAGCGTACCCACACGGCGCGCCGTTTCGCCGGCCCAGTCGAATGCCGGCCAGGTCTCGCGCGATGTGGGCGGCGCCGACGGCGATTCCGCCGCGGGCGTTTCGGCGTCGACACGAGGATGCCAATCCTTGGGCACGCGCGACAAGGGTCCACCGCGCGGCGCGCCCAAGTCCGCTGCCGGCGGCATGGCGTCGAACTGCGGCACCGCAAACTCCGCAGCGCCGACCGGCCACAGCACGGCGAGCAGGCTGCCGGCGCGCGGCGACCAGGCGCGCGCATGCGCCGGCGCTGCTACGGTCGGCACAGATTCCTCCAACGCGGCACTCTCTTCTGCCCCGACCGCCGCCTCGGCCCTGCCGATCGTCGCAGTCAGTTTCAGCTGCCACTTCGCACGCGTGCAGGCCACATACAGCAGGCGCTGCGCCTCGAGCGCCGCGGCGTCGCGCACCTGGTGGCGCAGGAATTCGAACAGGCGATCATTGTCGGCACCGACCGCAGGCCGCGCCGCCATCACCATGCCGTCGCGCCCAGCGCGGGCGAATTGATGCGAGAGCAACAGCGGTTCGCCCCCGAGCGGCACGTAACGATCTAGCGCGGGCACGATCACCATGTCGAATTCCAAACCTTTCGCCTTGTGAATGGTCATTATCTCGACGTTGCCCGCCGCGCCATGATCGGCGTAGAGGTTCGCAAAGCCGCCCGGCAACTCTGCGGCATCCGGCAGGCCGCGCTGTTCCAACTCACGCAGTCGTGCGAATGCCGCAGCCACCAGTTGCAGATCCTGCGGCGCGGCGGCGCAACTTGCCCCGCCCAGCCCGAGCCACGTCCGCTCCACCCAGCGAGCCAGCGATGAGTCATTGCGCACACGGAAAGCCGCCTCGAAAACCGAACGCAGCCGCAGGCAACGCATGCGGCCATCCTCAGTGAGTTGCGCCAATACGGCGTCGTCGGCCAGCGCATCCCAAATCAGCGGGCCAGGCCGCGAAATCAGCAACAGATCGGCGAGAGTAAGGCCCGCCCACGGCGCCCGCAGCACAGCCAACCACGCCGTGCGGTCGCCGAGATGCAGCAGTGCGCAAACCAGCATGATCACATCGCGTACGATGCCGCGATCTTGCAGCGGCTCGATTTCCACCGCTCGAAATGCGGTGCCGCGCGTGCGCAAAGCGGCGGCGATTTCGCGTGCGTGCGTTCGGGCGCGCACCAATACGGCAATGCGCCACTGCGGATGCCGCGCGCTTTGCGCGGCGATCATCTCGGCGATAGCAGCCGATTCCAAGGCACGGTTGCTAAAGCCGCGCAGTTCGACGCCGGCGTCGGCGCTCAATGACTCTGCGGACTCGGCCAGCGCAGCAGCGCTTGGGCGAAATGCAATGGCGCCACGATCGCGATCGTCGAATTGCGGCAAAATTCTGGAAAAACAGGCGTTCACCCACTCCACCAGCGGCAGCGCGGAACGGAAATTGTCGCGCAATCGCTGGACGTCGAAACGCAGTTCGCCGATTCCATCCTCGGCAAGCTCCAGGAACGCCCGCACCTCCGCCTGCCGAAAGCCGTAAATCGATTGCATCGGGTCGCCGACGCAAAATACGCTCCGCCCATCCCCCACCTGCCAACCTGCGGTCAGAAGTTCCACCAGAGTCAGCTGGGCGCTGGAGGTATCCTGGAACTCATCCACCAAAATGTGCTGCAGGCGGTAATCCAGACGCAAGCCAAGATCCGTCGGCGCGTCCGCCGATCCCAGCGCACGCAACGCCGCCAGTGACACCGCGGGAAAATCCGCTGTCCCCTGATCACGAAACACCTGCTCCAATTGCGCAGCCGCCAAGACCATCACCTGCGCCACCTCGCGAACGCGCGCCCATTGCTCATCGCTGTAATACGGCGCGGGAAGCATTCGAATCTGCAAAAGAACTTTGCGCGCCTGCGGTTCGCGCTGGAACTCCTGCAGCAAATCCATCAGCGGCAGCTTGTCGGCACACTGCGCAGGGAAGCCCTCGTTCTTGGTCAGCCGTTTGCGATATTCGCCTCCCTCGGTCAGCAACAATCGCGCAACGCCGCGCCAGCGCGCAAGATCAGCGGTGTCGGCGCGCAAAGGCGTGCCATCCGCCCTCCAGCCGAAATCCTCCGCAACGGCTGCTTGCGCATCAGCAGCCGCACTCGTCGTCGCGCCCGCGCGCCGCGCGGCGCCATGTGCAAGCTGCGACAGCGCCGTGATTCTCTCGGCGCCTAGGATGTCGCGGGCGTGGATCAGCACACGCGCCACCAATATCTGCAGATCTTCGTCGAGATGTTGCCGCACGCGCATGAGCTGCGCCGCGTCCAAGGCGCTGGCGGCCTGCAGTCTGCCCGCCAACAGAGGCAACCATCGATCGCGGCTCTTGAGCATCTCCGAAATAAGTTCCACCAGCTTGCGCCAGCGCTGATCATCGAGCGCCAGCACCCGATCGACGGCGAGTCCGAACGAATCGTTCTGCTCATGCGCCAACGCGCGACGCGCCGCTTCTCGGTAACTGGTACTCGCATCGACAAGCATCTGCAAGGACGGCCCTGCGCCGGCGGAGAGGGGCAATTGGCTCGCCAACCAGCCATTGAAGGCGTCGATGGTTTCGATCCGCAGGCGCGAGGGCTGGCGCGCAATATCCAGATACGAGCTGTCCAGATGCCGGTTCGCCGCCACCGCAAGATTCCAAGTCTCGCGATTCATGGTCACCGGACAAGTCTCGAGGCGCGCGGCACGCAACGCCGACAGCACGCGCTCGCGCATCTCCTGCGCCGCGCGGCGCGTGAAGGTCAGCGCCAAGATGCGCTCGGGCGCATCGACCCGCGCCAATAGCCGCAGGTAGCGCTGCGCCAGCAGCGTCGTCTTGCCGGAGCCGGCGGGAGCTTGCACCAACACCGAACCGTCCGCATGAATAGCGCGCTCGCGCGCCGGCGCGTCGGACGGTGCGTGACGCGCAACTAATTTTGAACTGCCGGACTCAGTCATGCGCCTCAACCGCCTCCTCGAGCGCCGCCGGCACGCGGCACAGCCCATGCAGCCGGCAGGTGGCGCAGGCATGCAGCGTCGGCGCGACGGCTGCGCGGCCGGCCGCGAAGTCGCCGGCGAGCTTCTCGATGCGCCGCGACCACACCCCTACCAGCGCAGGGAAATTCGGTTCACCCTCGAGCGCGGATCTGCGCCCGCGTGGCTTGAAGATAGCCGGCCGCTCCGCCTCGACGATGAAGCTGCAGTCACCGGCATTCACCAGGGCATACGCCACTGCGACCAAATTCTGCGGGTGCAACAAGGCATAAATGGGCAGTTGCGGATTGTCAGGCCGCTCGCCTCGCCAATCGGCGGATGTCACACCGGTTTTATAGTCGATCAGCACGCGCGCGCCATCCGCCAGGCGATCCATCCGATCGATGCGCACTTTGAAGTCGAGCCCACCGTGGCGCGCCACTTCCGCGCCGTGCTCGACGCGCTCCACGGTGAAAGGCTGACGCTGCCGTTCGGCATCCAGCCATTTGCGAAGCACGCCTTGCATGCGATCGCGTTCGCGAATCCGCCAGCGAGCCCCCGGGTCGCGCACACGGCAGGCCTGCGCAAGCGCCCGCGCAACGCCGTCGGCAAGCAAGTGCTCTTCGTCGTCTGCGGTGATCGAGTGCAGCGCGGCCGAGTCGTGCAACTGCGACCAGATGTGTTCGAGCGCATGATGGATCAATTCGCCGCGTTCGCGCTCGTTGAACCCCGGCACCGGCCGCTCGAGGCGATCGGTGTCCAGGCGCGTATGCGCGAAGCCGCGAAAAGCGCACAGCGACTGCGCCTTCAAAGTCCCCACGCCGTGCGTTTTCTCGTCGCCTGCAAACGGCGGAGCCAGTTCATCTATCAATCTTTCAAGCCGCGGCGCCGACCGCAGCTGCGCATGCCAGTGCGGCTGCGGGAGCGACGGCGATTGTGCGGGTACTTGCACGGTTGACGGCAGCGCGACAGCATTCGGCAATAACGGACTGGGTGAGGCGGACCGACCGTCGCCGGGATCAGCGTAGCTGAACACGCAGTGCACGGCGCGCGCGGCCCAACGGCTCTGCAATTCGAGCGCGAACTGCAGTTGCGACTCCGCCGCGGCGGGAATTACGCTGAACTCGCGCTGCAATCTCACGGGCAGCAGGGGAATGGGCTCCACGGCAGGCGGCCAGCGCTCATCGCTGCAGCCGCTTACCCACAGGCCATCGTAATTCAGCCACGGATCCAGCAGCTGTCCGCTGACCCAAATGGGCGGTACGCCGGTTTGTACTTGAAACGCCGTGTCGTGCGCCGCGCGCCGCAAAATGCGCTGCGCCGAACTGCGCGAGTGTGTGCCGAAGATTGAATCCGCGGTTGCCAGCGACGCCAGCAATTCGCGAAAGCGTTCCGCGGCTTGATACTCGGTGCTCGACCAATGCTGCCGCAACGCCCAGGGACCCCGATCAAAGGCAACAATCCATATTGCGGCCCAGCGGCTCAAAGGCTGATTGCCGCGCAACTCTTCGAGCGCCCGCAGCGCGCCCCGTAGCCGCGGCAAAGCGCCGACGGGACCGATACCGCGCGCAGCCGCAAGTCCTTCAGCGAGCGTGAGCCACGCTGCAAGATCGGCATCGCTGGGCCCGCGCCGGCGCAGTTGTACATCCAATAGTGCGGCGGCGCCGGCCTCTGCCGCGGAGCCTTGCAGCTGCGGCGCGCGCAGCAGGGTGCTGAAGCGCTCAAAGGGTACAACACCCAAGCTTGCATCCAAAGTGTCCAAGGCCGCGCGCACCGGCGCAAACTCGGAGAGCGGCGTCCCGCCGGCCACCGCATAGGGTGCTGCGTGCGGATTTTGCGATAAGCTGAAGCGACCCGGCGCCAACACCGCATCGAATGCATCCACCACTTCCGCGCGGCGTCGATTCAAATCCGGCACGCAAATCCATGCACGAAACTGCTCCGCGGAGCGCAGATTTGCCAAGGCCCAGTCGGCGATTGCTGCGAGTTCTGCCGCCGGTGAGGCCGCCTTGAGCCGCGACGCGCTGCGCGAAACATTGATGCGCGGCGTGAGCATGCTGCCATGACGCTGCAGCCAGTGGCGTGCCATGGGTCGCCATAGCGGGCTCTCGATCCACATGAGCGGTTCTGCCGGCGGCAGGGCACGTCCGAGTAATTCATCGGCACTAATGCAACTCAATGCCCTGCAACGATCGTCGAAGCGTCGATTCCAATCGAGAAATGCCTGTGCCTCGTCACTCGCGGCACCGTGCTCCGCGACCGCTTGCAACGGGATGCCGTACTCGTACAGGCCGCGTCGAGCACGCCGTGCCGCGTGAGCGGCAGCGGTGGCCTCGATCACGTCCCGACCCACATCGCTGGAGTCGATTACCATGCGCCACAACTCGCGCTCGTCAACATCGCCCAGCAGCCGCAGCGCAGTGGCGTCCGCCAGCTGCCGGGCGGCATGCTGTTCACGCAGCCAACTGCCGAAATCACGCACGCGCGGAGTAGGCCAGACATCGCGGCCCGCGTCTTGATGGCCGCGCTCGACCGCAGCGAACAGCGCCGCCGCCAGTTCGGCGTTCGGCGCAAGCACGGTTTGGCCGGCCTCGACCACTGCCATCAAACCCCGATCAGCGAGTTCCGTACTCAGTGCTGCTGAACCTTCGCCGTGGATCCGACCAGCTGCAGCTCAGGCGCGGTCGGCCGGGCTGCAGCCTGCGCATCGAGCAATTCTTCGACGCGCGCAAACACCGTAGAGAGTATTTGCGGTTCCGGCAGATTGGTGATGCGAAAGCAATTGGTGTACGCCACATTGAAGCTTACGCCCGGCGCCACCAACACATGCTTGTTCTCCAACAGGTCCAGTGCAAAGATCTGATCGTCGAAGTCCGGCAACACCTCTGTGCGCACCTCGACAAAGGAATAGAGCGCGCCCATCGGCCGCGCGAGACGCAGATACTTGCTGCGGGCCACGCCGTCGAGAATGGTCCGCCGCGATTCGTACAAACGGCCGCCGGGCCGCGTCAGCTCGCGAATGCTTTGATGTCCTCCCAAGGCCGTCTGCACGGCCCACTGCCCCGCCACGTTGCTGCACAGGCGCAGCGATGACAATAGTTCCAGGGCGTTGAGATAATCGGTGGCGCTTTCGGTATCGCCGGAAAATGCCGCCCAGCCGACACGGTAGCCGCAGGCCCGATAGACCTTGGACAGGCCGCTCATGGTGCAGCACAGAGTGTTGTGCACCAGAGTGGCCATGGGCACAAACTCAGCATCATCGTACAGAATCTGGTCGTAGATCTCGTCGCACAACACCACCAAGCGATGCTTCTCCGCCATGCGTGCGATCGCCGCCAAGGTATCGCGAGGATACACGGCGCCGGTGGGATTATTCGGGTTGACGATGACGATGGCCCGTGTGCGTTTGGTCACCAGGGCTTCGATTTCCTCCGGATCGGGTATGAATGCGCGTGCGGCGTGACAGGGATAGTGCACTGCGCGACCGGTATTGAGATTCACCGCAGCCGTCCACAGAGGATAGTCCGGGCTAGGTACCAGCACCTCATCGCCGGGGTTCAGCAGGGCACGCAAGGTCAGATCGATCAGCTCACTCACGCCATTGCCGATGAACACTTCCTCCGCCGTGACGCCGCGCACGCCGCGCTCCTGCTGCTGCATCACAACGGCCTCACGGGCCGGGAAAATACCCTTCTGGTGTACGTAACCCTCGCTATGGCGCAGATTCTCTATCATGGCCAGGCGCATGGTTTCGGGGGTTCTGAAGCCGAAAGCATAGGGATTGCCGATATTCAGCGAAATAATGTCGTAGCCCAGGCGCTCCAGTGCCGCGGCGCGGCGTGCCAGCTTGCCGCGAATTTCGTAACGCACATTGGCCAGACCCTGGCTGGGGCGCACCGGTTTTCGTTGAGTCATATGGTGCAAGAATAGCGGAATATCCGCGTGTCGGCGAAAGCCTGACAGCGAATGGCGATTTCCGCGACTTGTGCCTCGGAGAAGGCGCGACATACTTGTTCGATGAAGTGCCTGCTGTCCGCTCTATTATTGGTCAGCGTTATAGCCTCGGCCTCCACCGCATTCGCCGAGGATTCGCCCCGCCAGGTCATCGCCACCCTCAATCAGCGCCAGATCCGGGTATGCATGGCCAAACGCATGTCCTCGGACAAGGCTCTACATTACAACGAAGCAAAAAAGGCCTGTGCCGCAAACGTCAATGCGCAGAATCAGTCCCCCGCCGCATCACTGGCGGCTCCCAGCGCAGGCGGCGGCAAATAGCCCAGCGGCGCCTTTGCAGCCGTCGCTCAAGAGACCAATTCCCGCGCGCGGTGACACGCGACCCAGTGACCGGGTGCAATGTTCTCGAGCAGCGGTACTTTGGTCTCGCAAATGGTCCGCGCATAGTCGCAGCGATCACGAAAGGCACAACCCCCGGACGGCAGCGTGGTTGCCGCCGATTCACCCACCACGGGCCGGCGAATTTCCTCAACCTGAGTGGGCTCGCGCGAGACCGGGTCGCGCCCGGCCGGCAGCGGCGGCACAGCGGCCAGCAATGCTCGGGTGTACGGATGGACAGGGGCTGAGAACAATGCATCCCGCGCAGCGATTTCCACCAACGTACCTGAATACATCACGAGAATTCGATGGCTTAAATGCCGCACTACGGCCAGATTGTGGCTGATGAACAGCATGGCGGTAGCGTCGTCGCGTTGCAGATCCAGCAGCAGATTGACAATCTGGCCCTGGATGGAGACGTCCAAGGAACTGACCGGTTCATCGCATATCAACAGCTTGGGACGCAAAATCATAGCGCGCGCGATGCCGATGCGCTGGCATTGGCCGCCGCTGAATTCATGCGGATAGCGGCTCATCATGTCGGCAGCCAAACCGACCCGTCGCAGCATCTCGGCCACTCGCACGCCGCGCGCGGCTGCAGTCAAGCGCGATTCGAAGATCCGCAGGGGCTCCGCGATGCTTTCGCCCACGCTCATGCGCGGATCCAAGCTCGCCAACGGATCCTGAAAAACGATTTGCAGCTCGCGGCGCAACTCGCGCAAAGCGCCCGAATCGCAGGACAACAGATCCCGGCCGCGCCACAAAACAGAGCCGCCGCCGGCCGGCACCAGACGCAAAATGGCTCGGGCCAGTGTCGACTTGCCGGATCCCGACTCACCAACCAACCCCAGCGTCTCGCCGGCGAACAGGTCAAACGTCACATCGTGCAGCGCGGTGCGTGCGCCGAAGTGCACCCTTAAATCGCGGACCTGCAGCAATGGCTGAGATGCGCGCTCGCCATGCTTGGCGGCCTCCACGGCAGCCGAATCACTCATGGCAGCGGGTAGTGGCAAGCCACCGCGGCTCCGTTGCCGCCATCCTGCAACAGCGGCCGCTCCGCCCGACAGCGCTTGGCAACGCGCGGACAGCGCGCTGCGAAAGCGCATCCCAACAGTTCCTCTCCTGCCCGCGGCGGCTGTCCGCGAAGAGTGGGCAACCGTTCCAGGCGTGGGCCCGAGAGGCTCGGTATGCATTTCAAAAGCTCCGCCGTGTAGGGATGGCGAGCTTGGCGGAACAGCTCGGCCGCAGCGGCGTTTTCGACGATACGTCCCGCATACATGACCAAAATCCTGTCCGCGAGACCCGCGACCACGGCCAGATCATGACTGATCAGCACCAGCGACATGCCGGCTTCCGCGCGCACGGCGCGCAACAGTTCGATGATCTGCGCCTGCACGGTGACGTCCAATGCGGTGGTGGGTTCGTCCGCAATCAGCAGCGCGGGCTCGCACAGCAAGCTCATGCCTATCATCACCCGTTGCCGCATTCCCCCCGACAATTCGTGCGGGTATTGACTCATTCGGCGTGGCGCTTCCGGCACCCGCACCCGCTCCAGCATGCGCAGCGCCGACTGCCGCGCTTCGTTCCACGACATGCCGGAATGACACACCAGAACTTCGGCGAGTTGCTCACCAACCTTCAAATGCGGAGTCAGCGTAGTCATGGGATCTTGAAAAATCATCGTGAGCTTCGAGCCACGGACGCGATTCAAGCGTTCGCGGTCAAGACCCAAGATCTCTTCTTCGCCGAAGCGCACGCTGCCCTCGGCCACGGCATTGCCTGCCAGCAATCCCATGACGGCCATGAATACCTGAGTCTTGCCCGAGCCCGACTCTCCGACGAGCCCTATGCATTCGCCGGGCGACACGCTCAGGGAGACCTGGCGCACCGCGGCGATGGCCGCCGCTCGCTGCGTGAAATTCACATTCAGGTTCTCGACGCGCAATGTCTGCAGCATGCCTCAGCGCTCCTTGACGTCGAGGGCGTCGCGCAACCCGTCGCCGAAAATATTGAGCGCGAGCAGCAGTACGGCCAGCAATCCCCCAGGCACCAACAGTATCCACGGCGCCGCCTCCATTTCGCCGGCGCCTTCGGCGATCAGGGTTCCCAAGCTTACGTGCGGTTCTTGAATTCCCAATCCGAGAAAGCTCAGGAAGCTCTCGAACATGATGATCTGCGGGACCGTGAGTGTGGCGTACACAATGACGGGTCCGATTACATTAGGGATCACGTGCCGGACGATGATGCGCACGGTACCCGCGCCCGACGCCACTGCGGCCTCGATGAATTCCTTGCGCCTAACGCTCAAGGTCTGCCCGCGCACGATACGCGCCATGGTCAGCCAGCCGACCGCGCCGATCGACAGGAACAACAGGTACACGCTGCGGCCGAATATAACGGTGAGGAATATAATGAAGAATATCAGCGGCAAGCCGCTCAATATTTCGATGACGCGCATCATCAAATGGTCGGTGCGTCCGCCGACGTAGCCGGCGACTGCGCCATAGGCTATGCCCACCAGTAAACTGACGGCGCTTGCCACCAATCCCACGGCCAAGGAGACCCTTGCCCCCTCGAGCGTGCGTGCGAACAGATCGCGGCCCAATCGATCCGTACCAAACCAATGCGCGTTCTGCAATCCCGGTCGCGAGGCGACATGCGCCCAATCCAGCGCCTCGCTGCCATTCGAATTGAACCACGGACCGAACAAAGTCAGGGCCACGATGCCCAGCGTCACCGCCAGCGCGCACATGGCGCCGGGATTCACTCGCAGACGCCGCAGAGCATCATCGACCAGGCTGCTGATCATTGCAGTCGCACGCGCGGATCGAGCCAGGCGTACAAGAGATCCACGATCAAGCCCATGAGGATGAGCAATGTGGAGTAAATGACTACCATGCCCAGTACCAACGTGTAGTCTCGATTGAGCGCCCCTTGCACCATATAGCGCCCAATACCGGGCAATCCTGCGATGGATTCAACGACCAAAGATCCCGTCATGATGGACGCAACCGCCGGGGGCAGGTAGCTCGCCACAGGCAGAAGCGCCGGCCGCAGGGCATGGCGCAGTATCACCGTACGCAACGGCAGCCCTTTGGCGACCGCGGTGCGGATGTAGTGACTGCGCAGCACTTCGAGCATGCTCCCTCGCACCAGCCGGGCTATCACGCTGAGCGGCGGCAGCGCCAGCGCGACGACCGGCAATACGAGGTGCCTGATCGAACCGGGCTCCCAGCCGGCCACCGGCAGCCAATGCAAATAAATGCCGAACAGCAGGCCCAGGAAAGGCAGCACCACGAACGAGGGAATCGCAATACCCACCACGGCCACGGACATGGTGAGGTAATCCGCCGCGGAGTTGCGATGAAGCGCGGCAAAGGTGCCGATGGGGACACCTAAGATCAAGGCGAGCGCCATCGCCAGCGTCCCCAATTCCAGCGTCACGGGAAACCCCTGCCCGATCAGCTCGGTCACCGAGAAATCCTTGTATTTGAACGAGGGACCGAAATCGCCGCGCGCCAGCGCGCCCAGGTAGCGCCCATACTGAGTCCAGATGGGCTGATCCAGGCCGTACGCGCTCTGCAAGTTCGCCATGATTTCGGGCGGCAGAGTCTGTTCTTGGTCGAATGGGCCGCCCGGAGCCGCACGAATGAGAAAGAAACTAATCGTGACAATGACGAACAAGGTGGGAACCGCGCCGGCCAGACGGGTCAGGAAGTAGCGAAACATCTTGCTCAAGTCTATCGATTGACCGCATGGTGGACAAGCGAGGCGCCGATCCCTAAACTAGCCCGCCGAACGATTGGCGTGCCTCGCCAATCGTATTATTTTCTCGAGGATTCATGGAATCGACACGCCCAATCCGCGCGCTGATGCGTGGCCTCGATGCGCTGACTGTACTGAATTTGCGCGACGGTGCGACGGTTTCAGAGGTAGCCCAAGAGATCCGCTTACCGCGCACCACCGCCTATCGCATTTTGGAGACGCTGTGTAATTCCGGATTCGTGCTTCGCGATACGGCAGACGATCGTTATCGGTTGACCATCATGGTCCGCGCCTTGAGCGACGGTTTCGACGACGAGACCTGGGTGACGCAAATAGCGAAACCGTTCATCTATGAGCTGTGCCGAGAAATCGTCTGGCCGGTGTCTATCGCAACTTTGTCGGGAGTCGCGATGCTGGTGCGCGAGTCCACGGATCACCAAAGCCCGCTGGCGATTGAACGCTATTCCGCTGGATTTCGCACGCCGCTGCTGGCAACCTCTGCCGGACGCGTCTATCTGGCGAACTGCCCGGCGCCGCAGCGCGAGACCCTCATCGAGATCTTGGCGCGAAGCGACAACCCAGAAGACCGCATCGCGCGCGCGCCCGCTGAACTGCAGCGCGCGCTCACGGAGATCAAGACCTCGGGATACGCAACGGTTGCGCGCACCCGCCGTCTGGTGGAGGAAATAGCCTTGAGCGTGCCAATTCTGCTGGACGACCGCGTATTGGCCGGCCTGACCGTGCGCTTTGCGGCCTCCGCCGTGCCATTGAATAATGCGCTGGAGCGTTTTTTGCCGAAGTTGCGCCGCTGTGCAGCTAGAATCGGCATTTTATTTTCAGACCACCAATCTGATTCCCACAAATTACCGGACGGGGTCGCCGCGACCCCATAGATTCGGCGCGAAGAGCCTGGAAATAAGCGCCTGAGGAGTGTCTTTTAATGCAGAAGATCATGGTATGTATCAAGCGCGTCGTCGACTACAACGTGCGTATTCGCGTCAAGCCGGACGGCAGCGGCGTGATGCTCGATGGCGTGAAAATGAGCATTAATCCGTTCGACGAGATTGCGCTCGAGGAAGCCTTGCGCATCAAGGAGCGCGGCACCAATATCGAAGTCCTCGCCGTCAGCATCGGCGTCGCCGACACACAGCAACAGCTGCGCACCGCGCTGGCGATGGGCGCCGATCGCGCGATCCTGGTGCAGACGGATGCGGCGGTCGAACCCCTGACAGCCGCGCAAACCTTTCTCGCCCTGGCAAAAAAGGAAAACCCAGATCTGATATTCCTGGGCAAGCAGGCTATCGACGATGATGCGAATCAAACCGGTCAAATGCTGGCGGCGATTTGGGAGCGGCCGCAGGCGACCTACGCCTCCAAGGTAGAGATCTCGGGTACCAAGGTATCGGTCACTCGCGAAGTAGATGCCGGCCTGGAAACCATTGAGATCGACTTGCCGGCGGTGGTGACCGTGGACCTGCGTTTGAATGAACCTCGCTACGTCAAATTGCCGGACATCATGAAGGCCAAGAAGAAACCTCTGGACGTGACCTCGCTCGAGGCACTCGGCGTCAGCGCAGCAGTGCTGCTCAAGACCGTGAAAACCGAGCCGCCGCCACAGCGCCAAAAAGGTGTCATGGTCAAGGATGTGGCGGAACTGGTTGACGTACTCAAGAAGAAGGGTTTGATCTAATGCACAAGGTACTGATTGTCGGCGAACACGATGGCAAGACGTTGAATCCCGCGACTGCGAAATGTGTTGCCTGTGCCGGCAGCATCGCGGACAACGATATCACCATCGTGGTGTTGGGCGCAGATACCGCAGCCGTTGCCGCGCAAGCCGCCGCCATCAGCGGCGTGAAATTGGTGCTGCGCGTGGATCGGCCGGAAAACGAACATCCGCTGGCGGCGATCTTTGCGCCGCAGCTCGCGGCGCTCGCCGCCGACTATACCCATGTCTTCGGTCCGTCCACGAGCTTCGGCAAGGACTTGATGCCGCGCGTCGCAGCATTGCTCGGCGTACCGCAGGTCAGCGACTTGATGGCGGTCGAGGGGCCTTATCGATTCAAGCGCCCCACCTATGCCGGTAATGCCATCTTGACGGTGGAGGCTGATCCCGCACGCAAGCTGCTGGCCACCGTACGGGTCGCGTCCTTCCAAGCCGCAGCCGGTGGCGGCAGTGCCGCCATCGAGTCCAAAAGCACCGCTGCCGCATTGCCCTCGCATACGCGCTATGTCGGCGCAAAAAGCGGTTCAACCGATCGGCCGGATCTGCAGACCGCCAAACGGGTGGTGTCCGGCGGACGCGCGCTCGGCAGCGCGGATAACTTCAAATTATTGTTCAGTTTGGCCGACAAGCTCGGTGCGGCCGTGGGCGCCTCGCGCGCTGCCGTCGATGCCGGCTATGCCCCCAATGAAATGCAAGTCGGCCAGACCGGCAAGATCATATCGCCGGACATTTACATCGCCATCGGCATCTCCGGCGCAATTCAACATCTGACGGGCATCAAAGACGCGCGCACCATCGTGGCCATCAACAAGGACGGCGAGGCGCCGATCTTCGAAGTCGCAGACGTCGGCTTGGTCGGCGACCTGTTCCAGATCGTGCCGGAACTCGAGCGCCTGGTCGGCGGCTAGGGGTACGCTGCGCTCGACCGCTACACGCCGTCGCTGTCGACGGCTGCGGCTGACGCATCGATTGCTTGGACCAGCAGATCCGCATGCTCCGGATCGAATGGCATGGGCGGGCGCAGCTTGAGAATGTCGGCGTGCGGGCCTTCGTAGCCGATTAGGATGCGAAAATCCGTTGCCAGCGCGTTGATGATGCGCTTGCAGTTACGTTTCGATGCGGACAGATCGCGCCCGCGAACTTCCAAACCGAGCAGCAACCCGGTGCCGCGTACCTCACCCAGGCATTCGTGCCGGGCGGCAACGGACTGCAGTTGCGCACGCAGGTAGCTGCCGGTATTCATGGCGTTCGCCACGAGTTCCTCATCGTCGAGCACCTTGAGCACCGCGAGGCCTGCGGCGGCGGCCACGGCATTGCCGCCGAAAGTCGAGAAGAAGCCAAACTTCTTCTGAAAAGCCTCAATCAACGAGCGGTTGGCGACGACAACCCCCATGGGATAGCCATTCGCCACGGGTTTGCCCAGCGTCACGATGTCGGGCGTCAGCCCGCGGCGCTGGAAGCCCCAAAAGTGCGAACCCGGTCGCCCCAGACCAAATTGCACTTCGTCGGCTACGATGAGGCCGCCGGCTGCGCGCACCCGTTCGCTGAGCGCCTCAGCCCACCCCGCCGGCGGATCAAATATTCCGCTGCTGGTGATGGCCGTATCTATGAAAAAGGCCGCGGGCGCGTAGCCGCGTGCGGCAAGCTCTGCGATGGCCCGATCGGCGTCCTGCAGCGTCTCGGTCAATGCCTGAGGCCCGATGTCATCCGCGACGTTCAAGTCGGCAGGTGGCGGTGCAATCGTGAGCACTCGCGGATCATGCGGCCGGCCGGTGCTGGGGGTGAGAGCCGCGACCGCATCCGTTATTCCGTGGTAGGCATGCTCCATGACCAGACCGCCCTGGTGTGCGCTCGCCAGCTTGGCCATGCGCCACGCCACGTCATTGGCCTCGCTGCCGGAATTGACGAAAATGCAGGCATTGAGATGCGCGGGAAGCCTGGCCGTGAGCTGCTCGGCGTATTCCAAAATATTGCCGTGCAAGTAACGTGTATGCGTGGCGAGGATGGCCGTCTGCTTCTGGATTGCGGCCACCACTGTAGGATGCGTGTGCCCCACATGCGCCACGTTGTTGTACACATCGAGGTAAGCGCGGCCCTGCGCGTCGTACAGCCATACTCCCGCACCGCGCACCAAGTGAAGGGGCTTCTCATAGAACAGCTCCGCACCGGCTCCCATGAGGCGCTGCCGTCGCTTCAGATCGGCCGCAGGCTCCGCAGCGATCACCGCGGTTGTACTCGAGGTTCCTGCCGCCTGGTGCCAGGCACGGCTCACGACTTGGCGGTCCACGCTTAACATCTGAAACAGCGAACGCGCTGCCTGGGCGCCGGCCGCATCCAACAGGCGCGCGCCTTGGACGTCGTAGCGGCGCCTCCAGGCATGCACCAATATGGTGGTGGCGTGACGCGCGGTGACGATGTCGTAGAGCAGTTCCACCTCATCGCTGTGCAGCGGCTGACCTTGGGCATAGCCCTGCAGCACGGCGGCTAGCGCATCGAGCGGCGCCGACGGGTGGATCAGCAGCTCCGACATCGCAACCGCCGGCTCGAAGATGAGCGGGGCGTGAATCATGTCGCCAAAATCGAGAATGCCGCAGATAGACTGCCCGTCGGCCCCCACCAGCAAATTGCTTGCATGGCAGTCACCGTGGATGGCCTGACTACGCAAGCCGCGCAAACGCGGCAGACAGTCGCGAAAGGCGCCGGCAATCTTTTCGACCATTTCGCGCAGCGGCACCGAGTCGACGGCCGCGCTGAATTCCGCAAGCTCGCCAAGATGTCTTACATCCCACGCCAGGCGCCGCGTCAAGGAGGGATGAAAAAATCCCTGCAAAGCACGGTCGACTCGCGCCAAAGTGGCGCCGGTGTTTTGCAGTAGGGCCGTGCCCGGGACGGTGTCGGCCAGCAGTCGCCCGGGGAGATAACTTACCAGGCAGGTGGCGTAATCGATGCCGTCGCGGTTGAAACGGCCCACCGCCTCGCCGCGCAGGGTGGGAAACAACCGCGGCACCGGCAAGCCCGGATCCTGCTCCGACACATGATCGAGCACCCGGACCAGGCAGTCATTGCTGTCGGCATCGGTGCCGATGTCCTGAATTTTGAGCACGAACTCGCGCGTGACCGGGGATCGGTCGGCCGGCGGCTCAGCCGTGCGCAGGTGGAAATTCGAGTCTCGCTCGCCAGACAAGACGCTGCCCGAGCCGGCAAGCCCGTACAGCTCACGCGCAAGGCGCTCAGCCTCCGCGACGCCAAAAGACTGCGGCGAGGTCCGCAGAGCTAGCAAAGGTTTCGCGCTAGAGCTGCTTTAGAACGAAATCGGCCGCGGACACTTTGAACTCGCCAGGTCCTTCGATATTCACCTGAGTGGCTACGCCGTTCTTGACTATCAGGGCAAAGCGCTGTCCGCGCACCCCCATGCCGAACTTAGTGGCGTCAAGTTCCAGCCCTAATGCCTTGGCATAGGCGCCGTTGCCATCCGCCAGCATCAGGATTTTATCGCCGACCCCGCCACTCTTTCCCCAGGCGTTCATCACGAACACATCATTCACGGCGGTGCAGGCAATGGTGTCCACACCCTTGGCCTTGAATTGATCTACAAGATCAACAAACCCCGGTAAGTGCTTGGCATCACAGGTAGGCGTGAAGGCTCCCGGCACTGAAAACAACACCACGGTCTTGCCCGTAAACAGCTGCTCCGTGGTGATCTTTTGCGGTCCATCCCCGGTCATCCGGGTGAACGAACCTTCGGGCATGGTATCGCCGGCTTTGATGGTCATTGCGCTTCTCCCGCGATCCGCTTATCGAAGTGTATCGCCGTAAAGGTCCCAGAGTTTCAGCACGCGCGGGCTCAAATTCGGCACGTTCTTCAAGCCGTTAAATGCCTTCTTGGCCTCGGCCGTATTCTTAAGCGCGACCTGCGATCGGCCAAGATAGACATACGCCTCGTCCAAATGCTTGACCTGACCCTTGCCGATGCCGCGGTTGATGGCGGTTACGGCGGCTTGGAAATCGCCCGTGCCGTAGTAGACCTCGCCCAACTTGACGTCGAGCTCACCTGCTGGATTCTTGGTGGCCTCGGCATCCAACGCCACCAGGCCCTTCTTGTCCGCCTCGGCGCGGTTCTTGAAAGAAGTAAGCAAGCGAGTGGTGCGTTCCTTCTGGTTATCGGCAATGAGGCCGCCGCTCATGGCCTTCTCGAGCACTGTCTGAGCTTCGGCCGGCAGCGCGGCATCGCCTAATAGCTGCGACATTTCAATGTAATCGCTACCCACCGTCATGGAATTGGTGTCGTACATGACCCGGTACAGCATCAGCGTATTTCGATCATCACGCTCATCCTGCCGCTCGATGCGCAGCAGGGTATTCCAATACGTGGCCTTGTTGTTCAAGTGAACCAAGTCGATCAGCACCGGAATCATGGCGGCGTTGTCGCTCGAATCCGAGGCGCACTGCAACTTGAACAGGAATAGGTTTTCCTTGGGCGCCTCTCCCGCCTTGCGACTGGCAGAGACCGCCTTATCAACCCAAGTGCCGGCGCTCTTGCAATCCTTCAGCTGAAAATAGCTCTGCGCAATGATGGCAAGATCATTGGGGGTCGCAGCACCACTGTCCGACATTTCCTTGCCGTAATCGATGGTCTTCTGGAACTGGTTGGTGCTGGCCGCTATGCCGAACAGCGTGCGGGTGTACTGGGATTTCTCTTCCGCGGTCGCCGCCCCAGTGGCAAGTGCCTTTTCCAACTCTCCCTGGGCAACCTTCAAGTTGTTCAGCTTGATGTTGGCAAAGCCCTTGAAGTAGTGGATGGTCTTCTGGTCGAAAGGGGTCAATCCGGGTTTGGTTTCCGCCGCTTCCAGATTCTTAATTGCTTCAGCCCATTGACTGGCCTGCAACGCTTTTTGTGCGGCCGTCATTTCCTTGGCAATCACCCGACTGATTTGCTGGCCCTTCTCCTTTTCCGCCGCGAATACCGTATGCGGACTGAGTCCGACGAAGGCGAGTGCGAGCATCAGCCCCAAACTCAACAAGCCGACCCGAATCTTCGCCGGCCCGCGCCCTACATCATGTATCGAATGAGTCATTACCAAACCTCGCTACGTACAAGTCTTTAGTTTAGGCATCTCGCACTGGTCAAACAAACGGCGCGACAACCCCAGTTCGGGCACTGACGCGCCGTAATACCACCTAGAGGATGCTCAATCAGAAATAATCGTTATTGACGAATCCTATCTTTTTCAAGCCGCGGTGCTGCAGATCTGCCAAGGTCTGCGCCACGATTTCGTACTTGGCGAACTTATCCACCGAAATATGCACTTCCGGCTGCGGCGACTTGCTCGCTTCCTGGCTGATGTAGCCCTGCAGCGTGGCGCGATCCACCGGCGACTTGTTCCATAGCAACGTACCGTCGAAATCGATGGTCAGATCGATCACTTCGGGCGGGGGCGGCGGCACGAAGTTCGGTGGCGGCGGCAGCGGATTATCGATCTTCACCGCATGCGTCATGCTGGGGATCGTAATGATGAAAATGATCAGGAGCACTAACATGACGTCGATTAACGGCGTCATATTGATATCGGAGTACGACTGGCCCTCGCCTCCTCCGCCTACATTCATGGCCATGCGTGTTCTCCTTAAGTTCCGGGACCGAAGTGATCCGGCGTGGTGATGAACGCCACTTTACGGATTCCGATCTGCTGGGTAACCACGAGAACCTGACCCACGAACTGGTAGCGAACGTTTGCATCGCCGCGGATGTGCACCTCCGGCTGGGGCTCCACGCGAACGATGCCGCGCAACTGCGATTTCAGTTCATCCTGGCCCGACAACTTCTTGGTGTTCCAGTACAGGTCACCCTGCTTGTCGATGGCAATCGTGATGTTTTCCGGCTTGGTCTGCGTCGGCAGGTTGGTGGCCTTCGGCAAATCCAACTGAACCTGCTGAATGATGACCCGGATCGTTATGATGAAAATGATGAGGAGCACCAACATCACGTCCACAAGGGGCGTGACGTTGATGTCCGACATCGCTTCGGCTTCTTCACCACCGAAATTTATCGCCATGAACTATGAGCTCCTAGCGCGCGGCCACGGGGGCTGGTTTGGAAATACCCTGCGAGGGCTTGGTGTCCATGCCCAGTCCCATCTTGGCACCCGAGATCAGATAGGCATGCAATTCATGCGTGAAATGGCTGACCATTTCCTGCACACCTTTATTGCGGCGCAACAGGATGTTGTAACCCAACACCGCCGGCACGGCAACGGCCAGACCGATGGCGGTCATGATCAACGCCTCACCGACAGGACCCGCCACCTTGTCGATGGAAGCCTGACCGGCCACACCGATGGCGATGAGCGCGTGGTAGATGCCGATCACGGTACCCAGCAGACCGACAAACGGCGCCGTCGCACCGACCGATGCCAGCACCGGCAGGCCCGACTGCATACGGCTCACCACCGTGTCGGCGGTACGCTGCAGTGACTCGGTGATCCACTCGCTGGTGCCGATGGCACCGGACAGGCGGGTTTTATTTGTCTCGTGATATTCGTAAGCCTGCTTGCCGGTTTCAGCGAGCGCGCGAAACGGATTCGAGGTTCCTTTCAGCTTGCCGATCGCGTCGGTCAGGCTGGTGGAGCTCCAGAATTCTTTCTCGGCCTCCAACGCCTGCTTGCGCTGTTTACGCTGGTCGAAGAACTTCGTGATCATGATGAACCACGTCAGCAGCGACATGATCAGCAAGATGACAAGGATTGACCTGGCGATGATGTCGCCATTTTGGATCAGGGCGCCAAGACCATACGGGTTTTCAATAGCTGTCTCTTGCATTGACCGATTCCCTCTACTTAGAAGTGCTTAATAATGAGTTATGAAAATGAAACTTCGAATCTTCGACGGCTACTTGCCCGTGAGTTTCCAGACAATTGGAATTGATACCGTTTTTTCCACCGGCTTACCTTCCTCAGTTGCCGGCAGCATGCGCTGGCCATGCACACCTTTCAAACACGCTTCGTCCAGGCGCGGGAAGCCAGAACTCGTTTGAATCGACTCGTTGGTGATCTTGCCATCTGCGGAGACCGTCATCAGCACGATGCAACGACCCTCTTCGTTGGCGCGCTTCGACGCGTCGGGATAATAGTCTTCGCCGATTTTCAGCGGGTGCTTCGGATCCATTTTGATCGAGGTACCCGGACGCGGCGGCGCTGCCACGGCAACGGGCGGCGGCGGACGGTTCACCTGCGTGGTCTGAGTGATCGCTGTGGTCTCGACCAGCGGCGCCTGGATGTCGACAAATTCGGGCGGCGGCACGTAGGGCTTGATCTCCTCAAGCTTGGGCGGCGGCGGCGGCGGTTTGTCGACTTCCTTCTGCTTGTCGATTTGTGCAATTTCGACCGGAGGAATAATCGTCTGAATCAGTTTGCCGGCAAGCCCCACATAAAATGCCCAAACAATCCCAACGTGAAGAATGATGACGGCAACGAAGGCTGCCCCCCGCTTGCCCGAAAATAACGATGGCTCTTCGTATTTATACATAAGTCAACGCGACCCTACCCCTGCTCGATAATTACGCCGTAGGCGCGCTTGCACTGCGCGCGTGACACGCCTTGAAGACACGCTGCATTCGGCGGCGTCGCTTCTTTCCCTTTGGCGAGTAAAGAGACTGACACATATCGCGCCTGAACTGCAAGCGCCACATTACCCAAAGAATGGCCGATCGAGTACACACTATGATGACTTCGCTCCGCGCCACTCGACCTCTTCCAGATCGGTGACCGCACCCAAAGATGCACTGCTAACCTGTCTTGCATACTTTGCTAACGCGCCACGGCGCGCATAGGGTTTAGGCGGCACCCAAGACTTACGGCGGCGCTTCAATTCCGCCGCAGCGACGTGCAAGGTGATTTCACGACGCTGCGCATCAATCGTGATGACATCGCCGGACTCAACCAAGGCCAGCGGGCCGCCGAGAGCCGCTTCGGGCGACAAATGCCCGACAACGAAGCCATGACTGCCGCCGGAAAACCGCCCGTCGGTTATTAATGCGACCTCCTGCCCAAGACCCTTGCCCATGATGGCGCTGGTCGGACTCAGCATTTCACGCATGCCAGGGCCGCCTTTAGGGCCTTCGTAGCGTATGACCACCACTTCGCCGGCCTTCACCTTGCCGCCCAGGATTCCCTGCAATGCCCTTTCCTCTGAATTGAACACCCGCGCCTTGCCTTGGAACCGCAGCCCCTCCTTACCGGTAATTTTTGCAACGGCGCCTTCCGGGGCGAGGTTGCCGTACAGCACCACCAAGTGACTATCCTTTTTAATGGGGTCACTCAACGGCCGCACGATGCTTTGGCCTTCTGGATAGGGTGCGACGTCTCGCAGGTTCTGCGCCAAGGTGGCACCGGTGACTGTGAGGCAATCGCCGTGCAGCAAACCTGCGTCCAGCAGAGTCTTCATCAAGGGTTGGATTCCGCCGATGGCTATGAGCTCGGACATCGAATAACGGCCGCTCGGGCGCAGGTCCGCCAATACGGGTACGCGCTTGCCGATGCGTGTGAAATCGTCGAGTGCGAGTTTGACGCCCGCGGAGGAGGCCATTGCCATCAAGTGCAACACGGCATTCGTCGATCCGCCCAGCGCAATGACCACTGTAATGGCATTTTCAAATGCCCGTCGCGTAACGATATGTCGCGGCGTCAGCCCCACCTTAATCAAATTGACGACTGCAGCGCCCGCGCGCGCGCAATCATCCCGCTTATGTCCGGATACTGCTTCTTGGGCCGAGCTGTTCGGCAGACTCATGCCGAGCGCCTCGCCGGCGGATGCCATGGTGTTGGCGGTGTACATGCCGGCGCAGGAACCTGGGCCCGGAATCGCGGTGCGCTCGACGAATTTGAGCTGCTGCTCGGACACCGCACCCTTGGCATAGCCACCCACGGCTTCGAACACCGAGATGATGTCGCGTTTGTCGGTGCCGGGCCGGATCGTGCCGCCGTAGACGAACACCGCAGGACGGTCGAGGCGAACCAGAGCCATCAGACAACCGGGTATATTCTTGTCGCAGCCGCCAATCGCGACCACGCCGTCGAATCCCTGGGCCCCGACCACCGTCTCAATGGAATCGGCGATGACTTCCCTCGATACCAGCGAGTAGCGCATGCCGGGCGTACCCATCGAAATGCCGTCGGAAACTGTAATGGTATTGAAGGTGATCGCCTTGGCGCCCGCTGCCTCCGCACCTGCCGCTGCCAGCCGCGCCAGCTCGTCGATATGCATATTGCACGGCGTCAAATTGCTCCAGGTGGACGCGATGCCGACCTGCGGCTTCTCGAAATCAGCGTCGCCGAATCCTACGGCCCGCAGCATGGCACGGCTAGGGGCCTGCTTGACCCCGTCGACCACGATGCGCGAGTAGGGGCGAGAATCGATCGACTTGGTTTTTTTACGACTGGACATAAGTTGCAAACTCAAGGCTTTGGCAAACAAGGGTGCGCAGCATAAACATGCGCATCGCCGCCGCGCAACGCCCACATGCGCATGCGCTCACCGAACATGCCTCGCTTAGAGCGTTCCATATCTCTTCACGAGATAACGATAGACCCCGCGCACGCCCTGCGCCTCGGCGCCGACGCCGCGCCCGGGACGATCCTTGGAATTCCAGCCGTACAAATCTATGTGCATCCAAGGCGTCGACTCGCTGACGAAGCGCTTCAGGAACAACGCGCCGAAGATGGCTCCCGCGAAGCTCGAGGCGGCCACATTGTTCAAATCCGCAATCTTGCTGGCGAGTTCATCCTCGTAGCCCAGCCACAGCGGCATGGGCCAGAGGGGATCGTGCTCGGCGCCTGCCTCACGTGCCAAGTCCTGCACCATAACCTCGTCGTTGCCGAACAAGGCCGGCAACTCCGGACCCAACGCCACCCGTGCAGCGCCGGTCAAGGTCGCAAAGTCGATGATCAAATCCGGATGCTCGGCGTCGGCAAGCGCCAGCGCATCGCACAACACCAGCCTGCCCTCCGCATCCGTGTTGCCCACCTCGACGCTCAGACCCTTGCGCGTAGTGAGCACATCGCCTGGCCGGTAAGCATTGCCGCTGATGGCGTTCTCGACCATGGGCACCAGCACCCGCAGCTGCGCGCGGATCTTGATACTCATGAGCATGTGCGCCAGCGCCAGCGCCACGGCGGCGCCACCCATGTCTTTTTTCATGAGCGCCATGCCCGAGCCCGGCTTGATATCGAGACCGCCGCTGTCGAAGCAAACCCCCTTCCCCACCAAGGTCAGGCGCGGATAGGATTCGCGCGCGCCCGGCCCTTCGCCGGCGGGCGGCGCCCAACGCAGGTCGGCCAGCCGCGGCGCCGCGGCGCTGGCACGGCCCACCGCATGAATGGCGGGGAAATTTGCCGCCAGCAACTCCTCGCCCACCCATTCTTGATAGACCGCATGATGACGCTCGGCGAGCCGGCGCGCCGCCGCGGCGAATTCAGGTGGCCCCAAGTCGCCTGCCGGCGTATTGATCCAGTCGCGCGCCATGCGCAACGACTCGGCAGCTATTCCAATGAATTGCACGTCGGCGTTCGGTGGCGCCGTCAGGCTCGCCGCCTCGCCCTTGAGCGCGCGGTAACGATCAAATCGATATGCGCCGTAGGCAAACCCCAAACACAATTGGGTGGCCTCCTCGGGCGTGAATTCTTGCACCAGATGAAAGCGGCGCGCGGGCAAGCGTTCGGCGATGCCGGCCGCATGCCATAGCGACAGCTCACCCTGCAGCCTACCCAAGCCACCCACCGCCATGCCGATGCGCCCGTCAGGATGCGGCAACAGCAGCACGCGATGTTTCTCACCTTTGAAGTTTTGTTCCACCAGCCAACGTGACACCGCCGCGGTTTGCACCGCGCGCCAAGCTTCGATTTCATTCTCGTACAGCAGCCACAACGGCAGCGAAACACTGCTATCGACAGTCATCGGAATGAGTCCTCATGAAGCGCCATCCTACTTGGGAATATCTTGCATCATAAGAGATTCTGTGGTGCTATTTACGGCTAGTTAACAAGCCCACCGCGACACTCAAAGACCCCGCTTGAGGCTAAAAGTCCGACGGCGGGGTCTTGCATTTTGCAGGTATGGATTTTCAGGTTACAGGAGATTTTCATGCGTTTGTATTCGCAAAAAGACGTCGATAAGAAAGCGCTGCGCGGCGCACGCATCGCCATCCTGGGCTACGGCAGCCAAGGTCGCGCACACGCGCTCAATCTGCACGACAGCGGTTACGACGTGGTGGTCGGCGTGCGCAAGGGCGACAGCTGGAAGAAGGCCAAAAAGGACGGCCTCAAGGTCATGGAACCGGCAGCAGCCGTCAAGGGCGCGCAGCTGGTGTCGATGTTGGTGCCTGACCTCACGCAAAAATCCCTTTACGCCGAAATCAAGGGCGTGATCGAGAAAGGCGCCACCCTGTTGTTTGCGCACGGCTTCAACATACACTTCAAGCAAATCAAGCCGCGCAAGGATCTGGACGTGGTGCTGATCGCGCCGAAGGGCCCCGGCGATCTGGTGCGGCGGCAGTACCAGCAGGGACGCGGCGTGCCCTGTCTAATCGCGGTGGCGCAGAACACTTCCAAGCATGCCAAGGCCAACGCGCTGGCCTATGCAGATGGTATCGGCGGCACGCGCGGCGGCGTCCTGGAGACCACCTTTGCCGAGGAGACGGAAACCGATCTGTTCGGCGAGCAAGCGGTGCTGTGCGGCGGCGCCACGGAATTGGTGGTGAAAGGCTATGAGACCCTGGTCGAAGCCGGTTATCAGCCCGCGGTCGCCTACTACGAGTGTCTGCACGAGCTGAAGCTGATCGTCGATCTGCTGCACGAGGGCGGCATCACGAAAATGCATCGTTTCATCAGCGAAACGGCCAAGTACGGCGATCTGACCCGTGGACCGCGCATTGTGAACAAGGCGACGAAGAAGGAAATGCGCAAGATTCTCACCGAGATCCAACAAGGCAAGTTCGCGCGCCAATGGATTGCGGAGAACAAGGGCGGCCGGCGCAAGTATTCGAAGCTGCTGAAGGCAGATCTGAACCACCCCATCGAAAAGGTCGGCGCCCAACTGCGCGCGCGCATGCCGTGGTTGGAATCCGGGAAGGCTTGACCTAAGGCGAGTCATGCGCACGCTGTTCGACAAGGTATGGGCGGAACATGAGGTGGTTGCTGAAACGGCAGACACCCCGGCCGTGCTGTACGTGGATTTGCACCTCATTCATGAGGTGACTTCGCCGCAGGCCTTCAGCACGCTCAAGCGTCTGGGGTTGCCGGTTCGACGTCCCGATCGCACTTTGGCGACCATGGACCATTCCACACCGACCAGCAGCGAACAGGTGTTCGGCAATGTGCCGATCAAAGTGGACGACGCCGCCAGGCAGGTGCGCCAGCTCGAGCAGAACGCAGCGCAGTTCGGCGTCGAGTTATTCGGCATGCGCGACGCACGCCGCGGCATCGTGCACGTCATCAGTCCGGAATTGGGGACCACGCAGCCGGGTATGACCATCGTTTGCGGCGACAGTCATACCAGCACCCACGGCGCGTTCGGCGCGCTGGCTTTCGGCATCGGCACCACCGAAGTTGGTCACGTGTTCGCGACCCAGACCCTGTTGCAGCGCAAGCCGAAAACCTTCGCCGTCAATGTCGAAGGGCGGCTGCGACCCGGCGTGACCGCCAAGGATTTGATCTTGGCGGTAATCGGCAAGATCGGCGTTTCCGGCGGCACCGGTCACGTACTCGAATATCGTGGAGCGGCGATCCGCGCACTGTCCATGGATGAGCGTATGACGGTGTGCAATATGTCCATCGAGGCCGGTGCACGTGCCGGCATGATCGCGCCGGACGACACCACCTTCGCCTATCTCAAGAACAAGCCGCGCGCACCCACGGGAGAAGATTGGGACAAGGCGGTGACACGATGGCGGACCTTCGTCACCGACCCGGGCGCGGTCTTCGACGTTGCCGTGGAGATCGACGCCTCCGCCATTGAACCGATGATTACCTACGGCACGAATCCGGGCATGGTGCTGCCTATTGGCGCATCAATTCCCGACAACGCGGGCGATGAGGTGTTCGACAAGGCCATGGGCTACATGGGGTTTCACGGCGGCGACGCCATGCTCGGCAAGCGCGTCGACGTGGTGTTCATCGGCAGCTGCACCAACGGCCGGCTGGATGATCTGAAGGCGGCCGCTCACATCCTCAAGGGCCGCAAGGTGGCGCCGGGCGTGCGTCTGCTCATCGTGCCGGGGTCGCAGGAAATCAAGCGCCAGGCCGAGGCTGCCGGTTATGCGGATATATTCAAGGCGGCGGGCGCCGACTGGCGCGAATCCGGCTGCTCGATGTGCCTGGGGATGAACGGCGACACGGTCGACGCCGGCCAGTATTCCATCAGCACCAGCAATCGCAATTTCGAAGGCCGCCAAGGGGTAGGCGCCCGTACCTTGCTGGTCAGTCCATTCACTGCGGCAGCAAGCGCCGTGCACGGCCGCATCACTGATCCGCGGGGTATGCTTTAGTGCAACGGGAGATAGGGTTGCAGCCGGTGCTTCGCGTTCATTCCAAGACGGTGGTCATCCCGTCCAGCAATATCGACACGGATCAAATCATCCCGGCGCGATTTTTAACCACTACCACCAAGGAAGGCTTGGGCCGGCAATTGTTCGCAGATTGGCGCTATCGTCCCGACGGCACGCCGATTGCTGACTTTGTGCTGAACCGCCCTGAAGCGCGCGGCGCGCAAGTGCTGGTCGCCGGCCGTAATTTCGGCTGCGGCTCCTCGCGCGAGCACGCACCCTGGGCGCTGCTCGACTTCGGGTTCCGCGCCGTGATCAGCACCGAGATCGCCGACATATTTCGCGGCAACTCCATGAAGAACGGCCTGCTGCCGATTGTGGTGGACGATGCCACTTCGCGATGGCTGCTGGAACATCCAGGCGCCGAAATCGACATTGATCTTGAGACCTGCCGCCTGACTTTGCCTACGGGAGCGGTGGTGGCGTTCCCGCTGGAAGCCTTTGCGCGGCATTGCCTGTTGAACGGTATCGATGAACTCGGCTATCTGCAGAGCCGCCTGAGCGATACCGAGCGCTATGAAGCCGCACGCGCATGGTGAGCGCGCCTGTCTTGGTAACGGCGGTACTCCATTGCGAGCGCTGATCGCAGTACTTGCCGGCGACGGCATCGGCGCCGAGGTCACAACCGAGGCGGTGCGCACGCTTGAGCGGGTGGCCGCGCAATTCGGCCACACCTTTGAGTTCCAAGCCGCGCTGCTCGGCGGCGCCGCCATCGATGCGACGGGCGAGGCGCTGCCCGCAACCACTCTGGCACTGGCGCAGCGCGCGGATGCCGTCTTGCTCGGTGCCGTGGGCGGCCCCAAGTGGTCGGCGCCGGATGCCAAAGTTCGGCCAGAGCAGGGCCTGCTGCAATTGCGCAAGTCGCTCGGGCTGTTCGCCAATCTACGGCCGGTGGTGCCGCATCCTGCCGTGCTCGACGCCTCGCCCATCAAACCGGAATTGCTGCATGGCGTGGACATCATGGTGGTGCGCGAACTGACGGGCGGGATTTATTTCGGCGAAAAAACCCGCACCGCCACCGAAGCGGTGGATGTCTGCCGCTACACGGCGCAAGAGATCGAACGCGTGGTGCGCCTCGCGGCACGCCTCGCCCTTGGCCGCCGCCGTAAATTGTGTTCAATCGACAAGGCTAATGTGCTCGAGACTTCGCGCCTGTGGCGTTCGGTGGTCGAGCGCATCATGCCCACTGAGTTTCCGGACGTGCAAGTCGAGCACATGCTGGTCGACGCGGCCGCCATGCATCTCATCAAGCGGCCGCGCGACTTCGATGTCATCGTTACCGAAAATATGTTCGGCGACATTCTCACCGACGAGGCCTCCATGCTGGCGGGTTCGTTGGGGCTGCTGCCCTCGGCATCGCTTGGCGCCGGCGAACGCGGCGGCCTGTTCGAACCCATCCATGGCTCCGCTCCCGACATTGCCGGCCGCGGCATCGCCAATCCTTATGCCGCAATATTGAGCGCGGCGATGTTGCTGCGCTATTCACTGCGTTTGGAGAGCGAGGCGCGTGCCGTCGAAGCCGCCGTCTCCGGCGCCATCGATTCCGGTGCCCTGCCGGCAGATATCGTCAGCAGCGGTGTAGCCGCACGGGCCGCCGTTACGACCCGTGCCGCCGGAGATGCGGTGCTGGCGCGGCTTTAGCCGCTCGCTCGAGACCCGCACCCAGATCCGCGAGCAAATCCGCGCAATCTTCAATCCCCACCGAAACGCGCAGCAAGCCGACGCCGATGCCGGCGCGCAACCGCGCGGCTTCCTCCATGCCGGCATGGGTCATGCTCGTCGGATGCGAAATCAGGCTCTCCACACCGCCGAGCGACTCGGCTAGGGTGAAGCACTCGAGTCCGGCGAGGAACGCTTCGACCGCCGGCTCGCCGCCGGCAAGCTCAAAGCTCAACATGGCGCCGAAACTCTGCTGCTGGCGCCGCGCAATCTCGTGTCCCGGATGGTCGGGCAGGCCGGGATAGTGGATGCGCGCCACTGCGGCCTGCTTGCTTAGAAAATCAACGATTACGGCGGTATTCTCGGCATGCACGCGCATGCGCGCGTGCAGCGTGCGCACGCCGCGCAGGGTCATGAAGCTGTCGAACGGCGCGCCGGTGACGCCGATGGCGTTGGCCCACCAGGCAAGATTGTCATGCCGCTCCTTGCTGGCCGAGACGACTGCGCCTCCCACCACATCACTATGCCCGTTCAAGTACTTGGTGGTGGAATGCATGACCATGTCTGCGCCCAATGCCAGCGGCTGCTGCCAGAGCGGCGACAGAAACGTATTGTCGACCACCGCCAGGGCGTTGACCGCATGTGCGGCGTCGGCAATCGCCCTGATATCGACCACTCGCAACAGAGGATTGCTCGGCGTCTCTATCCACACCAGGGCGGCGCCTGCCGCGAGCGCCCTGCGCAATGCTGCCGCGTCGCCCTGATCGACGAAATCAACCACGAGTTTCCCTTGCGCGTGCATGGCCGCCAGCAACCGATACGTGCCGCCGTAACAATCATGGGGTGCGATGACTCGCGCACCGCCCGGCAGAGTGGCAAGGATCACCGTAATGGCGGACAGCCCCGTACAGGTCACCACTGCACCGGCGCCGCCTTCGAGATCCGCCAGAGCGCCGGCCAGCTGATCGCGGGTCGGATTGCCGGAGCGAGTGTAGTCGTACTTGCGCGGCTTGCCGTACTTTTCGAAGGCGAAATTTGTCGATAAATAAATGGGCGGCACCACCGAACCATGCTGTGCATCCGACTCGAGCCCGGCACGCACGGACCTGGTTGCCACGGCCTTCTTTCTAGGGGGGGTGATGCTGCTCATGTGGTTTTCTCCGCGAGGGCTTGCTTGATGACGGGGATCAGGGCCGCGCCTTCCTTGAGGAAGGCGTCATGCCCGAATATGGAGTTGATTTCAATCAGCTGGCGCGGCCCATTGAGGCGCGCCGACAGCGCCTGCATGTCGGTGAACGGCACCAGCTGGTCTTCGCGCACCGCAATCAGCGTCGCCGGCGTTTGCACTTGTGTGGCGTCCATATGATGCAGATCGATCGATTCACTGAGCGCCAGAAACGACTCGGCGCGATACTTTTGTACATAGGCATCGCCGCGCGCAAACAGGTAGTTCTCCACCGGAAATATGAAGCGCTCTGCGTTGCGCTTGGGCGCCGCACCGAAGCGCAACTGAAATTCCACGGCGCTGCGGTAGGTGGCCATGGCGAGCGCGCGCGCCAGCTTGAGTCCGGCGGGGCCGTCGCCGCGTGCAATCGCCTCGCGCACTATCTGACGCTGCACACTGCGCCATGCGGTCGAAAGCACCTGCGTCTTGTCGGCGGCGCTCAACACCACGATGTGCTGCACCAGTGCGGCGTAGCGCTCCGCAAAACACAACGCCACCATACCCCCATAGGAGGCGCCGACAATGGCATGCAGAGTGGTCAATCCCAGATGCTGTACGACAGCGCGCAACGCTGCGGCTTGATCGTAGGAACTCAAGGGCGGCAATTTGCCGCCGCTCGGCGCTGCGGAACTTTTACCGTGGCCGCCCAGATAATCGATGCCCAGAACCCGATAAGTTCGGGTGTCCACACCGAGGCCGGAACCGACAATTTCCGGCCACCACCCCTCGCCTCCCGCCACTATTCGATGGGCTGACATGCCGCCCAGCACGGCGACCACGGGTGCATCGTGCGGCCCTTCGAGCCGAAAGCCCACCTTGGCGTCGGGCAAGACGTCGCCATAGTGCAAGGTGAAGGGTTCCGCCAAAGCCAAAGTCCGGTCGGCGAGAATGGGAGATTTATCGGCCACGATGCGCTTGAGCTCCTAATAGAGGCTTACATAACCCCTGTAGCACCGGCGCTGGTAGCCATTGCAAAGCGAATCGCGAGCAATTCGCCGCCCATCTACCGGAACCGAGTTTAGCCTCGATTCCGCAGGAGTTGGCACCGTTCCAACAAATCCCAAAAGGAATCTGCGGTGGTTGCCCCGGCTTCTAAGGGCCTTTCCCTCAGCCGGTCTAGATAAGCTGGTCGAATTTTAGGCATTGGCAAAGTTTGCGTCAAGGAAAATTGCTTCCGGGAAGGGGCTTGCAGCGCCGCCGCCAATGCATTAATGTACTAACGCATTAGTACACTGATACGAGAGAACGGCGTTCCATGAAAACCAACCGCCCGGTCACTGTGCGGCAGGAGCAGCAGCACGAACGCGCGCTGTGCGGGGCGATATTGGCTCTGCGCAGCGTTGATGAATGCCGCAGCTTCTTCCGCGATCTCTGCACGCCGGCGGAAATGCAGGCCATGGCGGACCGCTGGGCGGTGGTCGAGCTGTTGGAGCGCGGCCTGCCGTATCGCGAGATCCACAAGCAAACCGGCGTGAGCGTCACCACCATAGGACGTGTCGCGCGCTACCTTACTTCGGGTAACGGCGGCTACCGCGCCGTCACCGAGCGGCTGAAGCTCAATGCCTAGCGGCCTTACCTCTCCCGACCCGATGCGGCTGCGCATCGCCGTGCAAAAGAGCGGCCGGCTCACCGACAGTTCGCTGGAACTTCTGTCGCGTTGCGGGCTGAAGTACAGCCGCGGCAAGGACCAGCTGATGTGCTATGGCGAGACCATGCCGCTCGACGTGCTGTTCGTGCGCGACGACGACATCCCGGACCTGGTGCAGGAAGATGTGTGCGATTTGGGATTGGTGGGCTTGAACGTCGTGGAGGAGAAGCGCCTGGCATTCGCGGCGCGTGGTGTCGCGCCGCTGTTCGAGTCCGTGCGGCTGCTGGATTTCGGCCGCTGCAAGTTGTGCATCGCGGTACCGGACGGATTCGACTATCGCGGTGCGCAATCGTTGCAGGGCAAGCGCATTGCAACGACCTATCCACACATCCTGGCGCGATTCCTCGCCGATCATGGCGTCAGCGCCGAGGTCGTTCTGCTGAGCGGCTCCGTGGAAATCGCGCCGCGGCTCGGCCGCGCGGATTTGATCTGCGATCTGGTGTCGACCGGGTCGACGCTCGCCGCTAACCACCTGCGTCAGGCCGAAACCGTGCTCGACAGCCAAGCCGTGCTGATCCGCACCCCGGTGCCAATTCCAGCGGAAAAACACCAGTGGAGCCGGCGGCTGCTGATGCGCATCGATGGCGTGGAACAGGTGAAGGGCAGCAAATACATCATGCTGCACGCTCCTCGATCGGCGCTCGCCGCCATCGCCAAGCTGTTGCCCGGCAGCGAGTCGCCCACGGTCATTCCTTTGGAGGGCCGCGGCGACCGGGTCGCGGTGCACGCGGTATGCCGCGAGAACGTTTTCTGGGAGACGCTCGAAGCGCTGCAAGATGTCGGCGCCACCTCGTTGCTGGTGCTCCCGGTCGAGAAAATGCTGGCCTAAGGGAGGCTGCCTCAGCATGCGCATTCTCGACTGGAAAGCCCTTTCCGGGACACAACGTGAGCAGGCCCTGCGCCGCCCTGCGCAACGTCATGCCGCGGCCACCCAGCTAGCAGCGCGGACCATCATCGACACGGTGCGCCGCGACGGCGACGCCGCGGTTCAAGCCCTGACGGAAAAGTTCGATGCCGTGCGCCCGGCCTCCCTGCACGTGACGACAGAGGAATTTGCGGCCGCCGAGCGCTCTCTCAACGCCGCGCAAACCGCCGCCATAGAACGCGCGATTTCCAGCGTACGCCTATTCCACGCGGCGCAGATGCCGCAGGCGTTGCGCGTGGAGACCGCCCCGGGAGTTCTCTGCGAACGCTTCAGTGTGCCGATCCGCGCGGTCGGATTGTATGTGCCGGCGGGTTCCGCCCCCCTGCCCTCAACCGCCATCATGTTGGGCGTGCCGGCCGCGATCGCCGCCTGCCCGGTGCGCGTGATGTGCACGCCCCCTAACAGCGCGGGCACGGCCGATGCGGCAGTACTGGTGGCCGCGCGCAAGTCAGGGATCGATCAGGTATTTAAAGTCGGCGGCGCGCAGGCCATTGCCGCCATGGCCTACGGCACGGCCACCATTCCGAAATGCGATAAGATTTTCGGTCCCGGCAATGCCTTCGTCACGGCCGCCAAGCTGCTGGTCGCGCAAGATCCCGCAGGCGCGGCCGCGGATCTGCCGGCCGGCCCGACCGAGGTGCTGGTGATTGCCGATGACAGCGCGCACCCGGAGTTCGTCGCCGCAGATTTGCTGGCGCAAGCAGAACACTCGCCGGATGCACAGTCGTTGCTGGTTACAACCTCTGCCACCCAGGCCGAAGCCGTTGCGAGGCAGGTGCGGCGTCAATCCGCCGCGCTGTCGCGCACGGATATATTGGCGCAGTCCCTCGAACATATGCGTCTGTTGGTCGTCGACACGCTCGAGACGGCGTTTCAGGTCGCCAACGCCTACGCTCCCGAGCATCTGCTGCTCGAGATACGCGAGCCGCGCCGCTGGCTCAACCACGTTCAAGCCGCCGGAGCAGTGTTCCTGGGCCACTGGTCGCCGGAGTCGGTGGGCGACTACTGCAGCGGTCCTAACCACACTCTGCCGACCTATGGTTATGCCAAGGCCTACAGCGGCCTGAGCCTCGAAGACTTTCAAAAGCGGATCACCGTGCAGGAACTCAGCTCAGCGGGTCTGCAAGAATTGGGACCGACGGCGCAGGTACTCGCCGGTCTCGAGGGACTGGACGCCCACGCGGCGGCAGTGACCATTCGACTGGCCGCGATCCAAACCGCGTCAGCCGGCGCTGCGGGCGCTCTCCCGTGAACGCGGTACTGGCCCTGGCCCGCCCGGAGATCGTCACCCTCAAACCGTATTCACACGCGGCTTGGCTGCCGTCGCTGACGCGCATGCATGCCAACGAAGCGCCGTGGCGGCCGAGCGGAGACAATACGGCTGCGGGCCTGAATCGCTATCCGGAGCCGCAGCCGCATTTACTGATCCAGCGGTTGGCCGCGCTGTACGGCGTGCCCGCTGCGAGCGTACTTGCGACCCGCGGCGGTGACGAAGCCATTGATGTGCTGTCGCGCATTTACCTGCGCGCCGGCAGCGACGCCATCCTGCAGTGCACGCCCACCTTCGGCATGTATCAAGTGGCCGCGCGCATTCAGGGAGCCGGGGTCGTTGAGATTCCGCTCGAGCGCGAACGCGTCTGGTCGCTCGATGCAGAGCGGCTGCTGGCCGCATGGCAGCCGCACATCAAGCTGGTCTATCTATGTTCACCGAACAATCCCACGGCAAATTTGCTGGACACCGCCGCCGTGGAAGCGATCTGCACGGCACTCGACGGCAAGGCGGTGGTGGTGGTCGATGAGGCATATATAGAGTGGTCGCGCTCGCCGAGCCTCTCCTCCTGGTTGACTCGCTTCCCGACGCTGGCCATCCTGCGCACCCTGTCCAAGGCTCACGCCTTGGCCGGCGCAAGAATTGGCGCATTGCTGGCACATCCGCTGCTCATCGAGCTGGCGCAGCGGGTCGTTCCGCCCTACTCCCTGGCGCAACCGGCCGTGGAGGCTGCGCTGCGCGCCTTGGAGCCGCAAGAACTTGCCGCCGCACAGCTAAGGCTCGAAGGACTATTAGCGGAGCGCGAATACTTGAGCACCGGCCTCAGCGCTTCACCCTGGGTGGAGAAGGTTTGGCCGAGCGACGCCAATTTCCTGCTCGTCGATTGCAGCGACGCCGATCGCTTCATGAGAAACACGCTCGCGGGCGGACTGATTGTGCGCGACCTGCGGGCGCAGCCGGCGCTGCCGCGTTCATTGCGCGTGTCGATCGGAACGCGGGCGCAGAACGATGCACTACTTCACTGTGTGGGGCGGACATGAGCGGACGACGAATACTATTCCTGGACCGTGACGGCACCTTGAACGAGGAGACGGCCGACGAGCAAATAGACAGCCTGCAGAAGGTGCGTCTCATGCCCGGGGTCGTGGCCGCTTTGCTCGCCCTGAAGGCGGCGGGTTTCGCCTTCGTCATGGTGACGAATCAGGATGGTCTGGGCACCGAATCCTTCCCGCAGAGAAGCTTCGACCTGGCGCATCAGTTCATCCTGGAGCTGTTCGCATCACAGGGGATCGAATTCGAAGCCGTGTTCATCTGCCCGCACTTCAAACGCGAGAACTGCGGCTGCCGCAAACCCAGTCTCGGCATGGTCGCGCAGTACCTCGCGTCCCAGACCATCGACCAGACGCGCAGCTACATGATCGGCGATCGCGACACAGATATGGAGTTCGCCGCGAACCTGGGGGTGTCGGGCCTCACGATAGGCCTTAAGGGTGATCCCAACGAGACCTGGCCGGTCATCGCTGCGCGCATCCTAGGTCAGGGGCGGCGCGCGCAGGCGCATCGCAAGACCAAGGAGACCGAGATCCACGTCGATGTCGATTTGTCGCGCGAAGGCCCGAGCAGCATAGCCACCGGGCTGGGCTTTTTCGACCACATGCTGGAACAGATCGCGAGGCACGGGGGCTTTGCGCTCGATCTCAAATGCAGCGGCGACCTGCACATCGACGAGCATCACACCATCGAGGACTGCGCGTTGGCGCTGGGGACCGCACTGCGCGAAGCCTTGGGCGACAAGCGCGGCATTGGCCGCTACGGCTTTTTGCTGGCCATGGACGAGGCTGAAGCGCAGGTCGCGCTCGACCTCTCGGGACGTCCTTTCTTCGTCTGGGAAGGACGCTTCAATCGCGAGCGGGTGGGCGAGCTGCCTACCGAACTCGTGCCGCATTTCTTTCGCTCACTGGCGGAGACGCTCGGAGCCGCGCTGCACATCAGCGTGCGCGGCGAGAATGCGCATCACATGATCGAATCCTGCTTCAAAGGCGTCGGCCGCAGCCTGCGCCAGGCCATTCGACTCGAAGGCGTGGAGTTGCCGAGCACCAAGGGCAGCCTGTGAATTCCGCAGGCACTGTCATCGTCGCCAGCGGCGGCGCGAATACCGCCTCGCTGCAATTCGCCCTGCAACGGCTGGGTGTCGACTCCGCGGTGTCCGCGGATCCGGCAGCCATACGCGCGGCGACGCATGTCATTCTGCCCGGTGTCGGCGCTGCCGCGGATGCCATGTCGCGGCTGAAGCAACTCGGGCTGGACACCCTGATTCCGACACTGCGGCAACCGGTGCTCGGCATCTGTTTGGGAATGCAGTTGCTGTTCGACGGGTCGCAGGAAGGCAAAGTGGCCTGCCTCGGAATCATTCCCGGGTATGCCGCTCGTTTCGCGGAGGCCGCAGCACGGCCCGTGCCGCATATGGGATGGAATACCCTCGACATCTGCCACCCCTGCGCTCTGCTCGAGGGTTTGAGCGACGGCAATTATGCGTATTTCGTGCACAGCTTTGCGCTCGACGTCGGCGCCGCCACCGTTGCGAGCTGTCACTACGGCGCACCGTTCAGTGCCTGTGTGCAGTGGCGTAATTTCTACGGCGCGCAGTTCCACCCGGAACGATCCGCCGCGGTGGGTGCACGCCTGCTGCAAAATTTCCTGGCAATCAACTGAAGATGATGCGGCTCATTCCCTCCATCGATCTTAGGGCCGGACACTGCGTGCGCCTGCTGCACGGTGATTTTGCGCATGAGACGCGCTATGACTCCAGCCCCGCTTCGCTGCTCGATAAGTACCGCGATATGGGGGCCGATTGGCTGCATGTGGTGGATCTTGACGGCGCCAAAGATGGCAATCTCGACAATAGCGCCGGCATCGTGCACCTGGCCGCGCAGCAAACGGTCAAATTGCAGGCGGGCGGCGGCCTGCGCAATACCGCTGCGGTCACGCAGATGCTGGATCTCGGCGTGTCACGGGTGGTGATCGGCAGCGCAGCGGTTACCCAGGTCGACCAAGTACGAAGTTGGCTCGAGCATTTCGGGGCCGAGCGCGTCGTTATTGCCTTTGACGTGCGGCTCGACGCGGGCGGCACGCCGCGCGTCGCAACTCATGGGTGGCAGCGTCAATCCGAATTGTCGCTGTGGAGCGCCCTTGAGAATTTCAGCGGCTCGCAACTCAAGCACGTGCTGTGCACGGACGTGGGGCGCGACGGCGCGTTGAGCGGACCGAATGTGGCGCTGTATGCGGAAGCGGTGCGGCGGCATGCGGAAATCGAGTGGCAGGCTTCCGGCGGCATTCGTTGTGCGTCCGATCTGCACGCCCTCGAGCAGGCCGGGGCTACTGCTGCCATCAGCGGCAAGGCATTGCTTGATGAGTTGATTCCCCATGAGGAATTGCAGCCATTCTTGCCAAACGCATAATCCCCTGCCTCGACGTACGCGACGGCATGGTCGTCAAGGGCGTGCGCTTTCGCGATCACCGGGTGGTGGGTGATATTCTGGAACTGGCCGCGCGCTACCGCGACGCCGGTGCGGATGAGCTCGTGTTCTACGATATTTCAGCGAGCCCCGAGGGCCGCGGCGTCGATCGATCCTGGATTACGCGAGTTGCCCGCACTCTCGATATCCCCTTCTGCGTAGCCGGAGGAATCCGCTCCGTGGCGCAGGCCGAAGAAGTGTTGGCCTGCGGCGCCGAAAAAATCTCGGTCAACTCGCCGGCGTTGGAATGCCCTGACTTGATCGACGCGCTCAGCGAGCGATTCGGCGCCCAATGCGTGGTGATCGGGGTGGACAGCCAGACCGTGGATGACAGCTATCGGGTGCAGCAATTCACCGGTGACGTTGCGCGGAGCCGTGACGCCGCGCGCAGCACGCTTGAGTGGGTCGTGGAAGTACAACGACGCGGAGCGGGCGAAATAGTGCTCAATTGCATGTCCAGCGACGGCGTGCGCCAGGGCTTCGACCTGGCTCAGCTGCGCGCGGTACGCGCCGTGTGCCGGGTACCCTTGGTGGCCTCGGGGGGCGCCGGCGCCGCGCAGCACTTTACCGACGTATTTCACGCCGCTCACGTCGACGCCGCGCTCGCGGCCAGCGTGTTTCATTCGGGCGATATCGCGATTCCCAATTTGAAGCGGCATTTGCGCAGCGCAGGCATCGAGGTACGACTATGACCAGCATCAGCGAACTCGATCCCACCGGCAATGACCCGCTCGGGCAGCTCGACTGGAGCAAGGGCGGCGGCATACTGCCCGCCATCGTGCAACACGCCGGCAACGGCGCAGTGCTCATGCTGGGCTATATGAATCCTGAGGCGCTTGCCGCCACCCGCGCGAGCGGCCGCGTCACCTTCTGGAGCCGCAGCAAGGGCCGCCTATGGACCAAGGGTGAAACTTCCGGACACTTTCTCGAGTTGCAGCACATTGCCGCCGATTGCGATGGCGACACCCTGTTGCTGTTGGCAAAGCCTTTGGGACCCGCCTGCCATCAGGGCACTGCGACTTGCTGGGGCGCGCATCCACCGCAATCGGCGGCACAGCCGCTCGCCTTCCTCGGCGCTCTCGAACAAATCATTACCGAGCGCATCGCCAGCCGCGCGAAGGGCAGCTACACGGCCGGCCTGCTCGCACAAGGCACGCGGCGAATCGCCCAAAAGGTCGGGGAGGAAGGGCTGGAACTGGCGCTTGCGGCCGTTGCGCAGTCAGAGCCGGAAATCATCGGCGAAGCGGCGGATCTCCTCTACCACATGCTCATTCTGCTGCAGGTCAAAAATCTGTCGCTGGCACAGGTGGTGCGCGAACTGGAAACGCGTCACGCCGCCTTGCGCCGCAAGGCATAGATACCGATCGCCATCCACACGATATTGAGGGCCACCGACGGCCAGGCGCCATTCCATGTGCAGTTGATGATAAAGCCGAGGGCACCTAAAATATTCATCCACTGGTACAGAGCTGAACGTGGCTGAATCTTGCCGAATGACAACAGGCCGTACGCGCCCAGTATCAGCACCGCCGCCGACCACCCGGCGATATCGATAAAGGTTTTGAGGGTCATGCCGGCGCTGCTGGCGCCGCCGCCGCGACCGGCACCCGCTTGCGAAATTCCCGGCGCACCAGCCACAAACTAAACAAGGCTTGCAGCGTGACGCTCGCCATCGATACGTACCATAGCTGGATCAGCTGAAAATTCGGCGACGCTGCCAGCCAAAGCGCCGGTATCACGAAACTCACCAGACGGCTTGCCGCGCTCAGCACTGCAGGCATGGTGTGCCCCAGGCCCTGGAACAGGGCGGAGCAGGTAAATACGATTCCGCTGGCCAAAAAGTTCCATGAGATCACGACCAAAAATTGCGTGCCCACCGCAAGCACGGGCGGGTTGTTGGTGAACGCCCGCACCGCCCATGCGCCGCCCAAATGGCAGAAGATCGTGAGCGTCACCATGATGCAGCTGCCGATCAGCGTAGCGCGCATGAAAGTCTCGCGCACGCGCGCGAATTTCCCCGCGGCAAAGTTTTGCCCGACGATGGGCGCGGTCGCAAATGCCACCGCCATCGCCGGCAGGAACATGCTTTGCATGAGACGCTGGCCGATGCCGAATCCGGCCTGGGCATCCGGGCCAAAACGGCGGATCAGCCCATAGATCACCACCAGATACATGAACATCAGCGCGAATTCTCCGCCCGCGGGCAGCCCAATGCGCAACAGCCGATTCCAAATCGACAGCTGCGGGCGCCACGCACCCACATCGAACGCTACATATTTTTCCAAGCGGTGGAAGTACAGCGCCATCAGGATCACGCCGACGGCGACCGCCAGCGAGCTGGCGAGCCCGGCGCCTGCCACGCCCATGGGGTGGCCGGTGCCCCAGCCTGCGATCAGTACCGGGGCCAGCACCGCATTTAAAATCACCGTGAGAACTTGCACTATCATCGCCGGCTGCACTATGCCGGTGCCGCGCAATGCAGAGCTCATCACGACCAGCGCAAACTGCAGACCCAGGCTCGGCAGAAACCAGTACAAATACTGCGTGCCCGCAAGCACGGTGGCGGCGTCCGAACCCAAGGCCTGCATGTAGCGGTGGCCGACGCTGTACCCGCAAACCAGGGTGATGAGCGCCCAAGTGGCGGACAGTACGAGACTTTGATTGAATATCAATGTCGCGTCCGCCTGGTCCTTGCGCCCAACGGCCTGCGAAATCAGCGCCACCGTCCCCACACCCAGCACCTGGGTCAGCGCAAACACCAGGAACATGATGTTGGCGGCCGCTCCGACGCCCGCGATGGCGGTACCGCCCAATCCTGCAACGAAGTATAAATCGATGAGGATATAGAGCGTTTGAAAGAGCATGCCCGCAGCAATCGGTACGGCCATTTGCAAAATATTCTGGGCAATCGGTCCTGCAGTCAAATCCTTCATGTCGCCTCCTTGTATATTCTGGAGAGTGCGGCGGCGTCGCGTGCCAGCGCTTCGATACCGGACCAATCTTGCGCGGCGAGCATGGCTTCGGGCGCCACCCAAGAAGACCCCACACAGGCCACGTTGGGCAGCGCCAGATAATCCACCGCCGCGGCGCGGGTGACATCACCAGCCGGGCAAAACAGCACGTCGGGGAAGTGCGTGCTCAGCGCCTGCAGCATGGGCAATCCTCCAGCCTGTTGCACCGGAAACAGCATCACGACATTGAACCCCGAATGGCGCGCGGCAATCAATTCCGTGGGAGTCATCACCCCGGGCAGCAGGGGAAATCGCGCGCCACGCGAGGCGGCGGCCAATTCCGCAGTCAGGCCCGGCGCGACGCCGAACTGCGCACCCGCCCTATCGGCAGCGGCAAAGTCAGCCGGGCGGGTCAGCGCACCCACGCCGACCACCGCCGTTGCAACGGCTCTACGCACCGCCTCGACAGCGGCAAGCGCCGCCGGGGCGCGCGGGATAAATTGCAGCACGCGCAATCCACCGGCGACCAAGGCACGCGCCAAAGGCACCGCGGCGGCCGGGTCCGCGACGGTGAGCACCGCCATGACTGGCGCCAATCCCAAGATTTCACGGATATTCAAGCGTATTCCTCTGCGGCGCGGCGGCGGATTGCATTGTGACATACGCGAACCCTTAACCGGACGCACGCGCAAGTGCTACGCTTCCGAGCTGCCAATTGGAGTTTTACCGTGACAGTCCTTTCCGTATGACGAGCTCTGATCCCGCTGCGCAGCGTTACGCAGATGCCGACAGCCTTGCGCGAGCCCTGGCTGCACAAATTGCCGGTAATCTCGTTGCGGCCATTGGCGCGCGCGGCACCGCAAGCTTGGTGGTATCCGGCGGCCGATCGCCAATCAAGCTTTTCGAGATCTTGCGCAACCAACCGCTCGATTGGAGCCGCGTCTGCATTGCGCTGGCCGACGAGCGTTGGGTGGCTGCGGAAGATGCAGCGAGCAACGAACGCCTGGTGCGTGACCATCTGCTGAAAGATGGCGCCGCAGCAGCGCGCTTTCTGGGCCTGAAGAATGCCGCGCCGACGCCGGATTTAGGTGCGGTGTCCGCGTGGGAAACCTTCGCGCGCGTGCCGCGCCCGTTCGACACCGTAGTGCTGGGCATGGGCGATGACGGGCACACCGCCTCACTGTTCCCGCGTTCGCCGAATTTGCCCAGCGCACTGAATCGGGGCGCAGCCGCGGGTTGCGTCGGCATGTGGTCTCCTGAGCCTCCGCAGCCACGCCTGAGCTTGAATTTGACGGCGTTGCTCGATGCGCGGTGCATCGTAATGATGATCATCGGTGAATCGAAGTGGCGCACCTACGCGACCGCCTGCGCTGCGGGGCCGGAGACAGAGATGCCGGTGCGCGCGGTGCTGCGTCAATCGCGCACGCCGCTGCAAGTGATGTGGGCGCCATGACCGGTTCGCCATGAGTTCGCTGCAACTGGAAGACGATCGTACGGCGCTCAGCAAGGAGGCGCTGAAAATCGCCTTCCTCGACGATTTGTTCTACGTGCAGGGAAAGTTTCCCGCGCTGGCAACCCAGCACGACTACTACATGGCGCTGGCTTTTGCGGTGCGCGATCGCATGCTGCAACGCTGGATCAGCACTGCGGCCGCGTACACCAAACAGGCCTCGCGAACCGTGGCCTACCTATCCGCAGAGTTCCTGATGGGCCCGCACCTCGGCAACAATCTCATCAACTTAGGGATACTCGGACAGGTGAAGCAGTTCGTCGCTGAGCTGGGCCTCGATCCCGAAGAATTATTGCAGCAGGAGGATGAACCCGGCTTGGGCAACGGCGGCCTCGGCCGCTTGGCGGCCTGCTTTATCGATTCCTTGGCGACCCTCGAAGTGCCGGCCGTGGGTTACGGCATACGCTACGAATTCGGCATCTTCCATCAGGAGATCATCGACGGTTGGCAGGTGGAGAAGACCGACAAATGGCTGCGTTACGGCAATCCCTGGGAATTGGTGCGCCCTGAGTGGGCGGTTGAGGTTAAATTCGGCGGTGCCGCCGAACAATACATAGACGAAACCAAACGGCTGCGGGTGCGCTGGGTGCCGCACAAAACCGTCATTGGCGTGCCCTACGACACCCCGATTCTTGGCTATCGGACCAATACCGCCAACACATTGCGGCTGTGGCGGTCGGAGGCTCCCGAATCCTTCGACTTTTCCATATTCAACAGCGGCGACTACTACGGCGCCGTCAATCAGAAAGTGGAGTCGGAGAACCTGAGCAAGGTGCTTTATCCGAATGACGAACAGGTGCGCGGCAAGGAGTTACGGCTGGAGCAGCAATACTTCTTCGTCTCATGTTCGTTGCAGGACATGCTGCGTATCTTGCGCATCCAGAAGCTGCCGGTGACGAAATTTCACGAGAAATTCGCGGTGCAACTCAACGACACGCACCCCGCCATCGCCATTGCGGAATTGATGCGCCTGTTGGTGGACGAGGCGCTGCTTTCATGGGCCGAAGCTTGGGACGTCACGCGCCGCACCTTTGCCTATACCAATCACACGCTGCTGCCGGAGGCATTGGAGCGCTGGCCGATTAAAGTGTTCGGACGCGTGCTGCCGCGCCATCTGCAGATCATCTATGAAATCAATGCGCGGTTTCTCGAAGAGGTGCGAATCCGATTCTTGGGCGACGAGGCGCGCATCTCGCGTATGTCGCTGATTGACGAAAGCGGCGAGCGCTACGTGCGCATGGCGCATCTGGCGTGTGTGGGCAGCCAGGCAATCAACGGCGTCGCGGCATTGCATACCGACCTGTTGAAGCGCGATGTCTTGAAGGATTTCTACGAGATGTGGCCGCAAAAATTCAGCAATAAGACCAATGGAGTAACGCCGCGCCGCTGGATGGTGCTGTCGAATCCCCGCCTTTCGGAACTGGTGTCGGAACATATTGGCGAGGGGTGGATCAAGGATCTCGCGCAGCTCAGGCGCCTCGAACCCCTGGCCGACGATGCCGCATTTCGCACGCGCTGGCGCGAAATCAAGCAGCATAACAAGCGTGAACTGGCCGCACTTGCGTTGCGCGACACCGGCATCGTCGTCGATCCGAACTCGCTGTTCGACGTCCTGGTGAAACGTATTCACGAGTACAAGCGGCAGCACCTTCAGGTGCTGCACATCGTGTCACTGTATCGTGCCATCAAGTCGGACCCGGCAATCGAGATTCAGCCGCGCACCTTCATTTTCGGCGGCAAAGCGGCGCCCGGTTATCACCTGGCAAAGCTCATGATCAAGTTGATCACCGCGGTCGGCGATGTCGTCAATCGGGATCCGGATGTGCGGGACCGCCTGAAAGTGGTGTTTCTACCCAACTTCAACGTCACCAACGGCCAGAAGGTCTATCCGGGCGCAGATCTATCGGAACAGATTTCCACTGCCGGCAAGGAAGCTTCCGGTACCGGCAATATGAAATTTTCGATGAACGGCGCACTCACCATAGGCACATTGGACGGCGCCAACATCGAGATCCGCGAAGAAGCCGGCGCCGACAATTTTTTTCTGTTCGGGCTGACCGCGGCGCAAGTGTATGCGGTGAAAGCGCAAGGCTATCGGCCGATGGACTATTACAACGCCAATCAGGGTTTGCGCGACGTCATCGATCTGATTCGCAGCGGATTCTTCTCGCGCGGCGACACCGAGCTGTTTCGCCCTCTCGTCGACGGCCTGCTGTACCAAGACCCTTATCTGTTGCTGGCGGACTTTCAATCCTTTGTCGATTGCCAGGCCACGGTATCCGCGGCCTACGGCGACCGCGAACGCTGGACGCGCATGTCCATCCTCAACACGGCGCGCAGCGGAAAGTTCTCATCGGATCGCACCATTCGCGAATACTGCGCCGACATCTGGCGCGTCAAGGCGGTGCCGATACATCTCCTCACACATGCGGAAGCAGGAATCGCATAGTCCTGCGCAGCGGCTCCGCCGCACCCCACAGCAGCTGATCGCCCACCGTAAATGCGGACAGGTATTCGCCGCCCATCGCCAACTTGCGCAGGCGACCGATGGGTATTTCCATTCTGCCGCTGACTGCGGCAGGAGCAAGCTCGCGGATCGAAGACTCGCGGTCATTCGACACGACGCGCACCCAGGAGTTGCCGCCGGCGATCAATTTCTCGATTTCCGCGAGCGGCAGGTCGTGTTTCAGCTTGATTGTCAGCGCCTGCGAATGGCAACGCATGGCGCTCACGCGCACGCAGATGCCTTCGACCGGAACGGGCGCGGCCTCGAATCCCATGATCTTATTGGCCTCCACCCCCGCCTTCCATTCCTCGCGGCTCTGGCCCGTACCCAGATCCTTGTCGATCCAGGGAATCAGGCTGGCGGCCAGCGGCGCGCCGAATTGCGCCTTGGGCAGCTGCGGGCCGGTGAGGGCTGCGCTCACGGCGCGATCGATGTCGAGAATGCCGGATGCGGGATTCTTTAACAGAGCGGCCGCGGCGCCATGCACAACACCCATTTGTTCCAGCAATTCGCGCATGTGCTTCGCACCGGCACCGGACGCCGACTGGTAGGTCATGGCGGTGATCCATTCGACGATGCCGGCACGCAACAAGCCGCCCACCGCCATCAGCATCAGCGACACAGTGCAATTGCCGCCGATGAAATCCTTGACTCCGCGCTCGCGTGCGGCCTGCATCACGGCCAGGTTGACCGGATCAAGTACGATCACGGCATTCTCTTTCATGCGCAGCGCGGACGCGGCATCTATCCAATAGCCGTTCCAGCCGGCGGCGCGCAGCCGCGGATGAATATTGTCGGTGTAGTCCCCGCCCTGGCAGCTGATGAGCATGGGCAGCTTGGCGAGCGCCACAAGGTCATTGGCGTCCTGTACCTTGGCGGCGCCGGCCGGCGTGGCCGCCGCAATACCGAGCGAGGGCGCAGGCTCGCCCGCCTGCGAGGTGCTGAAAAACGTGGGCGAGATGTGCTCGAAGTCGCGTTCCTCGCGCATTCTGCCGAGGAGTACCGAACCCACCATGCCGCGCCAACCGATAATGCCGACCTGCTTCATTATTCAACCCGTGTAAATCAGTCGATGAAAAACTCTGCCGCCGGAGGACGCAGATTATAGTTCGAGGCCATGGCGTAGCCGTAGGCGCCGCAAGTCGCGATGAGCAGCACGTCTCCTTCACGGCTCTGCGGCAGCCAGCGATCCACCCCCAGTTGATCCGCGGACTCGCAAATCGGACCGACCACATTCACCCGGTGGCTCATAGGCTCATCGATGCGGGTCAGATTGCGGATGTCGTGGTGCGCGCCATACAACGCGGGCCTAATCAGCGAATTCATGCCGGTGGCGATACCCACATACTGCACATCGCCCTTGCCCTTCAACTGCGTCACCACGGCCACCAGCACGCCGGCCTTGGCGACCAAGAAGCGGCCGGGCTCCATCCAGAACTCAATGTGCGGGAATTGCTTCGCCAGCGCGTCGACACCCCGGTCGAGTGCGCTCAGGTCCATGTCGCCATGCCCGACCTGCTCGGGAACTCCAATGCCGCCGCCCAAATCAACGACGCTCACGTCCGGAAACTGCGCGGCCAGGCCCGCAAGCAAGGCGCCGGTCTCGGTCCAATTCGCCACATCGAAAATGCCGCTGCCGGTGTGTGCATGCAGACCCGTCACCCGCACCGCGGCACTTGCTGCCAGTGCGGCCAACTCCTGCACTTCGCCCAGTGGTACGCCGAATTTCGAGTGCGCGCCGGCGGTGCGCACATGACTGTGATGGCCGCGGCCGAATCCCGGATCGATGCGCAGAAATATTTCCTTGCCGCGAAATATTTCGGGCCACATTTTCAGCGGGTACAAGTTATCCAAGGTGACACGCACGCCCTTGGCGAAACCGTATTCGTATTCGCTGCGCGGCGCGAAATTCGGCGTGAACAGCACGCGTTCGGGATTGAGCCCGGGCACACCGGCAAAGACATGCTCGAGTTCGCCCTGCGATACGCACTCCAAGATCAAGCCGGCCGCATGCACGCGCCGCAGAATCTGCGGGTGCCAATTGGCCTTCATGGCATACGCCCAGCGCTTCACCGATCGGACCTGCTGCACCGCTGCGATTGCCTTGTCCAAGGTCGCGATGTCGTAGACGAATGCGGCCGATTCACGGCCGGCTATTTCCAGCAAGCGGCGCCGCTTGAGCGCATCCTCCCACCAGTTGGCGGCCGCTGCGGCACGCGGTTCCTCGGAGAACAGTTGCTGCCAAGTCGGGCCCAATACCTTGTCCGAGCCAATGCCTTGAATCAGGCGTTCGTGCAGCTTCTGCACCAGGCGATCGCCTTGCGATTCATCGATGACGAAAGTGAAATTCAGGTCGTTTGCCGCCTGGGTCACCAGGTAGATCTTCTGGTCCTGGAACAGCTCGAAGGCCGAGCCCAACTGGTGCAGGATGCCGCGAATATTGTGGCCGAGCAGACTCAGCGAGGCGCACGGGCCCAGTATTTCGACCCGGCACAGCTCGCCCAGTGCCGCTGTCAGGCGGTCGAGCGCCGCGGGGTCCAAGGTGTTCGCGGTGGGATCGAGGGAGACCGTGACATTCGTCTCCGACGTGGAGACGAGGTCGACCGACATACCCTCCTGCTTGAAAATTTGGAAGGCATCCGCCAAAAAGCCCACCTGATGCCACATCCCAGGGCTTTCCATGGAAACCAGAGTGATGCCCTTCTTGATGGCAATCGCTTTGAGCTGTGCGGCGCTGTCGGCCACATTGGCGGAGACGATGGTGCCCTCGAGGCCCGGCGCCTGCGTGGCATACACATGCAAGGGAATTTTGTACTGCCGCACCGGGAGGATGCAGCGCGGATGCAGCACCTTGGCGCCGTTGCTGGCGATTTCCTGCGCCTCATCATAGTGCAAAGCACGCAGCAGCCGAGCGGTGGGCACCGCGCGCGGATTGGCGCTAAACAGGCCGGGCACGTCGGTCCATATCTCCAGACGCGCAGCGCCGAGCTTGGCCGCAAAGTACGCGCCGGAGGTGTCGGAGCCACCGCGACCGAGCAGCACCGTCTCGCCCGCAGCGTTGGCCGCGATAAACCCCTGAGTGATTATCACTTGATTGAGCGCTTGCCATTGCGCCTGCAGCGCCAAATCCGGCGCGAAATCGCAGGTGGCCGACAGCAGGCTCGATTTTACCGTGGCGCTGGGGCGCACATCGGCGCGCAGTGCCTGTCGCGCATCGGCCCATGCAGTTTCGATACCCTGGGCATTCAAGAAGGACGCGGCCAGTGTGGTCGCAAGCAGCTCGCCCATGGACATCACTCGCGCGCGCAGCCCGTCGGTAACTGCGCCGCCGCGTGCCAGCTGGCCTGCCGCATCACGCAACTCTTGCATGAAGCTCTCGAACAGCGGACTTGGGACAATTCCCAGATCGCGAGCCAGATCGCGGTGCCGGGTTTCGATTTGTTCAAGGACCTCCGAGTGCGTTCCAGCGGCGGCGTCTGCGAGTAAAGACTCGAGGCGATCGGTAATGCCGGAGAGCGCGGAATGCACAATCACGGGTCTGAAGGAGGCGTCGATGCGCGCGCGCACCACAGTGGCGATATTGTGCCAATTGGCGGCGGAGGAAACGCTGGTGCCGCCGAACTTGAGGACCACCCAGGCTTGAGTATTTTTCAGCACGCAAGATCGCACATGTAAATTGAATTCGAGTGCCGCTTAAGCCCCATCGCGCGCGCAACGGCTGCGCGGACTCGACTCAAGGGGGCCCCTAATCGTCTTCGAAAATATCGCGCAGTTCTTTTTCTAACTGGCGTTCGGCGAGTACGTCTTCCACCCGACTCCAGGCTGCCTTGCCACGTTTAGCGGCAGCCACTGCCTTGGGGCGCCGCTCGGCGCGCTCCAATAAAGGATCGAAGTCGTGTGATTCTTCGGCTTCCCCGAGAAACTCATCGTCGATATCGAAATGTTCGTCTTCGCGTTCACTCATTGTTCGAGAAAAGCCCCTGAAATCAATAGGATCGATCAGCTGGAGGTCATGAAGCTGCGCACTATAGCCGATTCTGCCCGGCATTCAACTAGTGCGACAAAATCGTTCTGCCGCTGCGGCAATATCACTTCAGGCGGTGCGAGCCTTGTCAGCCCGAGCCGGCAAGGCCTCCAGGGCGATGGCCCGGTTCACTGCCGAGAAAATCGCCAACAGGGAGGCAGTAATGATATTGGGGTGCATACCTGCACCAAACAAGGTGCGCCGCGATCGAGTGGTTATTTCTATATAAGACACCGCCTTGGCGGCACTGCCCTGGCCGCGGGAATGTTCCTCATAGGAAAGCACGTCGAACGGCAGGGCTATAGCCTTGACCATGGCGTCGATGGGCCCAGACCCTTGGCCATGCCAAGTCTCAACCCTCCCGTTGCTCTCCACTTGGAGGGTGATCCGCTCACTATCGGCCCCGTCGGTCGAGGCGGCGAGCTGATGGGAGCGATACGTATAGGGGCTGCGCGGCGCCAAGTATTCGGTGTTGAAAAGGTCCCATAACTCCTGTGAAGTCAGTTCTTTACCCGTGATATCTGCAGTAGCTTGTACTACCTGGCTGAACTCGATCTGCAGCCGACGCGGCATCACCAATTGGTAATCGCGTTCCAACAGATAGGCCACACCCCCCTTGCCGGACTGACTATTCACTCGAATGATGGAATCGTAGGAGCGACCTAAATCGGACGGGTCGATGGGCAGGTAGGGAACGTCCCAGAGGTCGCCCTCGTTGCGCGCCCCAAGCCCCTTCTTAATGGCATCTTGGTGCGAGCCGGAAAAAGCCGTAAATACCAGGTCCCCCACGTACGGGTGGCGGGGATGAATGGGCAATTGATTACAGCTCTCGGCACAGCGTGCAACCTCGTTTATATTCGAAAAATCTAATTTTGGATCAATACCTTGCGAGTAAAGGTTGAGAGCTAACGTTACTATGTCGACATTCCCTGTACGCTCGCCGTTACCGAACAAAGTGCCCTCGATGCGTTCAGCGCCGGCCATCACCGCCAATTCGGCGGCAGCCACGGCCGTGCCACGATCATTGTGCGGATGCACACTTAGGATCAACGTATCGCGGCGGTTGATGTGCCGCAGGAACCATTCGATCTGGTCGGCATAGACATTCGGGGTGGCCATTTCGACCGTGGCCGGCAAATTGAGAATGGAACGATGCTGCGCAGTGGGCTCCCATTCCGCATTCACGGCATCACAAATTTCCACCGCAAAATCCAATTCAGTCCCGGTGAAGCTCTCGGGGCTGTATTGAAATACCCACTCCGTGTCGCGGTTGCGAAGCGCGTGCTCACGCACGGTCTCCGCGCCACGCACAGCAATGTCGATGATGCCCGCTCGGTCCAAGCGAAACACCACTCTGCGCTGCGCCACCGACGTGGAGTTGTACACGTGCATGATGGCGCGGCGCGCACCCTTCAGAGACTCATAGGTGCGCGCAATGAGTTCGGGCCGAGCCTGTGTCAGCGCTTGAATAGTGACGTCGTCCGGCACCAGACCCTGCTCGATGATTTCCCGCACAAAATCAAAATCAGTCTGCGAAGCCGCGGGAAATCCTACTTCAATCTCCTTGAAGCCCATTTTTACCAGCATGTCGAACATGCGGCGCTTGCGCGCACCATCCATGGGCTCGATCAGCGCTTGATTGCCGTCGCGCAGATCGACGCTGCACCACTGCGGCGGGGCGGTTATGACGCGGCTGGGCCAGGTTCGATCAGCGATATCGATGGGGGCAAAGGCACGGTACTTGGTCGACGGATTACGCAACATTGTTCTCTCACTCGCGTTGGGCGGGTCGCAACTTGAAGATTTTCCGGTCTTGTAAGCGCCGACCGTTAGCGCGTGATTTGTGGCGCCTAGCGGCGCAGCAGCAGAGCAAGCGAACCCGGCAGGGCAAAGCTGCGGGTGGCTGCGGATGTCTTGTAACAAAATGCGTGCATTGCCGCGGAATCTAGCATTGCTGCCCTACCCCGCGCAATAGTCAGGCCAGACCGGCAGGAATGAGCTACCGCTAGCCAGTAGTCCAACCCTGCAGCTGATTCTTCACGATCGCAGCCAGCACCTGCGCGTGGCTGTCGTCATCGTTCAGCGCCGGTACCAGTGTCAAACGCTCACCGCCCAGACTTAAAAACTTGTCACGGTATTCGATGGCGACTTCTTCCAGCGTTTCCAGGCAATCCACCGCGAACGACGGTGACACCACGGTGAGTTTGGTGATGCCGCGCTGAGCCAACACCTTGAGCGTGTCTTCGGTATAGGGCTGCAGCCACACCACCGATCCGAAGCGCGATTGGTAGCAGTGCGACCATTCATCCGGCGCCAGACCCAATCGCGATACCACCAGCCGGGTCGTGGTTTCCGCCTGTTTTTGATAGGGATCGCCTTCGGCGACATACACGGCGGGAATTCCGTGATAAGAAAACAGCAGATGCGAGCGCTCACCGACTTCCGCCCAATGCCGGCGGATTTTTTCCGCGAGCGCGTCTATATAGCCCGCATCATCATGGTAGTCATTGATGAAGCGGGTTTCCGGCAGCCAGCGCCAGCGCTGCAGGGCGCCGCTGGTGCGATCGAATACCGAGCCGGTTGTCGATGAGCAGTACTGCGGGTACAGGGGCAACACCAGAAGTTTTCGTACGCCCTGCTCGGCCAAGTAACGGACCGACGCCGCGATACTCGGGTTGCCGTAAGTCATCGCCAGCGCCACACGCACGCCATCGCCGAAGCTATCCCGCAATAGGGCACCGATCTTGGCGGTCAGGCCTTGGGAATACACAGCCAGCGGCGAGCCGCCCCGCAGCCAAATCTTGCGATAGTTGCGCATGGTTCGGATTGGTCGAAACGGCAGCACCACGCCGTACAGCAGCGGCAGCCAAACCAGCCGGGATGTGTCTATGACGCGGCGGTCGCCCAGGAATTCGCGCAAGTAGCGCTGTACGGCGAAGTAGGAAGGTGAATCCGGCGTGCCGAGATTGACCACCAGCACTCCGATACGCGCCGGCTCCGCCCCGGCAGTGTCCGCCTGCGGCGCGGCGCGATAATAGGCCATTCCCGATCCTCTAGCTGTAGTGTTCGCACAGTATACTGCCTCGGTGATGAAGCACCGCAGCGTGTCTCGCCCGTGATCTGGCTGAACCCCGCCGAGAGCGAAGCCCTACGTCTAAGCCTAAGCGTGGCTGCGCGCAGCGTCGCACTCAGCCTGCCGTTCGCGATTCTGCTGGCCTGGGTGTTAACCCGAGGGCGGTTCGTGGGACGTACCCTGCTCGACGCATTCGTGCACCTGCCGCTGGTGCTACCGCCGGTGGTGGTCGGCTACCTCCTGCTGCTGCTGTTCGGTACTCGCGGGCCCATCGGTTCGTGGCTGGAACGGGCCTTCGGCGTCGAACTCATATTCACCCGCAATGGCGCGGCGCTGGCCACCGCCGTAATGTCGTTTCCGCTCATGGTTCGCGCCATGCGAATCTCGCTGGAAAACGTCGACCGTGGCCTGGAGGAAGCGGCACGCACTTTGGGCGCGGGCGCTGTAGATCGCTTTACCACCATCACCCTGCCCCTGATGCTGCCCGGCATACTGGCGGGCGCCATTACCGCCTTCTCGGCGGCCTTGGGGGAATTCGGTGCGGTGATTACCTTCGTGTCGAATATTCCAGGAGAGACGCGCACGCTGCCCTTGGCGTTGTACACAGCGCTGCAATCTCCGGACGGCGATATCGCCGCCGCCCGCCTGGCCTTTGTCTCGTTCGTCCTTGGCTTGGGCGGATTGTTGTTATCCGAATGGTTTGCGCGCCGCGTGCGTCGTCTACTGGGCCACTAATGCTTCGCGTAGCCGTCAAGAAGCAGCGCGGTTCCTTCTCGCTCGACGCGCGCTTCGAGCTGTCGGCCCCCGGCGTAGTGGCTCTATTTGGCCGCTCCGGCTGCGGCAAGAGCACTCTGGTGCATGTCATCGCCGGCCTTTTGGCCGCAGACCAGGGCGAGGTGGTGCTGGGTGACACTGTGTTGCAAGACACGGCGCGGCGTGTGTATGTGCCGCCCGAACTCCGCCGTATCGGCTATGTGTTCCAAGACGCCCGTTTGTTCCCGCACTTGAGCGTTGCCGCCAATCTCAAGTACGGAGAGAAGCGCGCCGCGGGCCCGAGCTATGTGAACATCGACAGAATTGCCGATCTGTTGGCGCTCGGCCCCCTGATGGGCCGACGCACACATCAATTGTCGGGCGGCGAAAGGCAGCGCGTCGCCATCGGCCGCGCTCTGCTGTCCCAGCCCCAATTGTTGCTGCTGGATGAGCCGCTGGCCTCGCTCGACGCGGCACGTCGCGACGAGGTGCTGCCATATCTGGAACTGTTGCGCGATCAACTCGCCATCCCCATGGTCTATGTCAGCCACAATTTCGACGAGGTCCTGAGGCTGGCGACGCACCTGGTACTCATGGAAGCAGGCAAGGTCGTCGCGCAAGGCCGCTTGAGCGAAATGAGCTTGAACAAGGACTTAAGGTCAATCATCGGTCCCGAGGCCGTAGGTGCCATCGTCGATGGCAGCGTGCTTGGCAACGATGCAAGCGGATTGACGCGCCTCAAAGTAGGGCACGGCGAGCTCAAGGTGCAAGCCGTCCATGCCGCGGTGGGTACGAATTTGCGGCTGCAGTTGCTGGCGCGCGATCTCATCGTGGCGACTCAGCCGCCGCAGCATTTAAGCGTACGCAACATTCTCGGCGGCGTGATCACCGCGGTGAGCAGCGACGACACCGATTCGGATTTGGTCGCCATCGATATCGGCGGAGTTCAAATCATGGCACGAGTAACCAAGGCTGCCACTCGCGAGCTTGACCTCAAGGCTGGACTGCCGGCCTGGGCGCTGGTCAAATCCGTCTCGCTGCGCGGCCACTCCTTCGCCGCACCGTCTGCCGCGTCGAGCGAGCTGCCCGCTACTTAAGTCGCGTACCGATATGCATGATGGCCACAATGTGGTCATCCGGCCTCAGACCCACGGTCGACTTGACCGCAGGATCGTATGCTGCCGCGCCCGTTTTCCACATGACTCCATACCCCAGATCGTAGGCTGCAAGAAATAGGTTTTGCGCGGCAGCGCCGACTGCGACGACCTGCTCGATCTCCGGCACCTTGCTCTGTTCACGATTCACTGCGCAGCCTATGACCACGATCGTGGGCGACCGGCTTAATTTCTCGCGCTCCGCGGCCAGCTGTTCTGCGGTCATATCGGGCAATCGCACGCGCTTGGCGAGTGCCGCCGCCGCAGTGAACGCCTCACGCACGGCGTCCTTGAGTACGATGAAGCGCCAGGGCTTGATGCGTCCATGGTCCGGCGCGCGGGCGGCCGCGTATAGCAGCCGCTCGAGTTGCTCCGGGCTGGGGCCGGGATCGGTCAAGCGTCCGGCAGATGATCGCGCATCGATGGCAGCAAATAATTCCATTGGGGCCCCGCCCTTAAGATAAAAACGAGAATATCCGGCAACTCAGCTATGATTTGCGCAGTATACCCACAGCATCTTGCAAGGAGTCCTCAATGAACCGTATTGTTTTGGCGTCAATCACCGCGCTGCTGAGCGCAAGCGCGTTTGCTGCGCCGGTCAGTTATAAACTCGATTCAACCCATACCTACCCCAGCTTCGCGGCGGATCATATGGGCGGCCTATCGGTGTGGCGCGGCAAGTTCACCGCCACCTCGGGCACTGTGGTGTACGACAAGGAAGCCAAGTCCGGTTCCATCGACGTGAACGTGGAAATGAGTTCTGTCGACTTCGGCATGCCAAAATTAAACGAGCATGCCAAGTCCGCTGAGATCTTCGACGCGGCGAAATTCCCCACTGCCACTTTCAGCGGCAAGTTCACCAAGTTCAACGGCGCGGCGCCCAGCGAAGCGCAGGGCACATTTACCCTGCACGGCGTGAGCAAGCCTCTGACCCTGGTGATCAATTCGTTTCTCTGCAAGCCAAGTCCGATGACGAAAAAAGAAGTCTGCGGCGCGGATGCATCCGCCACCTTCAATCGCAGTGATTTTGGCGTCAACTTCGGCGAAAAATATGGATTCAAGCAGGAAGTAACTCTGCAGATCCAAGTGGAAGCCAGCCCCGCCGGATGATTTGAAGGCGTTATCGCTGCACTTCAGTGCAGCGATAACGCAAGTCGAGCAAATGCGCGACCAAGGCCGCCACCAGCCACAGCGAAATCCACTGCCACGGCGAACCGAGCAGCGCGGCGCGTAGCGCGAGCAATAGTGCAGCACCGGCGCCGAGATTGACAAAAACGTGCGCGCCGGACATTCGGCGCCGCGCTTTGCGGCCTATGAGAATCAGGGCAATCGATTCGATCAGCATCAGCACGAGGATGCAATCCACTACGCGGCCCGTGGCGAACAGTTCAGCCACCGGCGGCGAATGGAGCATTCAGTGCGACTATTTTCCAATTCAGAACGGCCGCAAAGCCGACCCATATCAGGTACGGCAGCAGCAGGGCCGCGGCGCCGCGGCTGGCACGCGCGAGCAGCAAGATCAGCAGCAGCACTGATAGCCACAAAAAGCCGACTTCATACAGCGACCAATCGGGCCGCTGCAGCCGAAAGAACAACAAACTCCACAAAGTATTTAGAAAGCCGTTCAGCGCGAACAACCCGACGACGGCCAAGCGGCCCTCGCGGCGCGTCTCTCGCCGCCAATATTTAACTCCCGCCAGCGCCGCCAGCGCGAAAATGGTGGTCCATGCGGGACCGAACAGCCAGTCCGGCGGCTGCCAATCGGGCTTGTGCAGTGCGTAGTACCACGGGCCCAGTTGCGTGCTCAGTGCACCCAGTACCGAGACCGCGATCGCCGACAATCCGGCCGCAACGACAGGTCGCCAACGGCGCCCTCGCATCCGCGTCAGGGCCAGGGTGCCGCTCATGCGCGCGCCAAACCCAGCAGATGCGCCATATCCTTCGCGAAAATCCGTATATGCGTCAGCGGCTTGGTGCGCGCCAATTTCTTGTGCATATAGGCCTGCCAGGTGAGCCTTTGCACATCGGGGTCCTTGCAGATGCTGACGAAGCGCTCGCGACGCTTGTCGGTGGAGTACCAGAAATGCTGCATTATTCCCAACACCCAGAACACCGTGCCATGCGTTTTCATGAAATCGCGGCGCGCACCGCGCAACTCGCGCGCATCCCCGGTCTGCAGGAACCTTGCGACCGCGGCCGCGGCGAATCGACCTCCTGCCATGGCGTAATAAATTCCCTCGCCCGAAGCGGGCGCCACCACCCCGGCCGCGTCCCCTGCCAATACGGTATCGCGGCCATTGTCCCAGCGCCGCAACGGCTTCATCGGAATGGGTGCGCCTTCTCGCCTGACAGTCTCCATCCCGTCCAGGTTTGCGATCGCTCGCAACTCATGCACGGCGCCGCGCAGCGAAAATCCTTTATTGGCGCTGCCCACTCCGACACTGGCCGTTGCGCCATGCGGGAAGATCCAGGCATAGAAATCGGGCGATAATTTCCCTTGGTAATACACGTCGCAGCGCGTCGCAGAGTAACTGTCGGCGGATTGAGCCGGCACTCGCACAATTTCATGGTAGGCGGCAACGTAGCGAATTCGATCTGCGCCTGGGATGCATTGTTTCGCCACGGCCGACATGGCGCCATCGGCGCCGATCACGGCGCGTGCACGCACCTGCCGCAGCAGCGAGCCTTGCCGGAAATATATGACGGCAACGCCGTCGCTGTCGCGAGTCAGAGATTCGAACCGGCCGCGCCTCAGCTGCGCTCCCGCCGTCGCCGCACGCCCGCGCAACCACTCATCGAAGCTTTCTCGATCGACCATGCCGACGAAGCCACCTTCGATGGGCATATCGACGGCGATGTGCGCCGGGGAGATCATGCGCGCCGAATTCACCTTCGCCACCAGCAGCGACTCTGGAATTTCGAATTCCTCAATGAGCTTCGGCGGAATGGCGCCGCCGCAGGGCTTGATGCGTCCCGCCCGATCAAGCAGACAGACGCTGTGGCCCTGAGACGCCAGGTCGGTGGCCGCCGTGGCACCGGACGGGCCTCCGCCGATGATGACTACATCGAAAGTTTCAGTTGTAGTCATGCGGTAACCGCGGTTCCACCGGCGACAGAGTCTTGCGGCACAGCCACGCCTGCATGTGCTGCAAAGCGCGCGGCCACCAGGAACAGAAGTGCTTCCACACCGAATACAATGGCAAAGGCGGCCACTGGAGAACCGAAGAAATAACGAATCGCGTCGATGCTGAATGTTCCAAGGACTCCGCCGAGCCCGAACGCCACGGCCTGCGCGGCACCCCACAACCCCATGCGCACGCCGGCACTGCCAGGCGCGCCTCGATGCGCCAGTTCCATCATCGACCCGATCGCTGACACGGCGAAAATTCCGTTTGCCAACCCCAATGCGGCGACCGAGGCGCGAACCGGCCAACCAGGCCCAACCAAATCGGCGCCCGCAAGGCTCAACAATGCTGCGGCCGAGGCGCAACATCCGCCGATGGTCCAGGCACGCAACGATCCGAGCTTGCGCACACCGCTGCAAGCTACTCCGACGCTGATCATGCCAACCAGCACCGCCGAATGCCACAAGCCGGACAGCTGCGCGGATTCCCCCAGGGAATAGCCGAAGACCAAGCCGGCGAACGGCTCGAGCAGCAACTCCTGGGCGCTATATGCCAACATGGAAATGAACACGAAAACAGTAAAGCCGCGCGCTTGCGGTTCGACCCAAACCCGGCGCAAGGCCACTTTGAACGAGGGGTTGCCAAGCGCCACCCCGGGGCGCGTGAACTCGCCGCGCGCGGCGGCGGCTACATCCCCCGCGGTTGGCTCAGCGGCGCCTTCCACGTTCCATACCGCCAATACGGCTATGCAGAACGCGATGGCTGATGCAATGCTGGTCACGACCAGCAAGCGGCGCGGTGTGAAAGGATCCAGAAAATGACCCACCGCTGTGGAGGTAACGGCGAATCCCGCAATCATCAATATCCACATGATGGTGGCGGCGGCGGCACGCCGCTTCTCGTCAACGCGTTTCGCCATGAGCACCAATAGCGAAGTGCCCGCGGCACCCACTCCCAATCCCACCAACGCGTACGCCAGGATGGCGAGCGCTAATGCAGGCCAGAAGCTCCGCGCCAAGCTCACGGTCGCCACCGCACTCAACACTCCGGCCACGGCCAGCAGCGCCATGCCGCCGACGATCCACGGCGTTCGCCGCCCTCCCACATCCGACCCGTGGCCGAATCGAGGACGGATCAATTGCACTGCGTAATGCAGTGCGACCAACATCCCCGGCAAAACCGCCGGTAGCGCGTACTCCACCACCATGACGCGATTTAACGTAGAAGTAATCAGCACCACCACCGATCCGAGTGCGGCCTGGACCAGACCCAGTCGAATGATGCCCGGCCAGCGCAGCGGCACAGCACTCATTGCGCAAGACCTTTGAGCGCAAAGGCAGTGACCAGCATGCCGAGCACATACAGACTTACGCCGGTACCGTTGTACCAAGGCGCACGCTGCCGCGGATTCACCAGCAAGCGCCGCATCAACAACACTTGACTCGCAAGCAAGGTGGCGACTGCAGCCGCGTAATATTGCAAGCCCCAAGCGACCAGCAAGCCGACTACCGCCACTTGCGGCAAGGCCATGGCCACACAGGCCACTTCGCCGGCGCGTTCGGCCCCAAGTTGTACCGGCAGCGAAGCGACGCCGGATCGCTTGTCGCCCTCGATGGATTTGAAATCATTGAGTGTCATGATGCCGTGCGCTCCGAGGCTGTACAGAACGGCAATCAACAAAGTCCGGCCCGCCGGAGTTGCGCCGCCGGACATGACCGCGGCCCCTGTGATCCATGCGAATCCCTCGTAGCAAGCAGCGCATGCCAGATTGCCCCACCAGCCATTGCGCTTGAGCCTGATCGGCGGGGCGCTGTACGCCCACGCCACCAACAAGCCCGCGAGCGACGCGCCCAACACCCAGACACCTAAGGCGGCTGCACATGCGATCGACAGCAAGGTCCAGAGGACGGCGATGTACAGACCCCAAAACCCCGGCATGCGGCCTGAAGGAATGGGCCGCCCCGGTTCATTGATCGCATCGACGTGGCGATCGAACCAATCATTGACCGCCTGGCTGGTCGCGCATAGCAAGGGGCCGCACAGCAAGACGCCGGCGAGGATCATCGGCCAGTGGCCATGCGCAGATACACCGGACGACACCACGCCGCAGCCAAATGCCCACATGGGCGGAAACCACGTGATGGGCTTTAGCAGTTCCAACACCACCGAGGGCGCCGGACGTCCCGATATCGACGTGTAAGAAATCGGACGTGCCATGGGTTTCGCCGGCCTTATTGAAAACCCAGCTCGCTCTCTGTCGAGGCGAGATCCCCCAGGCCGTAGCGGCGCAGCTTGGCATACAGACTTTGACGGCTAAGGCCGAGGATTTCTGCGGCCGACGCGCGGTTGTCCCCCGTCAGTTCCAACGCCGCCTCGATGCAAAGTTTCTCGATCATGTCGGTGGATTCGCGCACCAGATCCTTGAGCGGCACGCGGCCCACCAGCTCAGTCAGCTGCGCCACCGACCGCGGCTTGTCGCGGCTGACTTGACGGTCGAAAGTTACCCGTTGTCCCACATCGCGAATGGTGAATCCCAAGCAAGGTTCTTCACCATCGACCACTGACACGGCGCAAATCTCCACATCACTGTTCGAGCCAAATTCACCGCGTACTTGGGTGGCGAATAGCCGCAATGCGCCGTGTTCGCGCAACTGCGCGGTCAGCAAGCTGAAGTCGACTCCGGGGCGGCCGAGCCAACGTTCCAAGGATTCATTGCGGGCCTGCTCCTCGGTCGCCAGTTGCACCAGATCCAGAAATGCCCGGTTGGCAAACAAGATGCGGCCGTCGAGACCGGTGACTACGAAACCTTCCGGCGCGCCGGCGACGATTTCCAGCACCTTGGACTGCGGTGTGGGGCCCGCTTCGGCAGCATGCTTCGAATTCGGCGTCGCCAGGCGAACCAGGAAAAACGACGCCCGCTCCTCGCGGAACAACGACGCGGATATCACAAACTCCCGCGCGCCGTCGGCGGAGCGCACCGACACATCGCTGGTGCGGCCGGTCGCCGCAACCGCGCCGAGCAGGCTTTGCAAAGACTGCGTGCTGGGCTCATCGAAGCCTTCCGGGAACAGCCTCCCGACCAGGCGCTTGTTGCCCTCTCCAAGGATCCGACCGGCCGCCGGATTCGCTTCGAGCACCTTGCGCGTGGCGGCGTCGATAATGAGAACGGCTTCCGACGCAACCTGAAACAGCAAGCGGTGGCGTGCCTCCGCCTGGCGAAGTTTCAGGTATTCACGTTCCATGGATTGCTGCGTGCTGACCAGTTGCTGCTGCAGGCTGGCCATGGGCTGCATGCTGCGGCCGAACGCCACGACGTGCCCATGCTTGGGCATCTCCACCGCGGCGTACATCACGGCCAGATCCGGGCCGCTGCTCGAGCGATGGGTGACGATGCGCCAACGCGGCGCGCCCTTGCCGCCAGACTCGCGCAACAATGCCTCAATCTTTGGCCGGCTGTCGGGGGTGACGGTATCAGCCCATTGCTTTCCTACCCACTTGTCGGACAGTTCGACCGCCAGCTCTTCGCTGCCGAAAGAAACATCGCGAATGACGCCGCGTTGGCTGTCGGAAACCACCAGCGCCACATCGGAGGCCACCGTAATGAGTCGCCCCGCCGTTTCGCTGTCAATATCGTTGAACCACTTCTTTGCACCGCTAAACTGCTTCACAAGACCTCGTTGCCGCAACTGACGTAATGACACCCCACCGATAAAGCCGGCGCAGCGCGCCTATGAGTAGCTCCCTGCCTGCATGCGGCACATTTGTTCGGCCCGCTCCACCGCTTCTTGCCCGTCTAGGGCGGTGGCGTCCGCCCCCACCAGGGAGGCGATCTCGGGTTTAGAGACCAATAGCGGACCGCCTACCAATATGCCCACCCCGCTATTGCGGGAGAAGCGTCGAATGCCTGCGATGATCGCAGTCACGTCGTCCAGACGGGTATCGAGACCCACCGACAAGCCGACGACGGCGAACCAATTCTGACGTAAAACCTCAAGAATGTCCGTGTCGGCATGCGGAAATTCGTGCCACACATCCCAGCCGGCGCGCCGCAGAAATTGCGCCACCAGCGTGATCCCGAAGGTGTGCTGCTCCCCCGGCACCGGCGCCAGCAGAATCCGCCTACCCACCTCGGGCTCGAGATCATCCGCGCGAAATTCGGCGCTCAATTCGCGCAGTAATTGATGCAACCGGCACAGGCCAACCGTCACCTGCATGAAATCGCATTCGTCTTCTTCCCAGAGAAGCCCCAACTCCCGGGCGGCAGGCGCCAGGAGCTGCAAACAGACGATTTCCAGCGATGCGCCTCGGTGCCTCACGGCTTCCACATAGGCTGATGCCACCGCAGCGTCATGCGCCAGCAACAATCTCACCAATTCCTTCACATCAACTGCATCCGGCGCCCTGCAAGGGGATGCACTGGCGCTGCCGGGCGCCTGCGCAGCGCGCCGCGCCAGCACTAGACGCGGCACAATTTCACCCTCGATCGTGCGCACCAGGCGCGCCATCCTTAATTCGGACTCCGGCGCTCCAGCGCCCTTCTCACCACGGCCGGCGCCGGCCTCCCAGGTATCGCTACTTCCGCCATGCTCCGCAAAGTCACCGATGCACATTGGTCCCTACCCTCCAATGAGAACGCGGGCCAGCCCCGCCCGATTTCACCTTCGCCTGATACCGCTTCTTATCGATATTTTCCGCAGTCCAACCGCGTTCCCTGACATTCGCAATTTTATCCGGAGTTGTCAAGAATACTTGACGTATAGTTTTATTGACAGAATGGATATAACGGGACTAGGGTTGTGCTTACGATGCCGCTGTACACACCAGAACAAAGATTGAGGCGCGATGCATCTCCGTGGACCCTGGTCCAGGGAATTCTGGCGCCGTTGCAATTTCTAGTGTTCCTGGTCAGCGCCGCGCTGGTGGTACATTTTCTGGTGACAGGAACCGGGTTCGCAGCGGCTACTATTTCGATCGTCATAAAGACCCTCGTTCTTTACACCATCATGATCACCGGCTGCATTTGGGAGCGCGCTGTCTTCGGCCGTTACTTATTCGCACCGGCGTTCTTTTGGGAAGACTTCGTCAGCATGTTCGTGCTCATCCTGCACACCGCTTACTTGGGTGCGCTGTTATTCGGCTCGCTGCATGCCCGCTATCAAATGTACATCGCGTTGCTAGCGTATTCCGCCTATTTGCTGAACGCAACGCAGTTTTTGATAAAACTTCGCGCGGCACGGCTCGAAGCTATGCCGCACTTCAACAGCCGCACCGACACCATCGAATCGCGGCGCTTGACCGCGCCGGGGCTCATCTCTTGAAAATCTCCACGGAACGCGGTCAGCGCGAGGTGTTCTGCGGCCTCACAGGCATCATCTGGCTGCACCGGAAAATTCAGGATGCGTTTTTCCTGGTGGTAGGGTCGCGCACCTGCGCCCACCTCATTCAATCGGCCGCCGGTGTGATGATTTTCGCCGAACCGCGCTTTGCCACCGCCATCATCGATGAGCGCGATCTGGCGGGACTCGCCGACGCGAATGAAGAACTCGACCGTGTGGTCACTCAGCTGCTGTCACGCCGTCCTGACATCAAATTACTGTTCCTGGTGGGATCGTGCCCGTCCGAGGTCATAAAGCTCGACCTTTCTCGGGCCGCGCTGCGGCTCTCGAGCCGCTTCTCGCCGCAGGTCCGGGTACTCAACTACTCGGGCAGCGGCATTGAAACCACCTTTACCCAGGGCGAGGACGCCTGCCTTGCCTCCCTGGTGCCAAGCCTGCCTTACCGTCAACCGGGTGAGCCGGCCAACCTATTGGTCGTCGGCGCACTCGCGGACGTAGTGGAGGATCAATTACGCCGGCTGTTTGAGGACTTCGGGGTAGATCAGGTGCAGTTCTACCCCCCTCGTCGCTCCACCGATCTGCCGGAAATAGGCCCACAGACCCGCTTCTTGCTGGCGCAACCATTTCTGGCGGATACGGCGCGCGCGCTCGAAGAGCGCGGGGCGAGATTGATTCCGGCCATGTTCCCACTGGGCGCGGAAGGCACCTTGTCATGGTTGAAAGCGGCCGCGGCCGCATGGCAGGTGGACCAGGCCGTGTTTCGCCGCGCGACGCAACCCGCCTACGAGCGCGCGCAGCGCACGCTGCTGCGCTATCGCGAACAGCTAGCCGGCAAGCGTGTGTTCTTTTTTCCCGACTCGCAGCTCGAAGTACCGTTGGCGAGATTTCTAGCGGCGGAACTGTGTATGGACCTCATCGAGGTCGGTACTCCTTATTTGCATCGTGCCCATCTGGCCGCGGACATGGCGACGTTGCCGGCCGGGACTTCGGTGGTCGAGGGTCAGCACGTCGAGAATCAATTGGACCGCTGTCGGGCGGCAAAACCTGATCTCGTGGTATGCGGCTTGGGACTGGCAAACCCCTTGGAGGCTCTGGGCTTTACTACGAAATGGTCGATCGAACTGGTGTTCACGCCCATTCAAGGCTTCAACCAGGCCGGCGATCTTGCGGAATTGTTTGCGAGGCCGTTGGTGCGGCGCGCGCGGCTGGTGGCATAGACATGCAGCTCACGGTATGGACCTATGAAGGGCCTCCGCATGTCGGCGCCATGCGCATTGCGACCGCCATGCAAGGAGTGCACTACGTGCTGCATGCGCCGCAGGGCGATACCTACGCGGATCTTCTGTTCACGATGATAGAGCGGCTGCCGCGCCGCCCGCCGGTGACTTACACCACGTTCCAGGCCCGTGATCTGGGCGGCGATACAGCCGGACTATTTCAACGTGCCGTGAGCGAAGCCTACGAACGCTTTGCACCCCAGGCAATGTTGGTGGGCGCGTCATGCACCGCCGAACTAATCCAGGACGATCCGGGCGGCCTCGCCAGGGCATTGAAATTACCCGTCCCCGTGGTCGCGCTGGAATTGCCCTCCTATCAAAAGAAGGAGAACTGGGGCGCCGCCGAGACCTTCTATCAATTGGTGCGCACGCTGTGTTCGCAAGACGCGCCCGGACCCGGCTTCAAGCGGCCGGCACGGGAGCCCGGCACCCGTGCCAGCTGCAATGTCTTGGGACCCACCGCGCTCGGCTTTCGCCATCGCGACGACCTGCGCGCCATCTTGCAAATCCTCGGACATCTGCAAATCGACGTCAACGTGGTGGCGCCCCTAGGCGCCACCCCTGGCGATTTGCGCCGGCTCGGCGAAGCCGATTTTAATGTGGTGCTCTACCCGGAGACCGCCCGGGTGGCGGCAGAGTGGCTAAGCCGCAACTTCGATCAACCCTCGATCAAGACCATACCGATCGGCGTGCGCGCGACGCGCGAGTTCATCGCGGAAGTTGCTGCCTTGGCCGGCGTCGACGCCGCAGCGGCGCAGAGCGGCGAGCCCGCCCATTCGAGTTGGTATTCGCATTCGGTGGACTCGACCTACCTGACCGGCAAGCGTGTATTCGTATTTGGCGACGCGACGCATGCGGTTGCGGCCGCCCGGGTGGCCAGCGAGGAGTTGGGATTCACCGTGGTCGGATTGGGAACCTACAGCCGCGAGTTCGCTCGCGAAGTACGCGAAGCGGCAAAACACTACGGCGTGGAACCCCTGATTACCGACGATTACTTGGAAGTCGAGGCTAAGGTGGCTGAATTGCAGCCGGAATTGGTGCTGGGCACGCAGATGGAGCGGCATATCGCCAAGCGCCTGGGAATTGCTTGCGCCGTCATTTCGGCTCCCGTGCACGTGCAGGATTATCCGGCGCGCTATTCACCTCAAATGGGCTTCGAGGGCGCCAATGTCATTTTCGACACTTGGGTCCATCCCTTGATGATGGGCCTCGAAGAGCATCTGCTGACGATGTTTCGCGGCGACTTTGAGTTCAACGACACAGCTCCCGCCTCGCACTTAGGATCGAGTGCCAAGGTGCCGCAGCACAGCGCGACGACTGCCGCAACGGTTGCGGCGGGCCCGGCCGCATCGCTCGCCACGACGTGGGCTCCCGAAGCAGAGAAAGAGCTGGGCAAGATCCCATTTTTCGTGCGCGGCAAGGCGCGGCGCAATACCGAAAGATTTGCCGCCGAACGCGCCGTGGATTTGATTACCGTGGAGACATTGTACGATGCCAAAGCGCATTTCAGCCGCTGAATCGTTACCGATTCGCTTCGTCATCGTGACGATGGACAGCCATCTGTCAAGTGCCACTGCAAGGGCCGCCGCGCGCTTGGCGCAGGAGTTGCCGGGGCTGTCACTCACGATTCACGCCGCCGACGAATGGGGCAACGACCCCGAGGCGCTGCAACGCTGTTGCGCCGAGATCGCGCGCGGTGACATCATCGTCGCGACCATGCTGTTCATGGAGGACCACTTCCAGCCCCTGCTGGCGGCATTGCAGCAACGGCGCGAGCACTGCGACGCCATGATCTGCGCCATGTCCGCGGCCGAGGTCGTGAGGCTGACGCGCATCGGACGCTTCAGCATGGACGGCAAGCAAAGCGGTCCTTTGGCGTTGCTCAAGCGCCTGCGCGGCACGAAGCAACAAGGCGCCGGCGCTGTCAAACGGACCGCGGGCGCCGAGCAGATGAAAATGTTGCGGCGAATTCCGCAATTTCTGCGATTTATACCGGGAACTGCACAGGACGTGCGGGCGTATTTCCTGACCCTGCAGTACTGGCTGGCGGGATCCGAGGAGAATATTGCCAATCTGGTGCGGTACTTGGTGTGCCGCTACGCCGGCGGCCCGCGCGCTGCCCTGCAATCGAGCGCCAAAGTCGCACCACCCACCAACTATCCCGAAGTGGGGATCTACCACCCTCGTCTGCCGGCGCGATTCTGCGACCGCGCTCAGGATATTCCGGGCAATGGAGAGCATGGAACCGTCGGGCTGCTGCTGCTGCGCTCGTACTTGCTCGCCGGGAACTGCGGGCACTATGACGGCGTGATTGCCGCTCTAGAAGCGCGCGGACTGCGCGTGATCCCGATATTCGCAGCCGGCTTGGACGCGCGGCCCGCGATCGATAAATATTTCGCGCGCGAGGGTGACTCGACCATTGACGCACTGCTGTCCCTGACGGGCTTCTCGCTGGTCGGCGGCCCCGCGTACAACGATTCCAAAGCCGCTGAGGAGATCTTGGCGTCACTGGACGTGCCGTACGTAGCCGCGCATCCGTTGGAATTCCAGACGGTCGAACAATGGGAGGCCTCTGACCGCGGACTGTTGCCGGTGGAATCAACCATCATGGTGGCGATTCCCGAACTCGACGGCGCCACCGGACCCATGGTGTTCGGCGGCCGCTCGCAAGCAGCGGGCTCAGCGAAGGACATGGTCGCACATCCGGAACGGGCGGGCATGCTGGCAGCTCGCGTGACCAAGCTCGTCGCCATGCGCCGCGCCGCGCGCGCCGATCGCAAAGTAGGTATCGTACTTTTCAATTTTCCGCCGAATGCCGGCAACACCGGGACTGCCGCATTCCTGTCCGTATTCGAATCCCTGCACCGCACTCTCGCGGCCCTGCAGCGCGCGGGCTACCGCGTGGAGCTGCCCGCTGGCGTTGACGAACTGCGCGAAAAAATAATCAACGGCAATGCGGGGCAACTCGGCGCAATCGCGAACGTGTACAAACGCATACCCGCGAATGAACATGTGCGTCGCGAACGTTATTTGAAAGAAATCGAGGCGCAGTGGGGCCCTGCTCCGGGCAAGCAGCAAAGCGACGGCAGCTCGCTATTCGTCCTCGGCGAATGTTTCGGCAATGTGTTCGTCGGAATACAGCCGGCGTTCGGCTTCGAGGGCGATCCCATGCGCCTGTTGTTCGAAAAGGGTTTCGCCCCTACGCACGCCTTCTCGGCCTTCTACCGATTCTTACGCGAGGATTTTGGGGCGCACGCCGTATTGCATTTCGGCACTCACGGCGCTCTTGAGTTCATGCCGGGAAAGCAGTCCGGGATGAGCGCTGCGTGCTGGCCGGATCGACTCATCGGCGACCTGCCTAACTTGTATCTGTACGCCTCCAACAATCCCTCCGAAGGCACGATTGCCAAGCGGCGCTGCGGCGCTACTTTGATCAGCTATCTGACGCCGCCGGTGGCACAGGCGGGCCTGTACCGCGGCTTGATAGACTTGAAGAGTTCGGTCGAAAGCTGGCGAACTTCCCCCGCCGATGCACCGCACCGCGCGGCTCTGGCGGCGCTGATCCAGTCTCAGGCGGGCGCGCTCGATTTGGCAACATTGCAACCTTGCTGGGGCGGCGACGCGGAGCACGAAGTGGCCAAGCTCGGTACCCAGATTTTGGAACTCGAGTACACCCTGATTCCGCACGGCTTGCATGTGGTCGGGCGATCGGTGAGCGCGCCGCAACGGGTGGACTTTCTCCTTGCCATGGCACAGTCCTCGAGCACCGGCTCGATATTCAGCACCGAATCGGCCGCATGTCGCACGGCGATCGAGTCGCTGGTGGCCGGCGGTTCGCCCGAGCAGGCGCTGTCGAATGCCGGCTTGGCGGCGATCGAACCGAGCCTCGGCCTGCTCCGGGAATTGCAGAGCGCCGATCACATGCTGGCCGCCAACGGCGAGCTCGACGCCATCTTGCACGCACTCGACGGCGGTTTCCTGCGCCCCGCTCCAGGCGGCGACGTGGTACGTACACCTTCGGTGCTGCCCACGGGGCGAAATTTGCATGGCTTCGATCCCTTCCGCATTCCCAGCACCTTCGCTGTAATGCAAGGGGCCATTCAGGCGACGCAGCTGATCGAGCGGCATGTCGCAGAGGGCAATCCCTTTCCGCAGTCCATCGCTTTGGTCCTGTGGGGTACCGACAATCTGAAAACCGAGGGTGGCCCGATCGGCCAAGCTTTGGCCCTCATCGGCGCGCGACCGCGTTTCGACGCCTATGGCCGCATCGCCGGCGCAACTCTGATACCGCTTGGCGAATTGGGCCGGCCGCGGGTCGATGTGATGGTCACTCTGTCGGGCATATTCCGTGATCTGCTGCCGCTGCAGATAAAACTGCTGGCGGAGGCTGCGTTCCTGGCGGCCTCAGCCGACGAACCCGTGGACCGCAATTTCGTGCGCAAGCACGCCCTCCAATATCAGGCGGAACATGGCTGCGATTTGGAAACCGCGGCATTGCGTGTCTACGGCAATGCCGAGAGCACCTACGGATCGAATGTCAATCACCTGATTGAAAACGGCCGCTGGGACGAACCGGACGAGCTTGCGGAGACCTACACGCGGCGCAAGAGTTTCGCCTATGGCCGTGCCGGCCGGCCGGTACAGCAGACGAAATTACTGGCCAGCGTTCTCAAGGACGTGCATTTGACCTATCAGAACCTTGATTCCGTCGAGCTGGGAGTGACCACGGTGGACACTTACTTCGACACCTTGGGCGGCGTCAACAGCGCCGTGAAGCGTGCGAAAGGCGGCGCTGCCACTCCCGTATACATCGCCGATCACACCAGCGGCGCCGGAACTATTCGAACCCTATCGGAGCAAGTCAGCTTGGAAACCCGCACCCGAACTCTAAATCCGAAGTGGTACGAGGGAATGCTCGAACACGGCTACGAAGGCGTGAGGCAGATCGAAGCGCATGTCACCAACACCATGGGCTGGTCAGCTACCACCGGCGAAGTGCAGCCCTGGGTCTATCAGCAGATTACGCAGACATTCATCCTGGACCCGGAAATGCGCGCGCGCCTCGCCAAACTCAATCCAACCGCCTCGACCAAGGTGGCCAATCGCCTGCTGGAGGCGTCAGAACGCAAGTACTGGCAGCCGGATGAGAAAATGCTGGCGGCGCTGCGTTCAGCCGGCGAAGAACTCGAAGATCGACTCGAAGGCATTTACGAAGGGGTAGCCGCATGAGCATCGCCAGCGTACCGGTATCGGTTCCCCTATTAGCGCTCAAACATCGAGGGGGTGCGCCGCTGGATGGCGAAGGCAGCGTACAAGTACCGCTCGATCCGAACCTTAAGATCGGTAACGCCAAAGTATTCGCGGTATACGGCAAGGGCGGAATAGGCAAGAGCACGACCTCCTCCAACCTGTCAGTGGCCTTCTCCAAGTTGGGCAAGCGGGTACTGCAGATTGGCTGCGATCCAAAACACGATTCCACGTTCACGCTGACCAAGCGACTGGTCCCAACGGTCATCGACGTGCTGGCCTCGGTGAACTTCCACTCCGAAGAACTGCGTATCGAAGATTTCGTCTACACCGGTTACAACGGCGTGATGTGCGTCGAAGCAGGCGGCCCTCCCGCCGGCACCGGCTGCGGCGGCTATGTGGTCGGCCAAACCGTCAAGCTTCTCAAGGAGCATCACCTGCTCGAGGACACCGACGTGGTGATCTTCGATGTGCTGGGCGATGTGGTATGCGGGGGATTTGCCGCGCCGCTGCAACATGCCGATCGCGCATTGATAGTGACCGCGAACGATTTCGATTCGATCTTCGCTATGAATCGGATCGTCGCCGCCATTCAGGCGAAATCCAAGAACTACGCGGTGCGCCTCGGCGGCGTCATCGCGAATCGCAGCGCCGGCACCGATCAAATCGACAAGTTCAACAACAAAGTGGGCCTGAAGACGATGGCGCGTTTTCCCGACTTGGACGTGATCCGCCGCAGCCGGCTGAAAAAGGCGACCTTGTTCGAGATGGAGAGCTCGCCGGAACTCGACGCCGTGCAGGCGGAATACATGCGCCTCGCGCAGGCCTTGTGGGATGGCACTGATCCGCTGGTAGCAGAGTCGATGAAGGATCGGGATATTTTCGATCTGCTGGGATTCGATTGATGACGATCGTGAGCTACCAACAGAGGCGCGGCGAACTAGCGACCTACTTCGACAGGACTGCGGTCGACGCCTGGGCACGGCTGACGTCCACGGCACCGGTGAGCAGGATTCGCGCGACGGTACGCGCCGGCCGCAATGAAATGCGCGACACGCTGCTCGCCATGCTGCCCGCCTACTTGCAGGGGCAACGCGTGCTAGATGCCGGTTGCGGCACCGGCGCTCTCAGCGTCGCCGCAGCGCAACGCGGCGCGCAGGTGGTGGCGGTGGATCTGTCGCCCACTCTTGTCGGCCTGGGCTCAGAGCGTCTGCCTGCCAAACTCGGATTCGGCCGCATCGAGTTCCGCGTCGGCGACATGTGCGATACAGGTCTCGGCGAATTTGATCACGTGGTGGCCATGGATTCACTGATCCACTACCAGCTCGCCGATGTGGTGCGCGTGCTCTCGGGGTTTGCGGCCCGAACGCAGCGCTCCATCGTATTCACATTTGCACCCAAGACACCGGCTCTCACCCTGATGTGGGCCGCCGGCCGCCTGTTTCCACGTAAGGATCGGGCGCCGTCGATCGAGCCCCTATCCGAGAGCTCGATTCGCGTCGCGCTGGCTGCGGAGCCGGCCTTGCAGTCATGGCGGGTGGGCCGGACGCGGCGGGTCAACAGCGGTTTCTACAAATCTCAAGCCTTGGAGCTCGTAAGAAAATGATGTTGGGCAGCGGCAAGCTGGCACGGCGATGGATGCGCATCGGCACAGAGTTCCTGCCGTTCGCCGATGCGGCAAGCGCTGAACTGCCGCTGAGCCGGCTGTTGCGTCTATCTCTGTTTCAGGTATCCGTAGGCATGGCCATGGTGCTGCTAATCGGCACTCTGAATCGCGTGCTCATCGTCGAATTGAATGTGCCCGCCTGGCTGGTGTCGCTGATGGTCGGACTGCCGTTGGTGTTTGCGCCGTTTCGCGCCTTCATCGGCTTTCGCTCCGACAATCACCGCTCCGCGCTCGGCTGGCGCCGCGTCCCATACATTTGGATGGGAACGCTGCTGCAATTCGGCGGCTTGGCCATCATGCCATTTGCGCTGCTCATATTGTCCGGCGATACCCACGGTCCGATCTGGATCGGCCAATTCGCTTCAGCCTTTGCATTCTTGCTGGTGGGCGCGGGGCTGCAAACCACTCAGACGGCCGGGCTTGCGCTGGCCACCGATTTAGCGCCGGCAGAGTCACGGCCAAGCGTCATCGCGTTGATGTACGTCATGTTGCTGGTCGGCATGGTGGCTGCCGGTCTGGTGTTCGGCAAGCTCCTGGCCAACTTCAGCGAGATACGCCTGATTGGAGTGATTCAAGGCTCCGCCATGGTGACCATGGCGCTCAATCTCACGGCGCTGTGGAAACAAGAGGCCCGCAATTCGGTGCGCACCGTAGTGGTCGAATCGAGCGCGAAATTTTTGGACTCCTGGCGGGAATTCACCAAGCATGCGCGCGCCATGCGCTTCTTGGTCACCGTGGGACTGGGAACGGCTGCGTTCAATATGCAGGACATCGTGCTGGAGCCGTATGGCGGTCAGATTTTGCATCTGCCGGTGGCAGCCACCACGGCGCTGACGGCCATGCTCGCCGGCGGCATGCTGGCGGCATTCTCGATCGCCGCCCGCTTCCTGGGCCATGGCGCCGACCCCTACCGTCTGGCTGCCTATGGAGCCTTGATCGGGCTGGTCGCGTTCGCCGCGGTCATATTCGCTGCGCCCATGGAATCGCCGTTGATGTTTCGCTTAGGCGTGCTGCTGATCGGGTTCGGCGGCGGCTTCTTCGCCGTTGGCACATTGGCAGGTGCGATGGCCCGCGAGCGCAACGGCGAGACTGGGTTGGCCCTGGGCGCTTGGGGCGCCGTGCAGGCGACCAGCGCCGGCGTCGCGATTGCGCTGGGCGGCGCGGTACGCGACGGCGTTACAAGCCTTGCCGTGCATGGATCATTGGGCCCTGCACTGACCGGCGCCGCCACCGGTTACGGCGCCGTGTACCAAATAGAAATCATTTTGTTGTTCGCCACGTTGGTGGCAATTGGACCGCTGGTCCGGTCGGGGGTGAAGACTGCGCCGACCGCATCGACGGAATACGAATTGGCTTGAGGTGAGTAATACTTAAGGGGATTGCGCGATGAACACGGGAGCTATTACCGGATATTTCGACGTGGCTCAAGTAGTGCTTTATGCGTTCTGGATATTCTTTGCCGGTCTAATCATTTACCTACGCAAGGAGGACAAGCGCGAAGGCTACCCGTTGGAGTCCGACCGCTCCGGCGGCCGCGTAACGGTGCAGGGTTTCCCCGCCATGCCGGCGGCCAAGACTTTCAGGCTCGCCGACGGCAGCGTGGTGATGGCGCCCAGGGTCGAACACGATTCGCGTGCCTTTATGGCAACCCCCATGGGCGGCTATTTGGGAGCGCCGTGGCAACCCACCGGCGACCCCATGCGGGACGCGGTCGGTCCCGCGGCATATGCCGAACGAGCCAATGTCCCGGATCACACCATCGACGGCCAGCCTATGATTGTGCCGCTGCGCCTGGCATCGGGATTTACCGTCGCTGCCAACGATCCGGACCCGCGTGGGATGACGGTGTACGGCGCCGACCGCGAAGCCGGCGGCGTGGTGAACGACCTATGGGTGGACCGTGCCGAACCGCAGATCCGCTACCTCGAGGTGCAGACTGGGACGCGGCGCGCACTGCTGCCCATCAACTTCGCGAAGATCGACGGTACGCGCCGGCACATCAACGTCAAGTCGATCTTGGGATCGCAGTTCGCCGGCGTGCCCACTTTGGCGAATCCTGAGCAGATCACGCGGCGCGAAGAGGATCAGATCATGGCGTACTACGCCGGCGGCAATTTGTACGCGACTGCCAGCCGATCGGAGCCGCTGCTGTGAGCCATGATGATTTCGAATTCGAACCGGTGCGCGGATTGCCCGCGCTGCTGCCGCCCGGAGAGCGTTTGCTGTGGCAAGGCAGTCCTAACTGGAAGTCGCTGGCCGTGCGCGCCTATCACGTGCGCAAAGTGGCGCTGTATTTCGCTGCTTTGGTGCTGTGGAGAATTGTGGTCGGCGTGAACAACGGGCATTCGCTGGCGGCGGTAGTTCTGTCGTGCGCGTTCCTGCTCGCGCTCGGCGCCGTTGCCATCGGCGTACTCTCGCTGCTCGCCTATTTGACCGGCCGTGCCACGGTGTACAGCATCACCAGCCAACGCGTCCTATTGCGGCACGGGGTCGCGGTGCCCATGACCATGAACGTTCCCTTCAAGGTGATCGAGTCGGCCGAACTCAAGATGTTCTCCGACCACAGCGGCGAAATCGCGCTCAAAGTGATGCCGGACCAGCGGGTGGGCTACCTGATCACCTGGCCGCACTTGCGGCCAGGTTTCATTACGCGGCCGCAACCGAGTTTGCGCGCTCTCGCCGAGGCGCGTAAGGCAGCCGAGATCCTCGCAACGGCACTCGCTGCCGACGCGGGAGTGACGTCGATACGCATTGCTGCGCAAGACCGCACCCCAACGCCGAATACGGCAACCCTGCCGCCACGCACGGCTGCAGTTGCCTGAGGAAAGTCATGACCTCAGATGCCATCGATAGGAAGACATTGCCGCGCGGCGCATTGATTGGTGCCGGCACGCTCGTGGTGGCGTCGCTGCTGATGGTGGGGATAGCTCGGATTGCCGGCTATGGTCCCGCCAAACCGCCCCCAAGCTCGGTGGTGGAAAGCTATGACCTTAGATTCGAGGACCGGGCCGACGGCGGCGTGTTGATTTACTCAGACGCCACCAACCAATTGGTCGATACATTGAAGCCCGGGACCAACGGCTTCGTGCGTGGGGTGCTGCGCGGACTGGTTCGCGAACGACGCGCGGATCACATCGGGTCTACCCCACCGTTTCGATTGACCCGCTGGGCAGACGGTCGTCTCTCGCTGGATGATCCATCCACCGGCCGGCATGTCGACTTGGAGGTGTTCGGTCCGACGAACGCGGGCGCGTTCGCCGAGATATTGATCGCCAGCAGCCAACCTAAGGACAAATCATGATCGACGAGGCGATTGGGATCAACTCCGGAACCGATGCGACCCGTAAGGCCGAGGCCAACACCCTGCTGAGTCCGCGATTCTATAAGACCGACTATGCGGCGCTGGAGCGTTTCGATGCCGCGCCGGTACGCGCTGAGTGGGACCAGTTGATCGGCGAGTTCCGCCGCGACGTTAATCGCGATCACTTCGAGCGCAACGCGCAATTCGATGCTGAAGTCGCCGCGCTGCCCGCTGACTTACACCAAGAGTTTCTCGATTTCCTGATCAGCTCGGTGACTGCAGAATTCTCCGGCTGCGTGCTCTACAGCGAAATCAAACGACGCGTCGCGAACCACGACATGCGCGAACTGATGGGATTCATGGCCCGCGATGAAGCCCGGCATGCGGGATTCATCAACCAGGCCTTGAAGGATTTCGGCGTCGGCGTCGACTTGGGGTTCCTCAGGCGGGACAAAAAATACACGCACTTTCGTCCCAAGTTCATCTACTACGCGACGTATTTGTCGGAAAAAATCGGCTACGCGCGCTACATTACGATATATCGCCACCTCGAGCGGCATCCTGAGAAGCGCTTTCATCCCATATTTCGCTGGTTCGAGCGCTGGTGCAATGACGAGTTCCGCCATGGCGAGGCCTTTGCGCTCATCATGCGCGCCAATCCACACCTGCTGCGTGGTCACAACAAACTATGGATCCGATTCTTCCTGCTGGCGGTCTTCGCTACCATGTATGTACGCGATCATGATCGGCCGCTCATGCACTCAGCCTTCGGCATGGACCCCGGCGAGTATGACTTCACGGTGTTTCGCATCACCACGGAAATATCGAAACAGGTGTTCCCACTGTCGCTCGATTTGGACAATCCAAAGTTTCGCCAGGGACTGGAGCGACTGCGCATGCTTACCGCGCGCAGTGCCGCGGCCAAGTCGCGAGGTGGCGCGATTGGAACACTAAAGCGCGTCGCATTGGCTGCGGCGGCTGCCCTGACCTTTACGCGCTTGTACTGCCTGCCTGTGCAAAGGCACGGCCTGCCCTCGCAAGTTCGGATGGCTCCTGCATGGTAATGGTGTGGTGCCTTGTAGCGAGGATGAATTAGAGCATGGCCGATTTCGGCGCACCCGCGGCTTGTGCCGTTCTCGTGTGGTGGTTCACCACCGGAATCATCCTCTTCCTGGACGGCCGGCCGAAGTCAACTTTTCGGTGGAGCATGGCGGGCGCCAGCGCGGCATTGCTGGCAGCCGGATACCTTCTGTATGCAAGCGCTTTCGACCCGACTTCAAGGGGCGCGTACCTGGCATTTACGGCGGCAGTTCTGGTCTGGGGCTGGCTTGAAATGAGTTTTTTGATGGGCTTCGTCACCGGCCCGCGCACGCATGGATGCGCGGAGCGCTGTCGGGGTTGGAGTCATTTCGTGCACGCCGTTCAAGCGATCATCTACAACGAAATCGCCATATTGATAGGCGGAGCCGTCATTTTCGGGGCAACTTACCTGGCGCCGAATAAAGTGGCGATGTGGACCTATGCGGTCCTCTGGGCCATGAGGCTCAGCGCCAAGCTCAATCTCTATCTCGGCGTCCCGAACTTGGGCGAGAAATTCCTGCCACCGCATCTGCAATATTTGAAGGCGTTTTTTCGCAAGCGATCCATGAATTTTCTGTTTCCACTGTCGGTGACCGGGGCGACCATCGTCACCGGCTTGTTGATTCAGAAATACTTGGGGGCGAGTGCAGCGTTTGAGAGCACGGGTTACGCGCTGGTCAGCAGCCTATTGGCTCTCGCGGTGCTCGAGCACTGGTTTATGGTGCTGCCGCTGCCCAGTGAGCGGCTGTGGAATTGGGCAATGCCGCAGCATCGCCGTTCCACCCATAAGCCTCATTTGAGCAAGCCTGATCTGGCCTGAGCCAGGCTGCCTTCCCCTGTAGCACCCGACGGGGAAAGCAACGGGGCTCCGACAGGAGCCCCAAGCGCGTGCCAATCGGCCATAATAATCACATGTATGACCGACAAATAAGCGTCAGTGCTGACTTCGAATGATGAGCGCCATAGCCGGATTACGCTCGGCGACGTGGCCCTCGCATCAGCGGCTCGAGAAGCGGTTGGACGTCAAGGCTCGATTTACCCAAGCCGACGCCTACCGTGCGCACCTGGAAAGGATGTGGGGTTTTTGCGCCACGATCGAGGCCTCCCTGCTGATGGAATCCTTCGGCGGAAAGCTGCCGGACTACGAGATGCGCCGTAAAATGCCGCTATTGACTCAAGACCTCCTCGCCCTGGGAGCCGACCCGGACCATATTGCGTCACTGCCGCGCTGTGAGGCAATCCCAGATACTGCAGATCCCGCCGCTGCTTTCGGTTGTGTCTACGTACTGGAAGGTGCAACGCTCGGGGGACGCACTTTGCTGCCGCTGGTGCAAAGCCGCCTGGGGCTTACAGCCGTTCGCGGTGCCAGCTTCCTGGCAAGTTACGGGGACCTTGTGGGACCGATGTGGCGCGACTTCGGCATTGCGCTGGATGCGTGGTGTGGCGAGCCGGGGCGGCAGATGAGCGCGGCCCGGGCCGCCGTCGGCACCTTTGATGCGCTCGCCGCCTGGCTTTGTGGGGAGCCCGCATGAGCAGTCCGACAGTTCGCTTTGGTGAGGCGGATCTCACCACCTGCGACCGCGAGCCTATTCATATACCGGGGTCGATACAACCTCATGGCATATTGTTGGTCGTCGACCGCCGGCAATACGTCGTCGAGCAAGTCGCGGGGGACTCGGCATTGATGTTGGGCATCGATCCCCATCGCATGATCGGCCTGTCGCTGTCGGCAATTCTAGAGCCCGACACCGATACATTCGTCAGTGGACGGCTCAAGTCGACGGCCGAATTCATCCCGCCCTTGATGCGCCTGGGAGTGCGCTCGCGCGGCGGGCCAGTAGCGCTTGACCTTACGCTGCAGGCCTCGGCGGGCACTGCCATCATCGAGCTCGAGCCGGCACGACGCACGGTGACCGGTGCCGGGGATCCGATCGAACAGCTGAAGTCGCTGCTAGCAGCCGTGCAACACACCTCCAGCTTGCAGGAATGTTGTGCGGCCGCCGCCGTGGCCATGCGCGCCGCGACCGGATTCGATCGCGCCATGGTCTACCGGTTCCTGCCCAACGGCAGTGGCGTGGTCGCGGCCGAAGATGCCAATACCGGGCTGGAGTCGTTCTTGGGATTGCACTACCCGGCGTCGGACATCCCGAAGCAGGCACGCGAACTGTATCGCCGCAATTGGCTGCGCGCCATCCCGAATATCGATTATGTACCGGCGCCGCTGCGCCCCGAGTCGAACCTCCGGACCGGACAGCCGATCGACATGAGCCATTGCGATTTACGCAGCGTCTCGCCCATCCACCTCGAGTACTTACGCAACATGGGCGTATGCGCGTCTCTCTCCGCGTCCATCATTTGCCAGAATGATCTATGGGGCATGCTGGTCCTGCATCACTATTCTCCGCGCTACGTTTCGGCGGATTTGCGTGTCTCTTGCGAAACTTTTGCGCAGATACTGTCGCTGCACGTCGAGACCAAAGTGCAGACTGAAGCGTCGGTACTGCGGATCGAAGCAAAACGCATCCGCGACGAACTCGTCGCACGCTTGACCGGCGCGGGCGACATCGGAGCGGTGCTCGCGTCGTGGGATTTGCTGCACTACCTGGAGGCGACCGGCGCCGTGGTGTACTTGGAGGGCCAATTGCATCTGGTCGGCGAAACACCCGGCGCCAGCGACATTCTAGCGCTTGTTGAATGGCTCAACGGCGTCAATCGACCGTTGCTGGCCACCGAACACCTCTCGTCCGAATATGCTCCTGCGGCGAATTTTGCAGCCGTGGCAAGCGGGATGGTTGCCGTCGGATTGTCGCGCACACCCCGCGACTACGTGCTGTGGTTTCGGCCCGAGATGGGCCTGACGGTGCGTTGGGCCGGAGATCCCTCGAAGCCTACGAAAGTCGATCGACACGGCGCGCGGCTCACGCCGCGCGGATCATTTGCCGAATGGCTGGAGGTGACCAAGATGCAATCGGCGCCCTGGGCGGAGGTTGCACTCGAGTCGGCTGAGGCGCTGAGGGTGGTGCTGTTGGAGACCGTGCTGAAGAGCGTGGACCTGGCGCGTCGTGAGCGCGCTTTCGAGGAAACTCGCATCATTGCGGAGGAACTCGAGCGGCGCGTGGCGCAGCGTACGGAACAATTGCGCGCGCTGTCCGCAGACCTTGAGGTCGTCGAGGACCGGGAGAGGCGACAGATCGCCCGCGACCTGCATGACGATCTGGGACAGATACTCGCCGCCGCGCGAATCCGTCTTGCCAGCTTATGCCAGCACGAAGGCACGGATATTTCGGATACCGCCCTGCAGGTCGATGCGCTGATCAATCGGGCCAACAATGCCATACGCTCGCTGGCCGCGCAGCTGGCGCCGGACGTGCTGCACGAACTGGGACTCTCGCCTGCATTGGAATGGCTGGCGGAAGAAATCGAGGGAACGTTCGGCGTCAAAGTGACGGTGCGCGATGACGGGCGTGCGAAGCCGCTGGCGCACGAAGCCCGATCGATCCTCTACAGAGCCGTGCGCGAGTTGCTGATCAATGTTGCCAAACATGCGCAAACGAATTCCGCTACGGTCGAAGCGCAATGCGCTGCTGAACGAGTCGTCGTGACGGTATCCGATCCGGGTGTTGGCTATGATACGACGGCCGCGCCGCCCGGTCCGCGACGGCGACTGGGTTTAATCAGTCTGCGCGAGCGCCTATCGCATATTGGCGGGACGGTGGACCTGCGATCCACGCCGGGGGTCGGCACGGTGGCGGTGCTGATGGCACCTTTGTCGGCCGTGGAGCCGGAAGAAATGGAGCAAAACCCGTGACAACCACGGTGCTATTGGTTGAAGACCATCGCATGGTGCGCGAGGCGCTAAGCGAAGCACTCAAAAAGGTACCCGACATCGACATCGTTGGCGAGGCGGGGGACGCGCACGAGGCGCTCAAGCTCGCGGCTAAACTCAAACCAGACGTGATCGTGCTCGACATCAGGCTACCCGACGTGAATGGCATGGAGGTCGCCGCGCGCCTGAAAGACGCCGGCATTACCGCAAAAATCGTGGCGCTGTCGGCCTTCGATGACAAGCGCTTCGTGACGGCCATGGTGCGCGCAGGCGCCTCGGCCTACGTGACTAAATCGGCCGCCGGTACCGAACTGGTGCGGGCGATCCGCGCCGTGGCCGCCGGGCAGGGATATTTTTCACCCGAAATCGCAGGGGCACTGGTTTCCGAGCTGCGCGATAGGCCGGTTGCCGGTGATGCCGTACCACTCGCCCGTCGCGAGCGCGAGGTGCTAAGGTTGATCGCCGAGGGGGTCCGCTCTCCTGCCATCGCGGCGCAATTGCATGTGACGGTGGGCACAGTGGAGGTGCACCGCCGCAACATTATGCGAAAATTGGGTCTGCGTACCGTCGCCGAACTGACCAAGCACGCCATCCGTGAAGGGATTGTCTCTCTTTGATCTATACCGGTTTACCGGTAGTCATTGCTCTGGGAAACGGGAATGTGCCTGAGCATCGGCGGCAGATACCCTGCGTGTTGCCACATGCTGCCGCAACACAAATGGTCGTTTTTTAGCACTCAGGACGCTGTCGAAGAGAGTTCAGCCGATACGTATTCGTCCGAGCGGCTCCCGTGTGAACGGCTGTTTACTGCCTCGAGCGAGGCTGTACTGATCCTGGACGCCGGCTCGGACAAGATCCTGCAGGCAAATCCTCCGGCCGCGGCGCTGTTGCGCACCACTCGCACCGCCCTCATCGGGACGCAATTCCCGTCGGCCTTCGAGTTATCAAGCGCAGCACAAATACAACACCAGACCTGCGCGGCGCGTGCCTCCGGCAGCAGCGATGCAATGGCGGTGCGCGCCCGCGGCGGCGCAATCGACCTAACGGCACGGGTATCCTTGGTCCGAGCGGCATCGCAGTCCTATTTATTGGTCAGGCTCGAGCCAACGGTCTCGGAGGCGCGGAATATTAACGGCGGCCCGAGTTCAACCGTGCTGCAGGAGATTGACAGCGCGGAGGTCGGATTTCTGATCACCGACGCGGGGTTTCACGTTGATTATGCGAATCGGGCGTTCATCGAAATGGCCGGCGTGAACTCAGAGGCTGAGGTGCGCGGCATTCCACTCACGCGTTGGCTGTGTCTTTCGGAAACGAATCTGGCCCAATTGAGCCAACAGCTGGCAGCACGCGAGGCAACTAGCCGGTTGACGACCCAGCTGTGCTCCCCCGGCAACCGTTCGCGCCGGGTTGAGCTCTGTGCGGTGCCAGTGCCGGACGGCGAGCATACTTGGTGGGGGTTTACTCTGTCCGAGCTCCCCCTACTCAATTGAAGTTTGCCTACGCCTGCCTTCCCTAGTAATGTTCGCCGTACGCCCTCGGGGAAGGGGCCCAGGTCTACAACAATAAGCGGAACGGGATGTCTAATCGACGTTCAAACGAGTTCATTACTCCAGCCTCGGCAGAGCGCGTCGAAGTCGGCGAGCCTGTGGCCGCGGAACAAGCAAGGCGGACGCGGCTGGCGCGCGTCATTGAAGGCGAAATAATTCCCCGCCTGCTTATTTCACTGAGCGTTGGCGTGCGCGCCGCAAGACCCACGGCCGAACTGCACGCGAGCGCCGACCCTCGCCCCAGCACAGAACCGCAGCAGGCGAATGCTACCCCGCCGCGCTGAGGCATTCGTCTCGAGCACCCGGCCCTAGGGCCGATTCCCCAGCAGCGCCGCCGTCGGCGGTGAGTTCTCGACCGCCGGCGCCGCCACCGGTGCGGGCGCCGGATGCATCGGGCCTTGCAGCTCCGGGTAATCCTTCGCCATGCGCTCGCCGTACATGGGCTTGAATAATCCCTGGTGACAGGTGGCGCAGCTCACTTTCGCGACATCCCCGAGCACGCCCAAGCGATGCTCCGGGAAGGTGGCCTTGAGCGGCACCAAATAGTTGTTGTTCAAATCACGCGCCAGGCGAATGCCATACCAAGCGGTGGTGCGCTTGGGCGTACTCGCGTCCCACACCGCGAATGAACGGGAGTTGTGGCAGTAGACGCAATTTACTCCGAGCGACTCGGACATATGGATCATCAGCGCATACGTGATGTCGGTCTGCTTGATCGAGGCGCGATTGCCGTTTGGCAGCGCGTCGTTGGAAATCACTCGAATGTTCTTGTCGTCGAGCAGGAAGCGTGTCAGCGGATCATAAGGCAGCGCCGTCAAACCCACGGTCTGCGAAGGTTTGTTCTTGCCCGCGTTGCCGGCAATCAAGCCGCTGGTGCTCGATTCTCCGGGGTTGGTGAACCATACGTTTTGCGGAACTGCGTTACCGCGGTGGCAGGTGTAGCAGGTAACGCCGGTGGCCCCGACATGGTCCTTCCAATCGGAGTTGACGTGCCGCACCATCTGCAGCATGCGCCGCGCCACCACCTTGGTGTAACGGTCGTCACTCGCCATATTGCTGGTGTGGCAATAGTTGCAGCTCTGATCCGGCGGCGCGACCCATTGGGTGACGGCCAGCATCACACGAGTGAACTGCGCGACATTGAGGTCCTTCAGCACCTGTATATTTTGATAAACGCTGCTGGCCAGCGGCCCATCCGCCGGCGCCGCCGGGATTACCGCGGGTACAATATTTTTCGCCGCCTTCTGCGCGTCCGTTCTCGGATTGATGATTTGTTGCATTCCCAAGCCGCGGTAGCCGTTCTGCACGGTGTCGACCGGCGGGTGTTCACAACCGCTCAGCGCGAAACTAAAACCGACCGTGGCAATGAGCAGGCCCGGCGCCATGGCGCATCGATATCCCAGAGTGCCAAGTCCGTTCATTTCGCCCCTCCCAAGGTCGCCGGATCCACTACCGGAGCAAACACGTGCGGATACATCGGCGCCACATGATGCTTAACGGCCCATAAATACCAGTTATCGACCACGGTGCCCGTCAGTAGAATTCCTATGCCTCCCACCAACGGACACAGGACTGCGAACCACCAGGCCCAGCGGTGGATGGACTCCATGGTTGCATTGAAACCCATGGTCCAGCGCCAGAACAATGCCGCACGCTCCGCGGCGGTGCCGCGATCGACGATCTGTTCCAGTTCGCGGTCACCGCCCAGGCGGCTGACCGCCAATATTGTTCCGCCATGCATCGCGAACAGCAGGGTAGAGCCGTAAAGAAATGCAATCGACAGGCAGTGGAACGGGTTGTAAAACAGATTGCCGTAGCGAATCGAGAATGCCGCTGTCCAATCCAAATGCGGGAAAATCCCGAACGGAACCGCCTCGCCGAAGCTGCCCATCAGCACCGGCCGGATGATTCCCAACACCAGCATCAGCCAGATCGCCGAGAGAAACGCCCAGGAAACATGAGTTCCCATGCCCAGCGCACGCGCGCGGCGGTACATGCGCAACCACCACAACAACACCGAGCTGGTGAGGAAAAACCCCGCCATCAGCCACCACCCGCCGTCTTGCAGGCGCGGGAAGTGCAGCCCATTGGCAGGAGCGGGCGGTTCCAGAGCCAGCCATGGCAATTGCCGGATGAATTGCACCGGGTTCCAGTGCACCGAGGCGAACATATTGAGCCCGATGATCTCGAAGGCTATGAAGCCGCAGATCAAGGACAAGAGCCCTGTTGTGCCGAGGTAGACGGGTCCTATCTGCGCATCGCCGAAGCGTCCGAGCAAATGACTGAACCGGCCCTTCCCCTGGCGTCCCCAAGCACCGCGCGGCAGCGAAACGCCGGCGTATGCGGGTGCTCTGATTTGTACGCGCGTAAATATATTCTGGTATTCAGCCATAATAATCCCCGGTCAGTTCGTTCAATTCCAGATCGACAGGTTCAACCACCAGCCCCACCACTCCGGCCAACCGCGCGTCCAGAACGGACCGCTGATCAATATGCAGATCGCGCTCCAAAACGCCGCGCTGATGGCGAGAAACAATCCGAGCCGATGGATCCCGAGCGAGCCGATCGAATAGCCGATGGTGTCGCGAAAATACGTATTCTCGTGTTCTGCGGTCTGCACCGGCCCATCCTTCGGATTCGCCGCGGATAAGATCACCGCGCCGTGCAGCGACAACGCCAACGTCGTGGCGAAGAAGAAGCTCACCGCCAACATGTGCGCCGGGTTGTAATGAAAGTGCAGATATTGATAGCCGGTGTTGGATACCCAATCCAAATGGCTGAAAATTCCGTAAGGGAAGCCGTTGCCCCATGCTCCGAGCAGTAGAGGCCTGAATACTTCCAAAGAGACATAGGCAAAAATGGCCACACCGAAGGCGAACGGCACGTGATAGCCGATGCCTAACTTTCGGCAGATTTCCACTTCGCGTAGCGCCCATGATACGAATGAGCCGACGGCGCAAACCGTAATGATTTGCCAAAGCCCGCCTTCGCGAAGCGGCGCGAGCCCCAGCCCATATTTCAAATCCGGCGGTGCGATGTTGATCTGCCATATGTTCCAGGTCGGACCAATCGCCGCGCCCCACACGATCAATGCGGTCCCGAGCAGCGCAAAAAACGCTGTGGTGACGCCGAAGAAACCCACGTAGAAGGGTCCCACCCAGAAATCGAATAGGTCCCCACCGACTAAGGTGCCGCCGCGAACCCGGTATTTTCTTTCGAAGCTGAGCATCGACATGGTTGTGCTCTCTCGTCTATGTGTAGCGCCATCAGTTCAAACTAGTCGCTTCCGGCAGCGGACGGAGTTCGAGCCCTTCGTTGGGTCGCGTCCTCCGACCGCCGCCGTCGGCAAACAGCCCTAGGGCTTGGCCGTATCTGGCAGCGTCGACATATGCTGCGCAGCCGCCGAGGGCGCCGCATGCCCACCCAGCCAATTGAACCTGTCCGTGCTCAGCAAGATGAAATGAATCAACAATGCCAACACGAAAAGGAATGTAAACAGAGCAATCAACGCCCTGCGCGGATCGAAAAGAAGCCAAATTCGCCACATTTTCTAGTCTCCTATGCGTAACAGCGGAACCAATACAAAACTCCGGAGCGACCGCAACGCTCTAGAGCCAGGGCCGCCATTGCCACACTAAAAAGTGCGCGACAATCGCAATTACCGTGAAAATAATGAAGCTCGTCACGAAGATGCCGTGAAACTCCTTCGCTTCATGCTCCGTCAGCCCCGAGAGCGAGCCCTTTCTTTCGTCTGCCATACGTCTCACCTCCACAAATCGGGCCCCGTGGCCCAGTACCGCGCTGATCGTCGCGCGACCTCAATGGCCGCGGCGGAGTAACCCCCCACCGCGCCACGCCCTCCGTCCGAAACACTCCGGGCGAATTCTTTGTCCATCCATTGCCGTTGCTCAGCGCTCATCACGCAGGCTCCGATTCTTTGACCGTGCCGCGAGCGCGGGGCAGATGCTCTATGCCCACTTGCTCGCCCGCCGCCTGCTGCGCCGCCCGCTCCGCCGCATCCCGCAAGCGCTTGGCCGCAGAGATGCGCACCAACACCGGCTCAGCCGAGACCAATTCATCCAGCGCTTGTTTCGCCGCCTCGGTCCAAGGCAATTCTCGATGCAGGCGCGACGGAGTGGCCTCCACTTTGTCGAGCTCGGAACCCAATGGCAGGATGTTGAACAAGGCGTCGAACAGGGCGTTGCAAACTTCCTGGATAACGTAGGTGGCGCCGCTATATCCCATGAACGGGGTACCGGTGTGGCGCCGGATGATGGCGCCCGGAAATGAGGCGGGAATGTACATCGCGCGCACCGCCGACTCCGCCATATACATCCGTTCGTTGAAGCTGCCGAACATGATGAGAGGGGGCGTGTCCTTGATCGCCTTGCGCACCGCCTCATTGTCGGGCTTCACTCCGGCACGCCGTGAGAAGGAGAACGTGCACGGCAATCCCATTTCCGTTTCAAGAAAGTGCCGCAAGCCACGCGCATAGGTTTCATTCGCCACCACCGCGAAACTGGCCGTGCCGAAGAAATCCTGGGTAACGGAGCGCCATAAGTCCCACAGCGGCTTGATGGTCGTATGTTTTTCACGCTCGATGAACGGTTCCGGATCAAGGCCCAGAAGCTCGCCCAAGGTTCGCAGAAACTTGGTGGTGCTGTGTAGTCCGATCGGCGCCTGTAAGTACGGACGCTCGAGAGTCTCGCAGAGCAAGCGGCCGAACTCGCGATACATGCACACGTTCACGTCCGCATCGACGAGACGCGGCACATCTTCCAGGTGACTACCCAGCGGAAATGTCAAATTGATCTCAGCACCGATTCCTTCGATGAGGCGTCGGATTTCGGCGAGGTCACTCGGCATGTTGAAAGTGCCGTAAATCGGCCCAATAATGTTGACCCGCGGTGGCTCGCCTTCCTTGCGTGGCTTGCGCTCGGGAATTTTCTTCTTGCCGTATTCGGTCCACAGCCAAGTCATCGCGCGATTCGCGCTCTGCCACTGATCCTCGTCGATGGTGCGCGGCAAAAATCTCTGAATATTCGTGCCTTCAGGCGTCACGCCGCCGCCAATCATTTCCGCGATCGAGCCGGTGACCACGACAGAAGGCAGATGCGGGTCCAGAGTCCGATGCGCCCGTTTCATTGCCCCTTCGGTGCCGTGCTGTCCCAACTCCTCCTCGCCGAGGCCGGTGACGACAATGGGGAGCTCATGCGGCGGTAGTGCATCGGTGTAGTGCAGCACCGAGGTCACCGGCAGGTTCTCGCACCCGACGGGACCGTCAATGATTACTTGCAAACCCTTGATCGCCGTAAAAACATACACCGAGCCCCAGTAGCCGCCGGCGCGATCATGGTCAAGCACCAGCATCAGCCCATCTCCTCTGCTTTGCGCTTGGCGGCGAGTTTCACGAGCTGTGCCTTGTAGCGCTCACGAAACTGCGGGTGATCCTGCGGGGACTCCTGCCATACTCCGGCGGTGTACCCTGAACCCACGCCTTCGAAGAAGGATTTCATTTCAGCGAAACGGGATTGGTTGGACATCGCGGCGTTGATCACTTGCGTCAGGGATCCGGCACCCGCGGGACCCATCAACGGCCGCGCTGAAATCAAGTTGGTGAAGTACATCGCGGGTATGGCCAGCTCCTTGGCCTTTTGCACCACGGGAGTAGTGCCGATGGCGAGATCGGGCTTGAACTCGTGCATGGCCGACAAATCCTGCTCGAGCGAGGCGCGATATTGCAGCCGCACTCCTTTGGCCTCCAGCCACTCGCGATCCGCGTCTGACCATGCGGTGCGCGGACAGGCGGTTCCCACATACGGTACTTCGGCGCCGCTCTCGATCAGCAGACGCGCCACCAACAACTCGGAGCCTTCATAGCCGGACAAAGTGATGCGCCCGCGGATCGGCGACTTCGCCAGCGCGCCTTTGATGGCCGGCAGTATGCGATTCTGCGCCGCGCCCACCTTGTCCGCGCCTACTCCGCAAGCGGCCCCGATAGCCGCCAGCCAGGCAGCAGTGCCGTCGTAGCCCACCGGGGCCGACCCCACAATGCCGCGCCCCGCCGCCGAAAATTCACGCACCGAAGCGGTGTAGAAAGGATGCACCGCGGCGACCACGGCGCAGTCGAGCGCCGCATACAGTTCGCGCCATTCACGCGTCGGCACCACCGGACCCGCGGCGAGACCCAGAGGCTCGAGCATCATGCCGATGCCCACGGGATCGGCAGGAAATACTTCGCCGAGAAGTGTGACCGTGGGTTTTGCATTGCGTCCGCCGCGCGGCGCCTGCACCGGACCTTGCACGGCTTCCGTGCGCGCGTAGCGCAGCATCGCTGCGGCCAATACATCCTTGGCCTCCGCGTGTGTGGGCACGCCGAAACCCGGCACATCGATCCCAATGATGCGCACGCCGTTGATTGCCTTTGGCAACAGCTGCAGGGGCACGCCCGACGCCGTCGGCACGCATAGATTGATGATCACCACGGCGTCGTAGAGCGCCGGATCCGCCAGCTTGAAGACGGCCTCGCGAATATCCTCAAACAGTTTCCCGGTTACCAGAGTCTCGGAATTAAAGGGCACGTAGCCGACCGTGCGCCGCGCGCCATAAAAGTGAGATGTGAACGTAAGCCCGTACACACAGCAGGCGGAACCGGACAGCACCGTGGCGGTTCGGCGCATGCGCAGTCCGACGCGTAGCGAGCCGAACGCCGGGCACATGCTCTGCGGTTGGTCGTGCGGGCCTATCGGATAGTCCTTGGCATAGCGATCCAGTGTGTCGCTCTTGCCCGCGGCTGCGGCCGCACGCTGCAACTCATCCTTGCCGGCATGACACCCTACCCCGCCGCCCTCTATTTTTACCACTGCGCTCATGTGTCAGACGTTGTCGTAGACAATCTCTAGAGTGGCTTTTTCGACGTGCGAACTGCCGCACATGTCCTCGTGCGACGCCGGCTCCAGCACCACGTTGCGGCCGACGACTTCACCCTTGAACAAGCCCAGCAAGGCGTCTTGAGTCAGTGGCTTCGGACGCAGCGGCGGCGCCTCGGCAACGTTGGCCGCCAGTTCCTCGAACAACGGGCCCCAGGTACTGCCGGGGCGCCCTACGATGTCGTAATTGGCGCTTTTTCGGCGAATGTCCTCATTCGCCGGAATCGCCGCCAGTACCGGAATACCCGCCGCGAGCGCGAATGCCTGCGCTTCACCCGTGCCGTCATCCTTGTTGATCACCAACCCGGCGACCCCTACATTGCCGCCGAGTTTGCGGAAATATTCCACTGCCGAGCACACGTTGTTGGCGACGTATAGCGACTGCAGGTCATTCGATCCGACGACGATGACCTTTTGGCACATATCGCGTGCGATCGGTAAACCGAACCCACCGCACACCACGTCGCCGAGGAAATCCAGTAACACGTAGTCGAAGCCCCACTCGTGGAAGCCGAGTTTTTCCAGTAATTCGAAGCCATGGATGATGCCGCGTCCGCCGCATCCCCGGCCCACTTCAGGGCCGCCCAACTCCATTGCGAATACGCCATCTCGCTTGAAGCACACATCTCCGATCTTGACCGGTTCACCGGCGAGCTTTTTCTTTGCGGAGGTTTCGATGATGGTCGGGCAGGCGCGGCCGCCGAACAGCAGCGACGTAGTGTCGCTTTTTGGATCGCAGCCAATCAACAATACCTTCTTGCCCTGCTGCGCCATCATGTAGGACAGATTCGCGAGTGCAAAGCTTTTGCCGATCCCGCCCTTGCCGTAAATGGCGATTACCTGCGTCTGCTTGGTGGGCGCGGCGCTCGGCACCGCATCAGGCTCGATGGCTGCCTCGGCGCGCAACGCCTGCAGACGAATCTGCTCGGAACGCAGCGCGTCCGTAGTTGCAAAAGCAGTACTCATGAATGGCTTCTCCAGTCCAAAATCATTTTGAGGCAGGAAGGATCGGTGAATGCGGTGCGGTAGGCCGCCGGAGCGGCGCTCGCTTCCTGCCTATGGGTAATCAATCCGTCGAGTTTCAATTCGCCGGATTCGACCAATTGCTTGACTGCGAGCAGGTCCGCTTCGCGCCATTCGGCGGCGATGCGAATGCGCGCCTCGCGCATGAAGGCCGCGGGAAACGCGAAGGACAATGACTGGCTGTAGAACCCTGCGAGGACGATTTCCCCACCCGGAGCCAGGCGCGCAATCAGGGTATCGAGCAGGGTGGCGTCACCGCTCACATCGTAAATTGCCCGATAACCGCGGCAGGTATCGGCGTCGGGATGCACAACCGTGTAACCCTCGGCGCCGGCGATGCGATTCGGATTTCGCTCCCACGCCACGGGAGCCTCGCCATGCAACACCACGGTCAAACGCGCGAGCAAACGCCCAAGCACCCCATGACCCACGATCAAATCCGGCAGGCTCGAGTTCTTGGCCGCCACTGCGTGATAGGCGGTGGCCGCGAGGGCCAGCAGTACGCCCTGCTCGCCCATGTTCTCGTTGATCGGTGTCACTCGCACACCGGGGACCACGACTTTGGCGGCGGCACCGCCGAACAGGCCCCTGACTTCGCCGAAGCAACGGGCGCCCGGGACGAAAACCCGTTCGCCGACTTGGCGCGCGGCACGCACTCCGGCATGGGTGATTCTGCCGACGGATTCATATCCCGGTACCAGCGGATAACCTAATCCTGGGAACGCCGGCATGCGTCCCGACCAAAGCAGGCGCTCGGTACCGGTACTGATGCCGGACCACTCCATGTCCACCACTACGTCCTCGTCGCCGGGCGCACTCAATTCCAAGCGGGTCAGAACAAGATGTTCTGGCTTCTCTAACACCACGGCTAGAGTGTTAAGTGATGAATGATTAGCGTCAGAACTCATTGCGCCGGGGATACCTTCTAGGCCGGTCATAACGTGCGTAGTGTCACGATACTCTGACTCTTTAACATGTCAACATATCCATACACTTTTCATTCGCCGCTCTTGCGCGCCACGATCAATCGGCTCTGCAGCGGCTGACGAGTGCGTACCAATTGGGTGCTGGCAAACCCGGCGGCTCTGAGCATTTGCTGCAGCACTTGCGGCGTGCGCGGCCTGCCGCTGCCCATCGCCAACAGATAAAAGCCGAAATACGCTTCGCCGACGGGCTCCGCCCCGGGAGTTCCCATCATCGGCTCCGCCAACAGCAGCACACCTTTTGGCGGCAGCGCGCGATGCACTGCAGCCAGCAGCGCGGCAGCCGCGACATCGCCGTGATCATGAATGACCCGCACCAACGAGATGACGTCGGCGCCGCCGGGGAAGGCGTCCTTGAGAAAGTCCCCGCCCACCGCTAGCGCCCGCGAATCCAGCCCCAGCGCCGAAAAACGTTGCGCGGCGCGCTCGGCCACAGGCGGCAAATCGAATAGCAGCAACTGCAGTTTTTTACAGCGAGCGGCGGCGGCGATCAAGAAGCTGCCGTCTCCGCCCCCTACATCGAGCAGGCAGTGATGCTTATTGAGCGGATAGGCATCCAAAATCTCATCCGCAACCAGCGGCAGTGAATTGCCCATGAGTGCGGTGTAATCCGCGATTTGTATTCCCGGCAGGCCAGCCGGCTGGTCCGAGCCGGCGTACGCCCAGTACTTGGCAAGCGCGGTTACGTCCTGCTCCCCGCGCAACAGGCGAACCGGATCGTGAAGATCGGCATACAGCAGGCTGTGGTGCTCCACCATGGCGCCCACGGCCGGATTTCCCATCATGGCGGCTCCCAAGGCGCCGAGCCCAAAGCGTCCGCCCGCCCGCCTCTCCACCAAGCGCAGGGACACCGCCGCTTCCAGCAGCCGATCGGTGGAATCCCGCGGCAGTTGCAAAGTCTCTGCAATTCCTACGGCGCTCAGCGGGCCCGCGGCCAGCAGATCGAAAAGCTTGAGCCGCACGCAGGCATACAGGATCTGCGAGTAGACGAAGCCGGCGCACACGTCGAATAGAGCACGGGCACGTTTTCGGGCCGTCGGGCGCGTTAACGGGAATGCCGCGGCCCAGCGTTGAAAGCGCGGACTCGACAGCCAGCGATCCCGGACGGCGAGATAGCGGTCAGTCCACGACACGCGCGGCTACTTCAAGCCGCCGGTCGTGCCATTTCGCGCGGCAACAGCCGGCTGGCCTCCGCGAGTATGTGCGCGCGCAAGTCATGCGCGCCGGGACACTGCGGGATGGCATCGATTGCAGATCGAACCAGGTCTTCAAGCCGCTCTACGGCCGACCCTATGCCGAGTCGATGGACGGCGTTCGGCCGGCCGAGCGCTTGGTCGCGACCGGTGGGCTTGCCCAAGTCATGCTCATTGGACACGACATCGCGAATATCATCGGCGATTTGATAGGCCTCGCCGATGCGTTCGCCGAGCTGATGCCAGGCACCGGACTCATAGCCGGCGGCACATGCACCCGCCGCCGTCGCTGCGGCAAACAAAGCGCCGGTTTTGGCTCGCTGATAATCGGACAGCGAGATTTGCGCTTCGCATTCCCAGGCCTGACCTGCAATGATTCCGTGCGGTGCGCCGACGGCACTGGCGAGAATGGCGATCAACGATCCGATGCGCAGGGGCGCGCTTTGCCCGCTGCGCGCCAATGCCTGAAAAGCGAGAACGATAAGTGCGTCGCCCGTCAGCACGGCAATCTGTTCGCCGAAGGCCTTGTGCACCGAGGCGCGCCCGCGCCGTGTCGCGGCATCGTCGAAACAAGGTAAGTCATCGTGCACCAGCGAGGCGCAATGCATGAGCTCGATGGCTGCTGCCATGGCTGCTGACAGATCCGGTTTATCCTCGCCGCAGGCCCGAGCGACCGCAAGACACAGGCGCGGCCTGATTCGCGCGCCACCGGGAAAAATTGCATGCCGCATGGCAGCGTTGAGCAGAGGAGGTGAATCCGGCCCCTTCGCAAGCCCTAAAGCCTGGCCCAACGAGCGCTCGATTCGCGTCATGGCGTCCACGGTAGCTCCCTTAGCGATGTAAATCTTTATTGTCACATCTATATGTAAGTTAATATAGACACTTATGCCACCCCAGGTCAACGATTATCGGAACGCGTAAATGCATACCCCCCGCATAGCGGTGGTCGGTGCCGGCGTGGCGGGTCTAGCAGCCGCCACGGATCTTGCACGCGCGGGATTTCACGTGTTGCTGTTCGAGCGTGCCATCGCGCCCGGCGGTAAAATTCGCGAGGTGAGTGTCGGCGGCCGGCCGATGGATGCGGGGCCGACTGTATTTACGATGCGCCAAGTGTTCGACCAGTTATTCGCGGACGCCGGCGACGACTTCGGCCGTCGGGTAAAACTCATTCCGGCTGATGTGCTGGCGCGGCACGCCTGGAGCGCGCATGAACGGCTGGATCTATTCGCGAGCGTGGAGAAATCGGCGGACGCCATCGGTGCATTCGCCGGCGGCCGCGAAGCGCAGGGCTTTTTGCGCTTCGCGGCACAGGCAAAGCGCATCTTCGCCACCTTGGATATCCCTTTCATTCATTCATCGCGCCCCTCGCCGCTCGATTTGGTGCGCCGAATTGGCGTTTCGCACCTCGCGGATCTGTGGAACATCCAACCATTCGCCAGCCTATGGCGCGCCACCGGGCGCTACTTTCGGGATCCGCGGCTGCGCCAATTGTTCGCGCGCTATGCGACCTATTGCGGATCCTCGCCATTTGCCTCGCCGGCGACGTTGATGCTGATATCTCATGTCGAACAGGCCGGTGTTTGGCTCATCGAAGGGGGTATGCACCAACTCGCCCGCCAACTGGCCGCACTCGCAGTGCGCAGCGGAGCGTCGCTGCGCTATGCGTCCGACATCACGCGGATTCACGTGCGCCACGGGCGTGTGAGCGAAGTGCAGACCGCCGACGGCGAGCGCATCGCCGTCGACGCCGTGGTCTGCAATGCCGATAACAATGCGCTCGCCGCAGGATTATTCGGCAGCGAGGTGCGCCGCGGCGTCAGCCCGACTGCCGTGGCCGCGCGGTCCCTGTCGGCTCTGACATGGAATCTCCAAGCGCGCTCGCAAGGATTCGAGCTCGCCCATCACTCGGTATTTTTCAGCAGCGACTACCGCGCCGAGTTCGACGATATTTTTCGTCGCCGACGGTTGCCGGCATCGCCGACAGTCTACGTTTGCGCTCAGGATCGGCAAGACGCCGAGCCATGGCCGCAGCAGCGCAGCGAACGATTGCTGTGTTTGGTCAATGCCCCGCCCATCGGCGACACCCACTTGTTCGAGACAGCGGAGATCAAGGCATGCGAAGCTCGAGTTTTACAGACCCTGGCAAATTGCGGTCTGACGCTGCACCCCCAGGCGGACGCGACTTTGGTGACGACCCCGGCGGATTTCCACCGGCTGTTTCCGGGTACGGGGGGTGCTCTGTATGGACCCGCCTCGCATGGCTGGAGGGCCTCGTTCAGGCGGGCGGGTTCACGCAGTTCGATCCCCGGGCTGTACTTGGCGGGCGGCAGCAGCCATCCGGGTCCGGGCGTGCCGATGGCCGGAATTTCGGGGCGTCTGGCTGCGGCGTGCATCATGCGGGATTACGCTTCGATGGCTGGATACCACCCGATGGCTACGCCTGGTGGTACATCGACGCCTTAAGCGATGATGGCCGTCATGGATTGACTTTGATTGCCTTCGTCGGCAGCGTGTTCTCGCCCTACTATGCCTGGGCGCGGCAGCGCGGCAGCACCGACCCGGCAAATCATTGCGCATTCAACGTGGCCCTGTATGGCAGTCGCGGGGGCCGCTGGACCATGACGGAGCGCGGTGCCGGTCAGCTGCGGCGCGAGCCATCGCAACTGTCCATCGGACCTAGCAGCATGCGCTGGGCGGGAGAGGCCCTGGAAATCGAAGTGAATGAGATTTGCGCGCCCATACCGCGTCGCGTGCGCGGCAGAATCCGCTTGATTCCAAGCGCGCTGTGCGACCGCAGCGTTTCTCTCGACGCCCTGGGCTTGCATCGTTGGACGCCATTCGCGCCTTGCGCCCGCATCGAGGTCGCGCTGTCCGAGCCGGCGCTGAAATGGTCCGGGCTTGGCTACTTTGATTCGAACCACGGCGCAGAACCCCTGGAAAACGCGTTTACGGAGTGGACTTGGTCGCGCGCCAGCCTGCCTGCAAGCACCGTCGTCCTGTACGACGTCGGATTGCGCGAAGCAGCGTCGCGCTCGTTCGCGTTCAAGTTTGCGGCCGACGGCAGCATGCAGGAAATCGAACCGCCTGGTGCCAGGCTTTTGCCCGGAACGGGATGGCGCTTGCCGCGCCATACTCGTGTAGATGCCGGAGAGACAGTGCGCGTGATCAAGACCCTGGAAGATGCGCCCTTCTACAGCCGGACATTGCTGGATACCAGTCTTCTGCGAGTGCGCGTGCCGGCCATCCATGAAAGCCTGGACCTGAACCGGTTCAGATCACGGTGGGTACAATGCCTACTGCCCTTTCGCATGCCCCGCATTACTTTCTGAGCGCTCCAGCCGTTCGAACAGATCTACCAGCCAAACTACGCGGTCTTCGATGCGCGGCCAGCGTGCCCGCTCGCGTGCGGATTCAACCGGCGTAATCGATGCTTCGTTCCGCACCGACGGCAAAGCCTGCAGCAGGAATAGCGCTTCCGGCAGCGCACCGGCGGCAGGAAGCCTGGCTTTGCGGGCGGTCGCTGCCATCACGGCATCCGCGAGAATGCGCGCCTTGCGCTGCCAAGGCACGACCGCTCGCTGAGTTACCGAATCGTACCTGCGCCGCGCCAACTCACGGCCGATTTCAGCGTACAACAAGCGAGCGGCATACATGCCTGGCCTGCACGACGCCGCCAGTCTTGCAAGACCAGTCTCACTGCGCGCGTAAAGTTCCTCCGCCGTCGCGAGCAACCTTTCGATCACCGTCCCCAACGCGCGGCTGAATACCGGCTTCGCCACCCAGACCTCAGGCTCTATGCCGGCCTCGCGCAGCCACTCACGCGGCAAATACAGCCGCCCGCCGCGCGCGTCTTCACCGACATCGCGCGCGATATTGGTCAACTGCATCGCGACGCCCAAGTCGCAGGCACGCGCCAGCAATTGCGAGTCTCGAGCACCCATGACCATGGCCATCATGACACCGACGGAGCCCGCCACCCGCACTGCGTATGCGGTCAAGTCCGATAGAGTGTCGTATTGACGCCCCGCCGCGTCCCAGGCAAATCCCTCCAGCAAGGCGAGCGGATATGCCTTGGGAATCGCATGCTGCACCACGCAATCGCCAAAGGCCCTGTCGGCAGGACTATTGCCGGGCGCCCCGTCGTATATTCTATCGAGCCGCACATGCAAATCCCTCAACGCAGCGGGGCAATCGGTTCCTTGGTCAATGGCATCGTCGGCCATTCTGCAAAACGCGTACAGGCCGGCGGCGGGCTTGCGCACACTGCCGGGAAGAGCCAGCGAGGCCGCAAAGAATGTCCGCGAACCGTCACGCAACATGGCTCGGCATGCGGCGATATCGGCATGCGAGGCAAACGCGTCAGCGGCTGAATGCTTTGGCATCGGGCACCACTGTATCAAGAACTCGCGCAGAAGAAAGCACCCCAGGGACACCGGCGCCCGGATGCGTGCCGGCGCCGACGAGGAACAAGTTGTCGATGTCCTCGCTGCGATTGTGCGGTCGAAACCAGGCGCTTTGCGACAGCGATGGCGCCATGCCGAACGCTGCGCCATGATGCGACAATAATCGATCACGAAAGTCGAGCGGCGTCATGATTCGAGAACTCACCACGCTGCGCTCGAAGTCCGGCAGCACGGTGGCGCTTAAGTGCCGGGCAATCGCACGCCGGTACCTTTCCCCCTCGATCCGCCAATCGGTGCGGCTTTGCAAATGCGGTACCGGCGACAGTACGTAGAATGCATCGCAACCCGGTGGCGCCAACGAGGGATCCGACGCCGTGGGACGATGCAGGTAGAGGCTGAAGTCCTCAGCCAATACCTTGCGCTCGAATATGTCGCGCAGCAATTCGCGGTAGCGCGGCCCTGCCAATATGGTGTGATGGGGCACCAGCGGAAACTGCGTCGAGGTCCCGAAGTACCAGACGAACAGGCTCATCGAGTATTTCGCCCGGTCAATCTTTGCGTTGCTCCAGCGGCGCCGCAGCGGCTGTGGTATCAGGGCACGATACGTGGAAGCGGAATCGGCGTTAGAAACGACAATGTCGGATGCCAGCACCTGTCCGTCGCTCATGACCACCCCGACGGCGCGGCTTCCCGCCGTTGCAACTGATTTGACGCGCTCCCCACAGCGCACTTCGCCGCCCTGGCCTGCGATCAGATTCACCATGCCCGCGACAATGGTACCCGTGCCGCCGATGGCGCAATGCACTCCCCAGCGACGTTCGAGAAATGCGATCAAACCGTATATGGATGTGGTCGTGAATGGGTTGCCGCCGACAAACAGCGGATGGAAACTCAGGGCAAAACGCAGCCGCGGATCTTTGACGAAGGACGCAGCCAGGCCATAGATGCTGCGATAACTGCGCAGGCGCCACAGATCGGGGATTAGCCGCAACATGTCCCGTAAGGAATCGAAAGGCAGGTGCGCCAGCCTTTCGAAAGCCACGTTGTAAATGTCCTCGCTCGATTTCAAGAAACGCTGGTAACCGGCAAATTCGCCGGGGGCGATTCGTTCGATTTGCTCGCGCATACTGTGCTCATCATCCGAGCAATCCAGCACTTGCCCATCGTGATATCGGATGCGATAGAAGGGCCGCACTGCGCGCAGCTGTACGTCGTCGCTTAACCTGCGATCACATAAACGCCATAGATCCTCGAGCAAGAATGGCGCAGTAATGATGGTAGGTCCCGCATCGAACACGAATCCATCCTGACGAAACACATACGCCCGCCCGCCTGGTGCGTCGAGTTGCTCGAGCACGGTTACTCGATAACCGCGTGCTCCAAGCCGAATCGCGGCTGCCAGGCCACCGAATCCCGCACCTATCACGATGGCGTGGGCACGGCTCGCGCTCATGCAATGCCGCCGTAAATGTCGAAAATCCGCAATATCTCCCGCGCGGTCAGTGCCGGCTGCTCCTCGTGCGCGAGATGGCCGAGGCCGGGAAGCGTACACAAGGTGGCATTGGGGACGCGCCGCATGACGTCCTGCGCTTGCTGCGGCGGCACCGTTCTGTCGTTGGCCGCCACGATGAGCGCCAGCGGGGTCGTCAGGTGCGGCAGATCGCGGGCGAAGGCCTGCAAATTCCAATTACCCATCATGGCGAGCGCTCCCGCCACATGGTTAGGATTACTGACCAGCCGCGTGTACAAGTCCAAGCCCACTGCGTCCAACCGCGACCCGGTGCCCGCGAGGACGCGCGCCACATTCCCGGGCTGCGCGCCGCGCCACGACAACAATCGCGGCAGATACGAACTTCGCGCCAGCAGCTTGGCCAGCGGCGAGAACAGCACCCCGGCCGCGCCGCCCAGCGGCACGAAGGCGCCGTTGATACTAATTATCACGCGGGGCTGAATACGCCGATCCAAAGCCATGCGGCATAGGATGACGGCGCCGGCGGAATGCCCGACGCAGTAGAGGGGATTGAATCGCATGACGCCGAGCAGATTCGACAGCGACTCGCTCATTCCCTCGATGCAACTGCGGCCGCTGCCGGCGGAACTGGTAAAACCATGACCCGGCAAATCTACTGCAAGCACCGAATAGTGCTGGGCGAGAATCGGCAGGATATCGCGCCACGAATGAGTCGACGCGCCGGTTCCATGTACCAGCAATAGCGGCGGCCCCACTCCCCACTGCTGTACATGCCAGCGCACATCTCCCGCTTCTACAAAGCGGCTCAAGCGGTGATTGGGCCAGGTCGATTGCTCACGAGCCCATGCTTCACGATCCCACAAATCAAATTCTCGCTGCCGCAGCGGCCCTGACTATATCGGACAGGGCATGCGAATTGGCAAATGGCAACGGCACATATTGCGCCCGCATTGCGTCGGCAAGTTCGGCCGCGAGCGCATTGGCGCGCGGTGACGTGTCGATGAACAGAGCCTTGATCTTCGACAGACGCACCATCTTGCAGGCGCGGAGCGCGTCGCCATGCGCGGCCTCGCGCCCGGCCACACCACTGCGCGTGACATTGGCGCGGCCGTCGGTGAGCAGAACCAACGTTGGTGTTTCGCCGCGGCGCTGTGCCTGCAGCGCCACCGCCAGTGAGGCGTCGATGGCGGCGGCCAGCGGCGTGGCGCCGCCGCCCGGCAAGGCTGCAAGCCCGCGTTTGGCGCGCACCAATGAGCGGGTCGGCGGCAACAACAACTCTGCCGTGCGCCCGCGGAACGAAATAACCGCCACTTGATCGCGCCGGATATAGCAGTCGGCCAGCAGCAATTCGACCGCTCCCTTGGCTTCGGCCAGCCGATTCAAGGCAGCTGAGCCCGAGGCATCCACAGCGAAAATCGTCAGTGTCTGCGTGTGTTGCTGGTAGCGCGTGACTCGAAAGTCGGCAGCTTCGATGCGCACGCGCGAGCCGCCGCCAATCGCACGGCCGCGGAGCCTTTGCCATGGCGCCGCTGCGCGCAGGGTTTCGATCACGTTCAGCCGCGCATTGCCTTGCGGCAGTCCGCTGCGAATGCCGGCCGGCCGGCCGCGGGTTCCCACCCGCTGCAGCCCGCCGGATTTCCCGCCGCTGTTCGACCGTGCTCTGCCGAGAGCCCCGGCTGAGTTGATGCGAGCGAGCAAACCCGGCGGAATCGCGGCTTGTGCTGCGGCCAGCACCCGGGCGGCAAGCTCCTCCGAAGCCCGCGCTGGTGGCGGCTCCTGCGACTGAGACTGCGGCTCTTCCGACCCAGGCTGCGCCGACGCCTTCTCCGCGTCCGGCGGCGTCGGCTGTTGCGGCGTCGAGTCTTGCGATGGCTGCCGCTGAGGCGTCTGCTCCAATGGCGCAGGCGCGATCGTCGCTCGCGGCGCCAGCACCAATCTTGCGGCCAGCACTGCATCGCCTTCGTTGACGTCGATTCGTCCCTCGAGCGCGGCCACCGCGCGGGCCGCGCGGCATGCAAGCAGCGACACCCGAGGCGACCCCGCGCCGAGCGCCAGCGCAGTGGCGCATAGTGTTTCAAGCACATCCGCCGCGATGCGCACTTTTGGCATCAATTCACGCGCGGCAAGAATGTCCTCGGGCAAGTGCAGCGGCGCCAGCAGCACGCGCATATTCAACCCGTTAAGGTCGATGAGAAATGCCAGCCGATCGAGCAAGGAGTGCGGCACGAATTCGTCCTCGGCCATGCCCTCATCCAGGGCAACTATCCCGACCCGCGCGCCGTGATGCAGGGCGATTCCCTCGCGCGGTACCGCAATCTCGCCGGTATCGAGCGCAGAGTTCAAGCACGCCGCCGTGTGCATGGTCATACGCTCCGCCATGCTGACCACCACTACGCCGCCGTCGGTCGCGGCCAATACTCCACGTTCGGCGACCGGCCCGTTCGACCTGAGTGTGGCCACCAAGTCCAAACCACCCAACAGGCGGCCGTCGGCAATATTGAACGGTATACGGCGCAGCGGCACGTCCGGCGGCAACAAGACGCGCAGCAAGTGAAGCCATTGATCGCGCGCCGGATGTACCTGCGAGCGCAGGCAGACCCCTCCCATTCCGGCGGGATCCACCGCGAACAGTGAAGCCAGCAGAGCCGCATCCGCGGCCGTGCTCATACGCCGAAAGTCTCCTGTATGGCCCGATCGACGCGCGCCGAAGAGCCCGATTCATCGAGCGGGTCGCGGCGCAGCCGATGCCGCAGTGCCGGCGGCGCCACCCGGCGCAGGTGAGCAATGTTTACTTCTCGCGCCTGTTCAAAGCTCGCGAATGCCCGTGCCGCGCGAATCAACGTCAGTTCCGCACGCAAGCCGTCCGTGCCCAGCTGCATGCACAGCTTGGCCGCGCTCTCCAGCATCTCATCAGGCACGGCAATATCGATCAGCCGCTTGCGTGCGGCCACGATGCGCCGGCGCAGGCGGTCGTCGTGCTGCTTCCATTTGATTGCGAACCGGCTTCTGTCGCGCTCGAATTCATCGCGGCGTTTAATCACTGCAACGCGCAAATCCAACTCCGTCGGAGTCTTGACTTCAACCGACAATCCGAACCTATCCAGCAATTGCGGCCGTAGCTCGCCTTCCTCCGGATTGCCGCTGCCGACCAAGACGAAGCGAGACGGGTGGCGAACGCTCAATCCTTCACGCTCCACCAAGTTCTCTCCCGACGACGCCACATCGATCAAAAGATCCACCAAATGATCTTCCAGCAGGTTGACCTCATCTATATAGAGAAATCCCCGGTTTGCGCGTGCCAACAATCCCGGTTCGAAAGACTTTATTCCCTCAGATAGCGCGCGCTCGAGATCCAACGCACCCACCACGCGATCTTCGGTGACGCCGAGCGGCATATCGACGACAGGCACGGGGATCTGCCGCTTCTTCAAAGGCGCCTGGCTTGACCGCTCGAGACATTCCACACACAGCGACTCCGTATCGTTGGGGTCGCACGAATAGCGGCAGCCCACTACGGCCGACATGGGCGGCAGCAAGGCTGCCAACGCCCTGATTGCCGTCGACTTGCCGGTACCTCGATCGCCGAAGATCAGCACGCCGCCGATGCTGGGATCCACCGCCGCGCTGATCAAGGCCAGCTTCATTTCTTCCTGCCCTACGATCGCAGAAAATGGAAATACCGGGCGTGTGCTTCTTTGCATAGGTGGCGATACATTGGCACAAACCGCGCGTCTGCGCCAAGACCGGAACACCGCGGCACAGCCGCGCCGCTCATCGGCTGGGGCATATTCATTCGGCTCAATCTTTACGTCGAAGAACTGGAACCCGAGGCGATGGGAGAGGCGAAGCGCGAAGATCAAAAGCTAAAACGATCCGGCACGGCGCGCGCCCGCCGATGCCGCGGTCCCAGCCGCGAGAATTGTGGATGCGGCTTTGGGCGGTCTAACTCGGGCTGCTCAGGCCATCATCGACCGTCTTATTCTCGGATTTGAGCTTGAGCCCCGCTGTTTTGGCGACCATCTCCAGCACCGCGCCGAAATCGACATCCTGGTATCCGTTGCCAATCATGGATTGCACGAGTTCGCGCGTGAGCGCCGTCAAAGGCTGCGGCACGCCCAATTGGCGCCCGGCCTCGAGTCCGAGATCCAGGTCCTTGCGCAGCAAATACGGCGTGAATGTCGGTGTCCAATCAAGATTGACGAAGGCCGGCGATTTATACTTCGTGAACAACGAGCCCATTACACTCTTGTTGATGAAGTCGAGAAAAGCGTGCCGCGGCACTCCACCCTTTTCGGCGAGGACGGTGATCTCGGCCAAGGACTGAGTCACCACACCCAATAGGATGTTGTGGCAGATCTTGACCATGCGCGCCAATTCACCGTCACCCACGTAGGAGACACCGCGGCCAAGCAGGGCTAAGAAGGGCTCGGCAGTCTCGAAATGCGCTTGCGGGCCCGATGCGACGACCGACAGCAAGCCTGCCTTGACGACCTTGGCATTGCCCGATACGGGGGCCGCCAGCATTGCCACTCCGCGAGCCGCCGCGCGCTCGCGCACCGCGGCGGAGGCCTCCGTCGACACGCTCGAACAATCGATCAAGAGTTTCGGCGCATGATCCTTGCGCGACAACACACCGCTGCTCCCGGTCACCACCTCGAGAAGATCGTCGGGACCCGACACCATCGTGAAGACGATGTCGCGATCGGCCAGATCCGCCGGTGAGTCAACCACCTTCGCACCGAGCTTCGCCAAGGGCTCCGCCTTGGAACGAGTGCGATTGTAGACCGCCACATCGCAGCCGTGCTTGAGGAGCCTCGAGGCCATTGCAAACCCCATGCGGCCGGTGCCGATCCAACCCAGTCTGGATTCCTTGAGATTCATCGTCGTCATCCTATTTTTCCTCTCAACACTTTCCAAATCGTGCAAACGTTTGCACATTTATACCGTTTCATCCCGAAAAATACAATAGGAAGGCCCGGCCGCCGCCTGCTACTTGCGGAGTTCCGCCGTGGAGCCACGGATCACGAGCAGAGGCTCCAGCTGCAACGAAGGCACATCGATCTTCGGGTCGCGCATCATTCGCAGCAGCAGCAAGCTGCTTTGCACACCGATCTGATCGTGGGGAATTCGCAAGGTCGTCAGCGGTGGATTGAAACGATCCGCGAACGGCATGTCGTTATAACCAGTGATGGAAATGTCTTTGGGACAGGTGAGTCCCGCTTCGGCCAGCGCGTCGTAACAGCCTAGCGCCAACATGTCGTTCGCGGCAACGATGGCCGTAAACGATCGATTCGCTGCTCCAAACAGCTCTCGGGCAGCAACGGCACCGGCCTCTACCGTGAAGGATGGGCAATCGATGACCAGTTTTTCCCGCGCGCTCAGACGGTAGGCTTTGAGCGCCTCGAAAAATCCTGCCCGCCGACCCACAGCCGTCGACGTGTTGAGCGGCCCCCCGACATAGGCCAATTTGCGGTGCCCAAGTTGCAACAAGTGATCGACGGCCAGATGAATGCCGTGCACATCGTTCGTCACGACGCTGGTCGTGGCGGTGTCGAGAACCGTGCGGTTCACGAGAACGAAGGGAATCTTCTGCTCTTGGCATTTCGCGACGATGTCGTCTCGAAGCCATGCCGTCGCGAGGATCAGCCCATCGACCTGCCGAGCCTGCAAGGATTCCAGAATGGCGGCTTCCGTTTGCCGATTATTGTCGGAATCCGCCAGGATCGTCACGTATCCCTCTTTTCCCAGGGTGCGTTCCACGGCGCGCACGATTGGAGGAAAGAGCGGATTCGTCAGATCTGGAACGATGACGCCGACCGTGAACGAGCGGCGCGTCTTCAGGCCTACGGCCAAAGGGTTGCGCGTGTAGCTGAGATCACTGGCGATTTTGAGGATGCGCGTCGCCACCTCATGCGACAACCGGGTTCGCGTTTTCGGGTTGAGCGCTCGCGATACGGTCGAGGCGTGCACCCCGGCCCGTTGTGCGATCAGCCTGATGCCGGTCAGTGATTTGGTCATGACGCAGATTCGCCGAATCGGTAGACGGCGACGCCGCTAACCGCTACCGCGTTTCCGGCACCACCGGCGACAAATCCTGGTCAGGACCCGCCTTGAGGCGAGCATTGAGGGTCGCAATATCCAAGTCCTTTTCCCAAGCGGCGATGGCGATGGCCGCGATGCCATTGCCGATAAAATTGGTAAGGCCGCGGCCGCGTTGCATGAACGGGTCAATGCCCAGCAGCAAGGCAAGGCCGGCCATCGGGATATCCGGAAGCGCGGATAGCGTGCCGGCCAGCACCACAAACCCGGCGCCGGTAAAGCCGGTCGCGCCCTTCGACATCAGCATTGCGACCAACAAAATAACCAATTGACGATCGAGCGGCAACGCCGTGTTGGTAGCCTGCGCGATGAAAATGACACATAGGGTGAAGTATATGCTACTGCCGGCCAGATTGAAGGAATAACCCGTGGGCACCACCAGCCCCACCACCGATTTCGGCACTCCCAAGCGTTCGAGCTTTTCCATCAAGCGGGGCAGCAGCGCCTCCGAGTTGGCGATGCTGAGGAACAGCAGGATCTCATCGAGGATGTAGCGGCAGAATCGGAGCATGCTGAAGCCGACGCGACGCGCCACCGGTACCAGAACGATGAGCACAAATGCCAGGCAGGCGCCGTAGAACAAGAGTATCAGTTTCAACAATGGCAGCAGCGAATGCAGGCCGAACCGCCCGACGGTGAACGCCATGGCGCCAAAGGCACCCACGGCCGACAGGGTAATGATCATCTCGACGATGGAGAACACCACTCGGGTGAGTTGCTCCACGAACACTCTTACGGCACTGGCGCGTTCGCCCAAGAAGATCAACGCCAGGCCGAACAGCACGGCGATCAGCACCACCTGCAGGATGGCGCCCTTGGCGAAGGCGTCGACCACGGTGACCGGAATGATGTTCAATACAAACGACACCACGTCTTGATCTTTGGCGGCGGTCACGTAGCCGGCGATACTCGTCGTGTCGATGGAACGCGGGTCGATGTTGAGCCCAACGCCGGTCGGTATCAGGTTGCCGGCCAATAGCCCGAGTACCAGGGCCAGCGTGGAGACGATGTAGAAGTACACCAAGGTCTTGACGCTGATGCGCGCAACGCGCCGAGCGCTGCCCATGCCGGCGATTCCCGACACAATGATACAAAACACGATCGGCACGATCATCATGCCGAGCAGCCGGATGAAGCCGTCGCCCAGCGGCTTCATTTTCACCGCGACGTTCGGCCACACCGCACCCAGGAGGATGGCCGCTGCAATCGCAATAATCACCTGATTGTGCAGTTTCGCGTAGAAAGGCTTGGATTTGAGGGGTGCCATGGTCTAACTCAAGAACTCGCCGATCCACTCCCGCGACTCGAGAGTGTGCTTCACGAGGCGCAGAAAAGCGGCCGAATAGGCTCCATCCACGGCACGGTGGTCGAAACTCTGGGCGAGTACGCCGACCGGCCGAATATCTATTCGTTCCCCGCCTTCATGAGAAACCACCCACGGCCGTCGATGCACGCCGTCGATGGATAATATGGCCACCTGCGGTTGATTGATGACCGGCGCCGTGAGAAAAGTTCCGAAGCTTCCATTGTTGGTGAGCGAATAGGTTCCTTCGGTCATGTCATCCGGCCTCAGTTCCCCGGCGCGCGCCTTGGCTGCGATCTTTGCGATCGCCCGCGCCAATTCGGGCACGCGCAGCGCCGCGGCATTCTTGATCACCGGCGCGACCAGCCCGCCGCCGTCGAGATCGACCGCCACCGCCAGATTGATCGCTGCAAACACTTTCAGGGACTCGCCCGCCACGTGCGCATTCAAATGGGGAAATTTCGGTAGTGCTAGGACCACCGCGCGGGCGATGAAGGGTAGATACGTCAATGACGATCCCTCGCGATCGTGCCACGCGCGTTTGAGCGCAGACCGCGCGGAATCGACGCCCGTAAAGTCGACCTCGACGGCCTGCAGCACGTGAGCGCTCGCCGCCTGGGAGCGCAGCATGTGTTCCGCGATTCGTTTGCGCATTGCGCTGAAGGGCACCGTCTCAACGAGCGCCTCGGGCACCGGGGCATCTGCACTGGCCAAATAGCTCAGCACGTCGGCGCGCTTGACCCGGCCGTCACGGCCGGTACCGTGAATTCGCGCGATATCGAGGTCCTTGTGCGCGATCAGCCGGCGCACCGCCGGCGACAACCGCGCGCCCTTGCCACTGGCTTGGCGCTTCGGGGCGATGGGTGCAGCACTCGGCGCGACTGACGCCGCGCCGTGCCCGGACGCGCTGACCGCATCGATCATCGCGGGCACTGCCGCGTCCGCCGCCTCGTCCGAGTCGATGATGGCCAAGGTCGTGCCGACTTTCACGGTTTGACCTTGCAGCACGAATATCTTGCGCAAGGTTCCCGCCACCAAGGAGGGCACGTCGGTCGCGACCTTATCGGTTTCGATCTCGAGCAGCAACTCATCGACGGCGACCCTGTCGCCTTCCTGTTTGTGCCAGATCGCGACCGTGCCCTCTTCGACGGTCTCGCCTAACTGCGGCATGATGATGTCCATAACTCAGCGCCTACCATTCAACCGCGATGTATTTCTTTTCCAAGAATTCCAGCATTCCCTCATGCGCGCCCTCGCGGCCGACGCCCGACTGCTTGACTCCGCCGAACGGAGCGGCCGGATCGGAGACGAGGCCGCGGTTGAGTCCGACCATGCCCGCCTCGATTTTCTCCGCAACGTTGAGTCCACGGGCGAGGTCGCGCGTAAAAATGTAGGCGATGAGCCCGTACGGGGTGCGATTGGCCCTCTCGATAACCTCCGCCGTGGCGCTGAACCGTTGCAGCGGTGCAATCGGGCCGAAAATCTCCTCGTTGAACACGTTGGCGTCGTCCGGCACGTCGACCAATAACGTCGGCTGAAAGAAGAATCCCTTGCGATTCGGCCGGTGGCCGCCGGTGAGGATCTTGGCACCCTTCTGTATCGCGTCATCGACGAAAGCGACCATGCTGTTTTGTGCGCTTTTGTTGATCAAGGGCCCGAGATCGACGCCGGCCTCGAGACCCGACCCCATTCGCATCGCTTGCAGGGCGGCCGCCAATTTTTCCGTGAACGCATCGGCGATGCCATTCTGTACGTAGAACCGATTGGCCGCCGTGCAGGCTTCGCCGCCGTTGCGCATTTTGGCAATCATTGCCCCCTTGACGGCTTCATCCACGTCGGCATCGTCGAATACGATGAACGGCGCATTGCCGCCCAACTCCATCGAGCAATTGACGATCGTATTGGCGGCCTCGCGCAACAGCATGCTGCCCACGTGGGTCGATCCGGTAAACGATAGCTTGCGTATGCGCGGATCTTTGATGATCGCGCCCACTACCTGGGAGGAGCGATGCGACGGAATGACGTTGACGACGCCTGGCGGCACGCCCGCATCTTCCAGCAACTGCGCGATCGCGAGCGCCGTGAGCGGGGTTTCTGAGGCGGGCTTCAGGATGACCGTGCAGCCCGCCGCCAGCGCCGGGGCGATCTTGCGTGTCGCCATTGCCGCAGGAAAATTCCAGGGCGTCACCAGGATCGAAACACCGACCGGTTGCTGCAAGACCAAAATCCGGTGTGTGCCGCCGGGATTGGTGGAGATTTCCGAAATATTGCGTACCGCTTCTTCCGAATACCAGCGAAAGAATTCGGCCGCATAGGCCACCTCGCCGCGCGCGTCCTTCAACGCCTTGCCGTTCTCGCGGCAAATGAGTGTCGCCAGATCAATGGCGCGCTCCGTCATGAGATCGAAGGCTTTACGCAAAATCTCTGCGCGGCGGCGCGGCGCCGTGCCGGCCCAGGCGGGCAGCGCCCGGTCGGCAGCGTCTACCGCGGCCAATCCGTCAGCGATGCTCGCGGAAGCGACGCGCGCGATCACCTCTTCACTCGCGGGATCGAGTACCTCGATGTCGGCGCCGTCCGCTGCCTGGCGCCACGCGCCGTCGATATAGAGACCGCTTGGCGAGATCATCTTCTAATCCATGGTCTTAAGAATGGTCTCGACTATTCGGGCGGCGCTCGGGATGGCGAGGTCCTCAAGTCGATCGGCGGCGGGCAGCGGCACGTGGGGCGTAGTGATGCGGATAATCGGTGCGTCCAGATCCCAGAACAACTCCTCGGCCACCAAACTCGAGATCTCGGCGCCCCAGCCGCACAGCCGCGGGTTCTCTTCGACCGTGTACAAGCGCCCGGTCTTCGACACCGCGGAGAAAATCGCCTGGGTATCCAAGGGCACCAGCGAACGAAGATCGAGCACCGTCGCGGAAATGCCATGCTCGGCCTGCAGCCGGTCCGCGGCCTCCATCGCGCGCGACACCATTAGCCCCAGCGCGGCGATGGTGAGATCCGAGCCTTGGCGACGTATCGCCGCGGTGCCGATTGTGTCGACGTGCTCGCCGTCCGGCACCTCGCCTTTAGTGGCGTACAGCGCTTTGTGCTCGAAGAAAATGACGGGGTCAGGATCGCGGATGGCGGCTGCGAGCAGCCCCTTGACATCGGCGGGAGTCGACGGCGCCACCACTTTCAGGCCGGGAATGGCCATCGCCCAATTCTCGACGCTCTGCGAATGCTGCGCGCCGAAACGCGAGCCCCCGCCGTTACCCGTGCGTATCACCAGCGGCAACGAGATTTGGCCATTAGTCATATAGCGGGTTTTGGCAATCTCATTGGCGGCAATATCCCAGCAAACCGCCAGAAAATCCGAGAACATGATTTCGGCGACCGGCTTCAAACCGGTCATCGCCGCGCCCATGGCGGCGCCCAAGATCGCTTGCTCGGCGATCGGCGTATCGCGCACCCGACGCGGGCCAAATTTTTCGAGCAAACCGACGGTCGCCTTGAACACGCCGCCCGCCGCGGCGATATCCTCGCCCAGGCACACAACCATGTCGTCGCGCTCCATTTCCTGGGCGATGCCTGCCGCGACGGCCTCGCGATACGTTAGTTCCGCCATGCCCAGCCTCCATCCGCCCATACATCCTTAAAAATCAGCCCATCCGCGGGCGCCCGCGATCCCTTGGCCACGGCGGTTGCCTGATCGACCTCGCGTTTGATGCCGTCTTCGATTGCCAGAATCGCCGATTCGGCCACACCCGAATCAAGCAGCCGTTGGCGATACTGCGGAATGGGATCGCGCTTCAACCAAGCAGCCACTTCTTCCGCGGGACGATACTTGCCTGGGTCGGCCCGTGAGTGGCCGTGATGCCGATAGGTCAGCGCCTCGATGAGAGAAGGCCCTTCGCCGGCGCGGGCACGGGCAATGGCGGTCTGCGCGGTCCGGTACACGACATCGGCATCGTTGCCGTCGATGAGAATTCTGTCGAGCCCATACGCTGCCGCACGATCGGCCGCCGGATTCTTGACCGGCGTCACCTCCGAGATCGGCGTGTATTCCATATAGAGATTATTTTCACAGACGAACACCACCGGCAGCTTCCAGGTCGAAGCCATGGACAGTGCCTCGTGGAATGCGCCGATATTGGTCGTACCATCGCCGAAAAAGCAGACCGCGACCTGTTCGGTGCCCCGATATTGTGCCGACCACGCAGCGCCCATCGCAATTGGAAGGTGCGCGCCGATAATGGCATAGGAGCCCATGACGCCCTTGTCCACGTCGGTCAAGTGCATGGATCCGCCCTTCCCGCCCATCAGACCGCACTCACGACCCATGAGTTCGCCGAGCACGCCCGTCATCGAAGAACCCCGCGCCAGCGTATGCGCATGACCGCGATAGGTGCAGAAACTCCAGTCTCCCGGAAGCATAGCGGTCCCGAATCCGGCGGCAATCGCCTCCTGGCCAATCGCCAAGTGGCTGGTGCCTTTGATGAGATTCTGGAGAAACAGATCATAGGCCCGTTTCTCGACCGTGCGAATCTCAAACTGGCTGCGGTAGAGGGCGAGTCGCGTCGCCGTATCGATCCCGTCATTTGTCAGCGTCCGCGCTTCGGCCGCCGTGTGTACCTTTACCAAGGCCATATCCTCTCGTAATTCGAAGCGTTTCCGAGCCATCGCCCCAACAGCATCAGTCTCAGCATATCAGCAACGCGCAAACGTTTGCACATCAATCCCAAAACGGCGCCCCAACGCTGCTGCCCCGCTCGGACTAGAAGCCCACCGTGGCGTTCACGCTAAACCACCGCGGCCGATTGACGCGCGCGATATTGTGGAACGGATTGACATCAGGCACAGGCCAGAACACGGTGTTGTAGGAAGTGTTCGTCAGGTTGGTCCCGGCGACCGTGAGCTTCCAGCGCCCGTGCTCAACCCACGCGGATGCATTCAACAGATGGTAAGCCTCCTGAAAAGCCGAGTTCTGGGGGTCCCAGTAGGAGCGGCCGACGAACGAAGCCTCCGTACGGGCCCCAACTACGTAGCCGCTGAAATCATGCTTCCAGTCGAGCGTAGTACTCGCGGTATACGCCGGGGCAAACGGCACGTTCAGGCCATCCAGCTGTTGCGGTGTGCCCGGCGGAATATTCCCGTTGCCCGGATTCACGAAGCCATTCGTTTGACCCCACCGCGCACGCAGCACTCCCCCGCCAATGCTCACTTTGAATCCTCCCGGCAGCGGAGCGGCAAGGTTGAACTCCGCCCCGACATTGGTCGAGGGGCCGATGTTGGCCGTCAAATCCTGGATCGGCCCGTTCGCCAGCCGCTGGTAGAGATACAACCTATCCTTGTAGTAGGTGTAGAAGACGGCCGCATCAAACTGCACGCCGTACTCCAGCAAGGCCTTGTAACCCACTTCATACTGGGTCGCAATCTCCGGGCGGAACGGGTGGATTATGAAATTCTCCTCGACCAGGTCGCCGGGCGTGAAGCCCCGCGAGATCGCGCCATAGACGTTGGCGGTCGGGCTGAACTTGTACTGCGCCGAAATACGCGGCGAGAACTCGTGGCCGGACAGCGATTGGGGCGCAATGGCAAGGACCGGAGTCGTGTAGTCGCCGTTGGCTACGTTGTTGGTGTTCATGGCCGACAGCGAACTCGTGTAGTACTCGCCTCGCAGGCCTGCTTCGTACTGCCAGTTTCCGTGATGCAGGGTGACGTCTCCGAACAGGGCGTATTCCCGCTGCATCTTTTCTTGACGATCCGAGTCCGTCGGGGGGACTCCAGCACACGCGTCGGTGGCGTTGTTGGGTAGTGGTTGGCACCGCATCGGGTTGTTGGGATCCTGGTTGTAGTTGTTGTCGACGGCCAACGACTCACTCTTGTGCCCCTGGAAGAACGCACCGACCAGCCAGTCCACGTCCGAACCGCCGGTCGATGCGAGACGAAGCTCCTCACTATAGACCCGGTTGTCGGCATTCTGCTGCAACAAGTCCCATGGGATGGGCATCTTGAAGAAATCCGTAAATCCGCGATTGTAGGACGTGAAGTAGGAAGTCAACGAAGTCAGCGCGACATTCGCCTCCATCTGATGGTCCAGCTGGACCGCAGCGGATTCGATGTGCCGGACAAAGGACGGGATGAACCAATCCTGCACCGTGCGTGAATAGGTATGCGCGTCGGGTGGCTCGTACATGAGGTTCTGCGAACTCGTATTGTAGTCGTCCGCGGAGAGCCATACGTGGACCTTGTTTGATTCATTCGGCGCAGCCACGAGGGTTACGCGCGCACCATGGTCGTTGGCTGCGCCATAGTCGAACTTGTTGACGGTGTCGTAGACATTGCCGTCGTGGGAGTCGTAGTACACGCTTGCTCGTACGCCCACCGTGTCGCTGATCGGACCGGAGAGGACGGCCTGATAATTGCGCGTGGAGTAGGAGCCGAATTCCACGGTGGCCTCATTCTCCCACGTGCTGGTGGGGTCCTTGGTGACGTATTTGATGGCCCCGCCGACATTCGCGCCGCCAAATAGTGTTCCAACCGGTCCCTTCAGTACTTCGATGCGTTCTATGTCGATCGGCCTCGCGATCTGTCCTTCAAAAACCTGCACGTCGTTGACGTAAAAGCCGACACCCGCGACCAGGCCAAAGCTGCCGACGCCCCGCAGCACCACATCCGGTGTGTTGTCGTGCGCTTCATCGATATTGAGATTCGCCACCAGCGCGCTCAGATCGTCCAGCTGCGTGATGTGCGCCTCCTCGATAGTCGCCGCCGAAATGGCGGTGATAGACGCCGGGATATCCCGCAGATTTTCGGAACGTTTGCGTGCCGTGACCACAATCTCGCTAAGACCGGTATCCGGCGTGACCGCCGGACCCGGCGCCTTCGGGTCGGCTGCCAGGGAGACGGTTGCATTGAAAGCCCCAGTTACTCCCAGCACCAGGGTGGCCAGACCGATTCGCCTGCAAACTCCGCGAGTAGCCCCCGAAAGGGCGGGTGGACGTGCCAATTGACTCATAATAACTCCCCCTAATCGTCGTATTTTTACTAGTTGTAGCGGCCGGCGCAGGCGCTCAATACCTGTTCGCAATCGGCAGTTCCTGGGCCGGGAACAATGTGATGACTTCACAGCCCTTATTGGTCACGACCAACTCTTCCTCAATGCGCGCGGCCGAGCGGCCATCTGTGGCCGGGCAGTAGGTCTCGAGCGCAAATACCATCCCCTCCTTGATCTCGAGTGGGTGGTCGAGAGACACCAGGCGCGAAATAATCGGCCGCTCATGGAGCGCAACACCCAATCCATGACCAAACTGCAGCGCAAAGGCCTCCATTTCGTTGGGAAAGCCGAATTCCTCGGCACGCGGAAACACCGCTGCGATTTCGTCCGTCCCGACGCCGGGCCGCACTCTGGCGATCCCCGCGTCCATCCACTCGCGTGCCTTGGTGTAGGCATCCTTTTGCGCGTCGCTAGCTTTGCCCACGGCGAAGGTGCGGTAGTAGCAGGTGCGATAGCCCATATAGGCTTGGATGATGTCGAAGAAAGCCTGATCACCCGGACGGATCAGTCGATCGGTAAAATTATGCGGATGCGGGCTGCAGCGTTCACCCGCCACCGCGTTGACCGCTTCGACGTCGTCGGAACCCATTTCGAACAACCGCTTGGTTGCCATCGCGACGATGTCCGACTCCCGCACGCCCGGCTTGAGCGCTTCATAGATATCTTGATACACGCCGTCGACCATGGCGGCGGCGGTATTCAACAGCATTATTTCGTCGCGGCTCTTGATCTCCCGCGCGTCCAGCATTACTTGCTGGCCGTCCACAATCTTCAGGCCCAGTTTTTGCAACGCGAACAGCATGGGCGGTTCGATCACATCGATGCCCAAGGGCATGTCGGCGACGCCCTGCTGCTGGAGCACGTCATAGATTTCCTGCGCCGCACGCTTGACCAATCCCTGATCGGGCGGAATCGTGCCGCGCAGACCGACATTCCCGGCGTGGCAGCAAATCGGCTGCAGCCACGGCGCATAGATTCGATGATGGGCGGCCGCCGAGCCAAAATCCCACAAATGCGGCTCGCCGTTTCCGCTCAGCACGGCGAAGCGGCAGAATTTGTCCCGTGACCATTCGCCGATCGCGGTCGAGGTGATGTAGCGGATATTATTGTTGTCGAAACATAACACCGCGCCAAGGGTTGAATTGCGTACCGCCTGCCGGGCACGCCCCAGGCGGTAGCGGTGCAGACGCCGGAAGTCGATGCGCTCTTCGAAATCGACATTCATCACCCCATGAGCATTGAGGCGCGTCCAATCGTGATGGGGATCGATATCGTCCGGCTGGATTTCCAGCCGTTCGGAGACCGCTGCCTTGGTCGGCTTACCTCGCGGCGCCTTACGATTTTTTTGTTGATGCTCGCTCATGATCCGCTGCGATCTCCCGCCCCTATGCGCAAACGTTTGCACGGAGTACAATACGCTCGTTTTAGAAAAAGGCAATACCACCGGGATTCGTCGACCACAAAGGATCTTTGATGTCGGAACTTATTCTGTACAACGCACCGCAGTCCACGTGTAGCCAGAGGGTTCGGTTCGTCCTCCACGAGAAGGGTCTGGCGTTTTCCGAGCGCAAGCTCGATCTGTTTTCGGGCGATCAGCTGCGCCCGGAATATCTGCTGATCAATCCTAACGGCGTGGTTCCGAGTCTCGTGCACGGCGGCTCAGCAATCGTCGACTCGGCGGTTATCATCGAATATCTCGATGAAGTATTTCCCGACCCCACGGCTCTGGTGCCGCATGACGCGCTCAGGCGGGCAGCGATGCGCTCCTTCATTCGCTACATCGACGAAGTGCCGACACCCGCTGTGCGCATTCCCTCCTACAATCTTGCGTTTTTGCCGCACTATTGTGATATGTCGGAAGCCGAGTTCGTCGCCCTGGCCGAATCGAAACCCTTACGTAAGGAATTCCTGCTGGCCATGGGGCGGACCGGCTTCTCCGAGCAAGAGATGTCGAAGGCGATGGAACGGCTGCGTCAGTCCATGGTGAGAATGGCGGACACGTTGCGCAGCAGCGGCGGACCCTGGCTGCTGGGCTCGGACTTCACCTTGGCCGACATTGCAATCATGCCCGTCATCGTGCGTATGGACGATTTGGGCCTGGGCACGCTGTGGGCGCATCTGGATGAAATCGGTCGTTGGCTCGACACGATTCGAACGCGTCCTGCGTTCTCCAAGACCTACTACTTTGGGTCGCTGTTGACGGAGAAATATCCCAACCTCAAGAATAGCCTGATTCATCGTGGTTTCGCCGCTCATTGAAGATCGCGGTTATTTGAGCTTAAATTGTGGTGCAAACGTTTGCTCGCTAGGATCTCCGCCGATGACAATCTTCGACATTAGCGTCCCCGCCCGACCTTCCGCAATGTTAGGGATACTTCAAGTAGGCTGGCGGGCATTGCTCGCCGGTGTCTTGCTGGGGATGTCATCGCTGCTGCATGCACAAGCGCCGCTGCGGGTCATGAGCTTCCCCGGCGGTGCGAACCTGCCCGTCTGGGTAGCCGAGGAGAGGGGATTGTTTGCCCGAGAGCGGCTTGCCGTGTCGCTCAGCTCGACTCCCAACTCCGTCGTATTATTCCAAAGCCTCGACCGGAGCGAACAAGACATCGCCTTCGCGGCCTTCGACAATGTAGTCGCTTATCAAGAAGGTCAGGGGGAGATCACCCTGTCGACCACTCGCGACTACTTTGCGTTTATGGGCATCACGCGAGGAACGGTTCGATTGGTTGTGGCTCCCGGCATCCGGGAATACGCGGACTTGCGCGGCAAGACGCTGGGCGTGGACGCGGTCTCAACCGGCTACTCGTTGGTGCTGCGCGAGCTTCTGCAACGGGGCGGGCTCGAGGAAGCGGATTATCACTTGGTGTCCGTCGGTGCCACGAAGCTGCGCGCGCAGGCACTGATGGAGGGTAAGGTTTCCGGAACGATCTTGAGCACGCCGCTCGAGATCGCGCCGGAGGCCCGGGGATATCGGCGTCTCGCCAACGCTGCCGACGTACTTGGGTCTTATCAGACAATCGTCGGCATCTCCCGGCATGGCTGGGCGACGGCCCACCGCGACGACCTCGTCGGCTTCATCCGCGCGACGATCGACGCCACCGATTGGCTGCTCGATCCGAAGAACCGCATTGAGGCAATAGCGATTTATCGGCGTCACCTGCCGAATTTGGCCGAGGAAGACGCGGCGCGCGAGCTGGATGCGCTGCTCGATGTGCGTGAGGGCTTCTCGCACGGCGGCGCATTTGATCCGCAGGGGATCATGACGGTGCTGCGGATTCGGTCCAACTGGGGCACCCCGCGCAAATCATTGACCGATCCGGCGCGCTACGTCGACGAGCGCTACCGTGCCGCGGCGCAACGCTGACCCTAGATGAAAGCACGCCTGTCCACCCTCAATGTCAATGGAGCCGACCATCAGGTGACGGCGGATCCTTCCACTCCTCTGCTCTACGTGCTGCGCAATGACTTGCGGCTGAACGGGGCCAAGTACGGATGCGGCCTCGGTCAGTGCGGCAGCTGCACGGTGCAGGTCGACGGCGCGGCGGTATTCTCGTGTCTGATGCCGATTGCCGCTGTGCAGGGGCGCCGCGTGCGCACGGTGGAGGGGCTTGGCACCGCGGCGAAGCCCAGCATTCTGCAACAGGCATTCGCCGTCGAGCAAGCCGCGCAATGCGGCTATTGCACGGCCGGCATGATCATGCGTGCGCAAGCCATCCTCGACCACACACCCGCGCCGACCGACGCCATGATCCGCGCCCAGATGCAGCCCAACCTATGCCGCTGCGGAACCCAGTTGCGTGTGTTGCGAGCGGTCCATCGTGCGGTTGAGATGCTGCGCAGCAAGTTGGCCCACGCGCAGTCCGGCACTTGACGCGGTACGACGCCCCTGTCTCTTTTACACGGCGCTCCGTGCTCACGGCCGGCGCGCTCACTGTGGCCTTCGCGTTCGCATCGCGGGCGTTTGGACAACGCACAGCGCTAGCCGAGACTCACTCGTCGCTCAAGACCACACCTTGGCTGGACGCCTGGATCCGCGTGGACGGCGACGGCCATATCTCCGTATTCACCGGCAAGGCCGAACTCGGCCAAGGGATCCGCACCGCGCTGACTCAAGTGGCCGCCGAGGAACTGGATGTTTCTCCCTACGGCATTGAACTCATCACCGCAGACACCAGGCGCACACCGGATGAGGGGCTGACCGCCGGCAGCCACTCGATGCAAGACAGCGGCACCGCCATTCGAATTGCCGCGGCGAACGTGCGGATGCGTCTGACGGAGGCTGCGGCCGCGGCCTGGCGCACCAGCGCCGCTGCGATTGCGACCACCGGTGACGGGCATCTTGGCCATTCGGACGGTCGACGCGTGAGCTATGGCGAACTCGCGCGGACGCTCTCGCTGCATGTCGAAGCCATGGCCGATGTGCCGCTGCGCAGTCCCGCACAATTTCGAACGATGGGAACGGCCCTGCCGCGCCTCGACATCCCGGCAAAACTGACCGGCGAAAGCGCCTTTTTGAGTGACCTGCGTCCGCCGGGGATGCTCCACGCCCGGGTCGTGCGCGGACCGAGTGAAGGGACACGATTGCAATTACCGGACGTCGCCGCCGTCAGGACACGCCCGGGGGTGCTCAACGTGATCCAGGCCGGCTCCTTCATCGCCGTCGTGGCTGATAACGAGTGGACTGCGATTACGGCCATGCGCGACCTTGAACGCACTCCCGCCGTTCGGTCCGCCCCGGTCTTTCTCAGCGACGATCTGTTCGCCAGTCTCAAGAGCCTTCCGGCGCAGGAGGTCCCGGTCCTTGATACCCATGGCGAGGTTGCGGTCGCGGTGCGCGCGGTGACAGCACGTTATACACGCCCCTGGTTGAGCCACGGCTCCATTGGACCGTCCTGCGCCCTGGCGCACTTCGACGGCGCAGTGATGACCGTCTGGACGCATAGCCAAGGCATTTTTAATGTGCGCCGTTTCATCGCCGAACTCTTGAGTCTCGCGCCGCAGAACGTCCACGTCATCCATGCCGAGGGTGCCGGGTGCTACGGCCAGAACGGCGCCGACGATGTCGCCGCCGACGCCGCCTTCATTGCCAAGGCGATGCCGGGCCGGCCGATTCGCCTGCAGTGGATGCGTGAACAAGAATTCGGCTGGGAGCCTCTGGGGCCCGCCATGGCGACCGAACTTGAAGCCGCGCTCGATGCGAATCAGCGCATCGTGTCGTGGCGGCACGAAATTTGGAGCAATCGCCACAACAATCGACCGCAGAGCGCCGGTGCCGTTTGGATCGGCGGTGAGCTAGAGCCGTCATTTCGGCCAGCGCAAGGCGCACCCATCCCAATGCCGGAAGGCGATGGCCATCGGAATTCCAACCCGCTCTATACACTGCCGAATATGCACGTCGTCTACCATTACCTTCCGGACATGCCGCTGCGCGTTTCCGCACTACGGTCGCTCGGAGCACACGTCAACGTATTCTCCATCGAATGCATGATGGATGAACTCGCCAAAGCCGGCGCGGTGGATCCGCTTGCGTTGCGTCTTGCCCATATGCAGGACGAGCGCGCAGTCGCGGTGATGCAGTCGGCAGCTGAGCGCTTCGGCTGGTCGACACGACCGCCCGGGGACGCACGCCGCGGCTGCGGCATGGGCTTTGCGCGCTACAAAAATAGCGGCGCCTACTGCTCGATCGTGATGGAGATCGAACTCGAGCGCACGACGGGACGGATCGCCTTCCGCCGGATCGTTGCGGCCGTCGATGTTGGACTCGCGGTGAATCCCGACGGCGTTCGCAACCAAATCGAAGGCGGGATAATCCAATCGCTGAGTTGGACGAGCGGTGAGGGCGTGACCTTCGACGAGAATGGCCGTACCAGCCTCAACTGGGGTGCCTACCCGATACTGCGCTTCGCCGACGTCCCTGATTCGATCGACGTGTTCATAGTAGACCGCCCCCTTATGCCGTTTCTCGGCGTGGCGGAGGCCGCGCAAGGCCCAACCGCCGCAGCGCTTGGAAATGCCCTCGCCGACGCGGGGATTCGCCTGCGCGACATGCCCTTCTCTCCCCAACGCGTCAAGGCCGCCCTCAGCGCAACTAGGACCCCAGTATGACTTCTCCCACCCGACGCGATTTCTTGAGATCGGCCGCGCTCATGCCGGCGGCGGTGGCGGCGTTCGCCCGTGCCCAGAGCACTGATCGATTTGACTACGTGCTCGCCGGAGCGGGTCACAACAGCCTCATCTGTGCTGCGTACCTGGCAAAGGCCGGTCAGCGCGTGCTGCTGTTGGAAGGCCGGGCGATGATCGGCGGCGGCTGCAAAACCGCGGAAATTCTGCTGCCGGGATTCAAGGAAGATCTGTGTTCGAGCGCGCACAGTGTTATCGCCCGCACGCCCATCCTGCGCGACAACGAGCTCGGTCTCGACCACTACGGCTACGAACTCCTGTATCCGGATGTGGTCCTGCACTATCCGTTTCTTGACGGCGCATCCCTCACCGTATTTCACAATGACATCGAGCGCACCGCGGCAACTATTGCACGCGTCTCGAAGACGGATGCCGAAACCTTCCGGCGTCTGGCGCCGGAGCGGCAGCGTATCAAAGCGATGGCCCCCGCCGATGCCGCGAAGACCCGCAGCGGGCTTTATTTCCAAAGGCTGGCCGCGCTGAGCGGGTATGCCGCGGCCAATCAGGTCTGGGAAAGCCGCTACATGCGTGCAGCCAGTCTCTCGGGCGGACGATTCTTCGGCACGCCGGGCAGCGACGTCGGCTCTGGCGCACAAGCATTTTCGATGATGGACCACATGGCGGGCCGGCCGATTCCCCGGGGTGGTTCAGGCATGTTGACGGTGGCTCTCGGACGTCTGATCGAAGACCACAACGGCGTCATCCTGACCGGCAAACCCGTTACCCGGCTGCTCATTGAAGACGGCCGCTGCAACGGCGTGGAATGCCTCGATGGCAGTCAGTTCCGGGCAGATAAAGGCGTAGTTTCCACGATTCACGTCAAGCACCTGATCGATATGGCGCCCCGCGAACTCTGGGGCGATGCGCTGCTGGATGGCGTCGAACTGATGCAACCGGAACTCGCCATGTTCCAGTTTCACTACGCCCTGAGTGAAGCACCCCGCTACCCACTCGCCCCGGGCGGCTCGGTGTCCAGCTGCGAGGCGTCGATCATGCAGAATCCCGACAGCATCTTTGTGCTCAACTCCGACGATGCCCGCGGGGAATTGCACCTCGAGGACTGCGCGCTACAGATCGTCCATCCCGCCGTATTCGATGCCAGCCGAGTCCCTGCCGGACAAGGACTGTTGAAGATCGAGGGCGTCGCGCCGTACCACCTCAAGGAAGGACCCGAGCGCTGGGACGCGATCAAAGAGCACGTCGCCGACACGATCGTCACCCATTACTTCAAGCACACCTCGAATTTATCCAAGGAAAAGATCCTGGCCCAATTTCTGTTGAGTCCGCTCGACATTGAACGGATGAATCCCGCGATGTGGCGCGGCAGCGTGCACCATTTCGACAACCGCTGGGGTAACTTCGCGCCCTATCGGATGCCGATTGCCGGTCTCTATCAAACCGGCGCGTGTACTGCGCCGGGAGGCTCGATATCCGGCATGCCGGGCCGCAATACGGCCGCGGTAATATTGCAAGACGATGGCAAGTCGCTGCCACAGGCGATCGGTGCCGAGCGCGCCAAGTCAGGTGGCCTGTGATCGGCGGAAAGCCCCGCCATTCGCCCATCGGTGTTGCAGTGGTGGCGCTGCTATTCACGGCCTCGGTGCGCGCCGAACACGCGTCGCCTGCCGCGCTGTCCGTGCCCGTCAATTCCGCACCGCATCCGGCCCCGGAACAGCCGTTGCCGTTCAGCCACCGACAACATGTCGCCGCCCTGCATCTGGATTGCCGCACCTGCCACACCAACCCCGACCCCGGTAGGCAAATGACTTTTCCAGCGACATCAGTCTGCATGGGTTGTCATACGGCGATCGCAACCGACAAGCCGGCCATCCAGAAACTCACGGCGTACGCAAATTCCGGTGAGCCGATCCCGTGGGTCCGTGTTTACACGATTCTGCCCGGCGTCACCTGGACGCATCGCAAACACGTGCAAGCCGGGGTGAAGTGCGAGTCGTGTCATGGATCTGTCGGTGAACTGGCCGCCATGCAGGAGTTGTCGGCGGTGACATCGATGGCGAGTTGCATCGGCTGTCATCAAAAGCGGCACGTCAGCGCCGCATGCGTCACCTGCCATGCATGGCCGACGGCGAGCCCCGGCATGCCGGCCCGGTAGGGGCCGCCGAGAGCCCCATGTCACTGACTATCTCATTAAGTTTGTTTTTTGCGGCGGGTCTAGTCGGCGGACTCCTCCTCGGTCTGATCGGAGTCGGGATGGCGTTGATCGCGGTTCCGCTGCTCACCATGACCCTGCCGCTCTTCGGCATCGGACCCGCCGCCGCGCCGCTGACCGCGCTGGCCACATCGATGGCGATCGTATCCGTTGGTTCCATCTCCTCGATTGTCACCCATCACCGCCTGGGAAATGTCGATTGGCGATTGGTGAAGACCACGGTCCCGGCCAGCCTGATCGGGGTCGCGCTCGGCAGCGTTGCAGCGACCCATCTAACTGGCGATACCCTGCGCTCGATCTTCTGTGGTTTTCTGATCGTCATCGCCGCGCGAATGCTGTTGCCGGAAAAAAAACGTGCCGATAAAGCGATTGAAACCGGCGCTTGGACCTATCGCCTCGTTGGCGCGCTCATTGGCGTGGCGGGCAGCCTCATCGGTGCGGGAGGCGGCGTCTTCATGGTGCCCTTCCTCGCCAGTCGCGGCCACACCATGGTCCGCGCCGTTGCCACCTCAACCACGATCGGGCTGCCCGTGTCGATCTTCGGCGCGATCGTCTACAGCTGTCAGACGGCCCCGATCCCAGGCAGCGCGATGGTGGGCTACGTGTTTCTGCCGGCATTCTTCGGACTCAGCGTCGGCAGCGTACTCGCGGCGCCATTCGGTGCGAGGCTTGCCTCTCGAGTCCCGGCCCGGGTGCTCCGGCGGGGATTCGCGATCCTTCTTCTCATCCTGGCCATCAAAATGCTGGGAGCCTTCAATCCACTGATCGCACCGAGTTGATGACAACCAGTTAGGAAGACGGTTGGCAACTCATCGCACCGCTTCCAGGCCCTTCGTGGTTCGTCTAATTACGGTGACATTATGTGTGAAGCGCTGCTCATTGCCGGCGACTGCGGGTTGCCGTTCGCCACCTACCCTCCGAATATGGCCAATACCGTATTTACGCTGGAGATCCAATGAAGAAAGCCACCGCGCTGTTCGCCCTGGCGGCGACACTGCTCTCTTTGAACCCTGCCATGGCGGCGCCTACTGAAGGTCCTGCGAGTTCGATCTCTGTGTACGCGGGCGGTGCCTTCGTGAGCCAGTACTACGATGACTGCGGCTATTATTCCGGCTATTGCGGCGGCTACTACGATCGTTCGAGCACCTACTCGGGCCCAGAATTTGGGCTGGATGCCCGCCTGGTTACGTCCTCCGGCTTTCTCTTCGACCTAAGCGCCGAGCATGCGCGGGTCAGCGACTATGGCGACACGTTCCTCGAGCAGCAATTTACCGCCGGCTTAGGCTATGGCGGCCATATGGGCCGCCGTTCGAGTTGGTATGCCGAAGGCTTCTATCAGTACTACCGGCTGGGCGAGGACTTCAATGGTTGCAACTACAGTTGCAATGGCTGGTACAAGGCTAATGGCGGCGGTCTGAAGGGTGGTTTCAATTGGGCGTTGAGCGATCGTTTCTTCAGCACGCTCAATCTGCGCGTCTCATATCTATCGGCCAAGGTGAGCAATATCGATCTGGTGCAGGCCAAACTTGACGGCTCGGTGGGCTATATGATCGACAACAACTTCAGTGTCGCCATCGGTGCCGCCTCGCAGGCCATCCAGCAGGCCCACTACTACGACGATTCCGGTTACTACGACCACTCGAACGACACACTGAGCCACACCTCCGTGTTCCTCAAGCTAGGAGTGCATTTCTAGGGCGCTGGCGTTGACGCACATTTCGACGCGACCCGCCACCTTTCGGCACCCCAACGATTGGCCTCGTAGCGCCTACTTTGGACCGCTTCTCTTCTATGCACGGGCAATCTGATTGAAGTTTCGGCCG